>JBOHMN010000477.1:0-3953 GCA_050730175.1 Acetobacteraceae bacterium | reverse complement strand
GGATTGGGGATCTCGAAGCTCTCGATCGCTGTCTTGTACGCATTGGTATCAGTGAACGCCTTCGGTCCCGCCTTGGCGATGGTGCGCAGGATCATTTCCAGCGCGTAGACTTTCGTCCCCGCCTCGTCATCCCATTCGCCGGCCACCTTCTTATATTCATTGACGAAGCGCGTCATGTATTCGGACTCGATCGTCGGGGTCGAGGCACCGCCAACCGAAATGAATCCTTCGGCGTATTTGCCGGCTCCCTGGTTCAAAATCTGCGCATTCTGCGCGGTCTCGGTTGACATCAAGCCCTTGTAGCCGAGCTGCCGCGCCGCTTTGATCAAGAGCGGGGTGGTGGCTGGAGCGACGCCGGACAACACGATGAGATCCGGCTTTTGCCGGACCAGCGGCGCCATCACGGAGAAGAAGTCGGTCGCACTCGGTTGGTACGCGGCATTGTCGACAAGCACTTTGAGCTTGAGCTCTCTGGCGGCCGCGGCGCCCGATTTCTGCTGATCGAGAGGGTCTGGAGCGTCCGCGGCGATGAAGGAGATCGACTTCACGCCCCGCTTTTCCATCAAGTACTTGTAGATGATCGGACCCGCTTCGTAGGAGGCGACCATGCCGAGAATCGCGTTCTCGGCGGGCGGCGTATAGAGCTTCCTGCTGAAAGCGTAGGGAATGAAAATCGTGTTGCTGCGGTTCATCACCGGCGCAACCGAGAGCGCGCCGGTGTCCGTGTTGGGCCCGATGATGTAGCGGATGCCGCGTTGGGAAGTCAGCTTTTCTGCGCCGGCAATGGCGATTTTCGGATCGAGCTGGGTATCGGACGGTACCACTTCGACGTGGTACTTGTCCCCGTCGATCGGGAACCCGCCTGCGGCGTTGTACATATTGGCGGTGGTGATCGCGCAGTACTTGTTGACGAGGCCCCAGGCCGCATCCGGCCCGCTCAGGACACCGAGAACGCCCACGGTGAAGGTCTTGGCGGCGGCGATTGCCGGCGCGCTGAGCGTCGCCGCGATTGCTGCGCCGCCCGCACCGGCAAGAACCGTACGCCGCCCGATCCTGATGGAAGTGGACATGAGATCCTCCATTGCCTTGAGCCGCCTTGCCGGCGGACGATTGACAGGGTCGCGGGGTTAACACACCAGCCCTGGTCGCACAAGAGAATATGCAACCGCGAACATTCTTGCATCCGACTCTCTCAGAGATCGGTAGCGATCCGTGGTGGAGTTGGCGGTAGCAGGGTGGAGGAGAACCCATTGCAGCGCCTCCGAGCTAACTGCGAGAACGGTTGCGGCGGTTCCCGTAGCCCTCTCTGCGACGGCGGGTGCTACTGTCGGTCGTTTGTCGCGCCGGTGAGGGCGGTTCGCCGGCGGTGGGCCCGCGGCCGCGGAGCGGAGATTTCCGCTGGTTTCGTTGCGAACAGCGTGCGAAAGTCGATCGCACGCGGTTCCGGTGCCGGTGCCAGGTTCGCCGCCAGACGCTCGAGGTGCGCCGCCATGCGGCTCTCCGCTGCAGCGGGATCGTGGTCGGCGATCGCTGCCAAGAGAGCCGCATGTTCGGCGGCGGAACAGCTCGGTTGCCCGACGGACTCGTAGAGCGCGAGGATCAGCGCGCTCTGCGAGACGAGTTGCCCGACGAAGCGCGCTATCACGGGATTGCCGGCGAGGGCAGCGATCAGGCGGTGAAATTCGCCGGACAGGTGTAACTGGCTGTGCCTTTGGCCTGCCGCGATGGCGAGCCGCTCATCGGCGAGGTTGTCCTCCAGGGCGGCCAGGTGCGCGTGATCTGCGCGCTCGGCCGCCACGGCAACCAGCGGCACTTCCACCATCCTGCGTGCGGCAAATACATCGCGCGCCTCCTGGAAGGCAGGGCGCGCGACAAAAGCAGTATGGTTCGGACGTTGCTCGACCAGCCGGTCATGCGCCGCCAGTTGCAAGGCTTGGCGAATCACCGAGCGGCTGTAGCCGAAGGCGGAAGCCAGCCGGTCTTCGGGCAGCGGCGTGCCGGGCGGCAGGCGGTGATCGGTGATCGCCTCGACCAGTGCGCGATAGACCGTATGGTCGGCGGCGCCACGGGGACGTTGGGCGGGCCCGCCGGCTGCTGTCAGGGCGCCGTCGGCGTGCGCCAGCGTGACTCGCCTGTTCATGGCGCAGAATATAGGGCTTCGGCGATTGCGTGCAAAACCGGCCTGGATTGGCAGCTCCGAGCGTCGCGCGGCTGGGTTATGCCGCCCGTCGCAAATCGAGCGCCGACCAGATCGTTGCCAATGCCGCGACGAGACGCGCGATATCGGCGTCCGAATGCAGCGGCGAGGGAGTGATTCGCAGCCGCTCGGCCCCGCGCGGCACGGTCGGGTAGTTAATCGCCTGCACATAAATGCCGTGCTCTTCGAGCAAAAGCTCGGAAATCTGCCGGCAGAGCGCCGCATCTCCCACCGGCACAGGGACGATATGGCTCGGATTGCGCATCTGGGGCACGCCCGCGGCGTCGAGCTCTCGCCGGAGCGTTGCGACCCGCTCGTGCAGCCGCGCGCGCAAGGCGCCAGCACCGCGCACGTGGCGCACCGCGGCGAGTGCCCCCTGAGCGATTGCAGGCGGCAGCGAGGTCGTGAAAATGAAGCCGGAAGCAAAACTCCGGACGAAATCGCACAGCGCCGCCGAACCTGCGATATAGCCTCCGATCACGCCGAAGGCTTTGGCAAGCGTTCCCTCGATCACCCCGATGCGACGCGCGTTACCGTCACGCTCGGAAATTCCGCCACCGCCGGCGCCGTAGAGCCCGACCGCATGCACTTCGTCGCAATAGGTGAGCGCCCCGAATTCCTCGGCGATGTCGAGGAATTCCCCGATCGGTGCGATGTCGCCGTCCATCGAATAGACCGATTCGAACGCCACGAGCTTCGGGAGCTCAGGCGTGATCGTCGCAAGCTGCCGGCGCAGGTCTCTTGCGTCGTTGTGTGCGAAAATGCGCCGCTCGGCACGGCTGTGCCGGATCCCCTCGATCATCGATGCGTGATTGGCGGAATCGGAAATCACGACCGTCCCCGGCAAGCGCCGGGCGAGTGTTGCAAGGGTGGTCCAGTTGGCAACGTATCCCGAGCCGAACACCAGCGCCGCTTCCTTTCCGTGGAGCGCCGCGAGCTCCCGCTCAAGCGCGACATGCGCGGGGCTCGTGCCGGCGATGTTGCGTGTCCCTCCGGCCCCTGCACCGAACCTGTCGATTGCCTCGTGCATTGCCGCGAGCACGGCCGGATGTTGGCCCATGCCGAGGTAATCGTTGGAACACCAGATGGTTATGCGCGAGGTCGCGGAGCCGCGATGGCAGAGCGCTGCCGGGAATTGCCCCGCCAGGCGCTCGAGCTCCGCAAAATGCCGATACCGTCCCTCCTTGCGCAGCCCATCCAGTTCGCTTCGGAAGAATGCCTCGAAATCCATCGTCTCTGTTCCACCATGCCCGCCTCGCCCCGTAGAGCATGTTCAGGTTGCCTGAACATGCTCTACATCGTCTGTCCGAGCGGATTTACGCGCTCCTGGATCGCTTCGCGATTCCAGTCAAGCGCGATCCGCTCTAGTCTGCCGACCCTCACGCTGGTTACCCACGATGAACGTGCTGAGTCGGCACACCAACTCTTTATTTTCAGCGGCCTGCTCATACCCTTACGCTCGCTGCCGAGGGCAGCGAACGTAAGGGGGCAGGACACTAGCGGGCAGGAACGCCCATACGCGTCCCGGTCGCGGTATTCAAGGCACCCGAGCTGCAGGGCTCGCCAACGGTGCGCGCCGCCCCGTCAGGCGCCATACGGTCAAAAGAATGCGCGCCCCCGCCCGGATCGAGCCGCTCAACGAACCGGCAACCTTCGAGCGTCCACCGGCACGCCGGCGGTAGGGCATCGGCACCTCGAGGATCCGGAGCCCTGCGCGCGCGGCACGGATTTGCATCTCGACATTCCACCCATATCC
>JBOHMN010000476.1:0-25419 GCA_050730175.1 Acetobacteraceae bacterium | reverse complement strand
GGTCAAGGCCGTGGAAGCAATCTTCCGCGGCTGCGGCATGGCATCGCCGGACGCCCATCTGCTGGCCGCCGCGCTGGTCAGTGCGGATCAGCGTGGCATCCATTCGCATGGCACCCTGCGCGTGCCGGAATACGTGCGCAAGCTGACGGAGGACGGCGTCGATCCGCGCGGGCGTCCCAGGATTGTGCGCAACTGTGGCAATGCGATTATCGTCGATGGCGCCAACGCAATGGGACAGATCGTCGCCGATTTCGCCATGCGGGCTGCCATCAGGAGGGCGGCGCGGAGTGCCATTGCCCTCGCAGCAGTACGCAACAGTAATCATTGTGGCGCGATGGATCGCTGGGCGGCGCTGGCACTCGAGCACGATATGATCGGCATCGCCGCCACCAACGCGCTGCCGACGATGGCGCCCTGGGGCGGGACCGACAAGATCGTCGGCATCAATCCGCTCGCCGCCGCCTTTCCCGCCGGCGAGGAAGAGCCAATCGTGCTGGATGCGGCGTTCGGCGCGACCGCGCACGGAAAGATCAGGGTCTATCAGCAAAAAGGGGAGAGAATTCCGGAAGGCTGGGCGTTCGACCAGCTGGGTCAACCGACCACTGATACGGCGGCCGCGCTGGCTGGGCTGATCCAGCCGATCGGCGGCTACAAGGGAGTTGGTCTTGCCGTCGTCACCGGCATGCTATCGACGCTCTTGAGCGGCGCGAGCTACGGCACCGAGCTTGGCAATATGGCTGCCGGTCCGCGGCCGGGCCGGGACGGGCACGTGTTCATCGCGATCAATGTCGCCGCGTTCCAGCCGGTCGGCGCCTTCAAGGCGCGGGTCGATTCGATCGCGCGCCAGATCAGGCGCGGCCGTCGCCGCGCCGGTGTCGCTGCGCTCTATCCGCCCGGCCTCATGGAGGCTGAATTCATGCACCGCTACGCGGTCGAGGGAATCCCCCTCAATGCGGGGACCATCGCCGGGCTCCACACCGCGGCGCGAGAGGTGAGGGTCGATCTCCAGGCTATCGCCTGAGCGGGTCGCCGCCCTGATGCCGCCACTGAACATGGCCGGATCGAACCCCGTGACCATGATTTTCTGTCCACGTCTTTTATTCCTGTTGACATTGAAAATAGCGGCTCACTACCGTACGCCAGAGCAGTATCGCCCTGACGGGAATCGCGCGATTCCGGTCAGGGCGATGAAATTGCTCGAGAAAACAAACAGGGAGCATGTTCGATGGACGTGAGCATGCTCTATAGTTCGCATGTCCTGCAACAGGGAAGCGGATGCCTCGTGCCAATTGATGATGAACCAAAGGGTCCAACCACTCCGCGCAGTGTAGCGGTCAGTGTGCCGGGCCTTCCCGCTGCTCGCAGCCCCGCCTCCGTGGACGTCAAGATTCCGACTGACGAGGAAATTGCCAGCCTCGGCAGCAACGAGCGCGATGCGTACGCGAAGATCACAGGAAAAGTCCTTTCGCAAACCAAGGCATCTGACCTTGGCGAAATGTCGGCGAAGCTCACCGAGCTCGTTTCCGTCTCCAAGGGCTTCAACCCGAGCGCCGCAAAGCACGGCCTTCTGGGTAAGGCTATCAGCCTCGTACACAATGAACGCGAACAAATTCTTGCGCACACGCAAACCGTCCAGCGGCGGATCAACACGTTGATCGGCGAACTCGATCAGATTGCGGACCGCCAGCACGAGCGAATGAAAGATATGGCGGCAATGCAGCAGGAGAACCTGACCTACGTCGAGGGCCTGAAAGCGGACGCGGCGCAGGCCAAACAATGGCTCACCCGGGTTGCGGCAGCCGGCGCGGTCCCCGCTGATCAAGGCGACCCCACAGCCGCGGCAAAGGTTGCTGCTCTCCAGCATGCCAGCCAGCGCCTTCAGATCGCAATCAACAACATTGAGAACGCGATGACGCTTGGGCAGCAGCAAGCGGTCGAGATTCAGATGACGAAAGACAACTCTTCTGCCATCCTCGAAGAGTTCACAAAAACCAAGACGCTGGTCATTCCGGCCCTGCAGTCGATCCTCGCTCAGTATCTCGTCGGTCTCGAGCAGAAGAATGCCATCACCGCGGACAAAATGCTCCGCGATACGCTCGCGGAGGCCATGAAAGAGACCGCCCGGATGACCGGCGACAATGCCGTTCAGATTGCAACAGCCCAACAGAATTCGATGATCAGCGTTCAGACGATCGAAGAATGCCAGTCGCTGCTCGAAGGGGCCGCATCGAAGGTCCGCGAGATTGAAGAGGCCGGCCGGCAGCAGCGCATCCAGGATGCCGCCAGGCGTGCCGATATCGAACGGCGCCTGCTTTCGGCCGTTCGGAGCTAGCGCCGAGAGGGGAATCCGGAGAACGATGCGAGCATCCTGCTCGTCGGCGCAATGCGCGAGCACCCTGGTGGTGGGCTGACGTTGGAGGGTGCCTGTGGGCAACAAGTGTTGGAATCAACGCGCTGGACTACCACGTTATTGAGAGAAATGGTCGACCAGAGATCCACCTCCGGAGACGACGATACGAGGCCACAGAGTCGTCCGGCGGGAAGTGTCCCTTTCGTTCCGGGGCCGCCAAGCCAACCGGTCAATGCTGGCCTAGGGTTCACGCTCTCTGAGATCTTCGATCAGCACGTCTCTGACAGACCGCCCAAGGAGTCTCCCGGTTCGGCTACGCCCAACGCGGCAGCCACTGGCGCGGAAGATCCGGGCGTCGCCCAGGCCGTGGAGCGCGGCGAGAAGCTCTATCCGGACATCATGAAGGCGTCCGGCGGCGGGGTACGGAATGCCCTCTCGTCAGTCATGCCCGTGACGTTCGATACCATCGCGAACTTCGGCACGAGCCACCTGGCACGGGTTGCCGAACTGGTTGGTCAGGTGTCGGCGATGACCGACGACCTGCACAGGATTGACGCTGGCGGCCAGGTCCGCGCGATGATTGCTCAGGCAGATCAGACGAAAGCGAAACCATCGCTGCTCGACCGCGTGGGCGTTCACAAACACTTCGACCTGGCCGCTGCCGACGAGCAAATCGGCACAATCCGCAACGCATTGACCGCTGAGCTCTACAAGATCCTGAAGGCGTCCGTTGACTTCGAGCGTGCAGAGATACCACTTCATGTCGCCGTCGCAGTCACCGGCATTCTCGCTGACATAACGGACAAGACCGATATCGGCGCTCTCATCGCGCGGAAAGCCGACCTCTTCACCGCCTCGGTCGCGGAAGTCGAGATGGCCAAAAAGCAGATCGAGAATCTGCGGATGCTCGCCGAAGAGGGAATTCTTCAATGCGATGAGCTGAAAAGCGTGACGCTGCCCGCCATGGGGTTCCAGCGAAGTTTGTGAGGTCGGAACGCGTTCACGCTTGGCTGGACTGGGGGACCGTGTCGGGCGCGTGCATGGGTCGGTGTACCACGTTGGCGTGGCCAATGCGGAGGAGGATTCGAACCAATAGGCGGATCGGCTTTCCGAGATCCCCGCACGGCCTCGGAGTTACCCGCGCTCTGACCGGCTGCCCGAACCGACGTGAGCGGCTCGGGCAACCTGCGCGCCGCAGGCGAGCGGCAGGTCAGGACGGTTGCGGTGTCGCCACCTTCCGGAATTTCTGCAAGCAGCGGAACGGCTCCGGTGGCGTCTTATCGCCGTAGATGCCGCGCCAGTTAGTCCAGGCGACCTCGCCAACGTAGATGTCTCCGTGCGAATCGACGCCAATGCCGTGCGGGGCGTGGAATTCGCCGGGGCGGAAGCCGGCCTTCGGGCCGCCGAAGCGGGCGAGCCGCTTGCCGGTATGATCGGTGATGGTCACGCGCGGGCCGAGGTTCGGGACATCGATGTTGATCGCCATGCCGGGGCCGAGCTCGCCGATGTAGCAGATCGGATGGCTCCCGGGCGTCATGTAGAGCCCGCAGGGACGGTGCAGATTATTCCATTGGGTTTCGTAACGCCCGTTGCCGTCGAACACCTGGATGCGGTGATTCTCGCGGTCCGCGACGTAGACCCAGCCATCGGCGTCACTGCAGATATTATGGACGATGTTGAACTCTCCCGGGTCGCTGCCGGGCTGGCCCCAGGAGAACAGATGCTTGCCGTCGCGGGCGTATTTATGCACCCGCGCGTTACCGTAGCCGTCGGAAACGTAGATGTCGCCTTGGGGGGAGAGCGCGGTATGCGTGCAACGATGAAACGGTTCCCCACTCATGAACGGCGCTGGTTTGCCCGGGATACCGATCGTCAGCAGCACCTTGCCATCGCGCGTACACTGGCGGACGGTGTGATCGGCGTCGTCGGTCAGGTAGAGCGTATCATCCGGACCGAACGAAAGGCCATGCGCACGGGTGAAAACGCCTTCGCCCCAGGAGTGGAGGAAGTTCCCTTCGCGGTCGAAAACCAGCATCGGATGTGCGCCGCGATTGAAGACATAGACATTGTCCTGGCTGTCCACACCGACCCCGCCGACATCCGCAAGCGCCCAGCCGGACGGCAGCGTTCCCCAGTTCTCCACCGGCTCGTAAACGTACTCTCCGCTCGGGATACTGACATCCATACGCGTTTTCCCTGAATCGTTGGCGAACGAAATCTTCCAGCAGATCGCGTACTTCGCCGATCCATGCGCGTCAAGCTTGCCGCCTCGCGCACGGATCCGCACATCCGCGCCAGTGTCGTAGTCCCAGAATTGCAGGGAAACGCGCGCTCCCTCGCCCCCGACCTCTGGCATTGGCTCGCCGCAAGCAACAGGGCTCGATGCGAAATGCCGGTCCATCGCTGCGGTCCGTTTGCAGCGATGCGTTGCAGTGGGGTCTGTGAGAGATGCCCGAATTCGACCCCGCGGTAATCCGCGCCGGCATCCTTCCCCGCTCCGAAGGAGATATGATCAGCTTCCTGCCGCTGGCGGCCGCCCGGCGTCTGAGTGTCTCCGCGATAGTCGCAGTGATCATCCCCTGTCCTACGCACTCCGAAGCGGCTAGGGTGTTCAGGCTGACTGGACGCGCTCTGTGTTGGCTTTCTCGAGCAATTTCATCACCCTGACCGGCCTCTGGCGATTCCGGTCAGGGTGATATTGCTCGCAGCGGGGCGCGGGCCAGTCCCTCGTTCACTTCCCGGTCTTGGAGGGGGCCCGCAGCCTGGCTCGCTACTTGGTCCGCTGCTGTGGTCATCATGCTGAAATAACTACATAATTTTATGGATGTTGCGTGTCTTGTGCGGCGCACCATTTAACCCTTCATGTGGTCAACGCGCAAACGCCGAGCTGTCGCACTGGCTCTGCCGGGCGGCGGCGTTCATGGCGCCTTCAGCGCCGGTGTCCTCGACCGGTTGCTGGAGGACGGGCTTGCTTTCGATCGGGTCTCGGGCGTTTCGTCGGGTGCCCTGATCGCGACGGCGCTCACCCAAGGTTGGGCCGCCGGCGGCGCCGCCGGAGCACGCCGCGCGGTTGAGCGGCTCTGGGAGCGTATCGCCGAGGTGCACGCCGCGAGCGGGATCAGCAATGGGCCACTGGCGCGCTGGCTGTGGGGTGCGGACCTTGCCGCAAATCCGCTCTGGCAAGGGGTTGAGACGGCGATGCGCCTGTTCTCGCCCGAGCAGCTGAACCCGCTCGGCCACAACCCGCTCCGTCCGATCGTTTCCGAACTTCTGGACCAGCGCCTTCTTGCGAGCCCCGCCGCACCGCGCCTGACCGTTGCGGCAACCGATGTCGAAACGGGGGCGCCGGTCATGTTCCACAACGCGGAGATCACGGTCGAGGCGCTGCTTGCTTCGGCCTGCCTGCCGTTCCTATTTCCGCCGGTCGAGATCGACGGCCATTTGCTTTGGGACGGCGCCTATTCCGCCAACCCACCGCTCAAGCCACTGCTCGAGCCGGACCTGCCGGAGCAACTGGTACTGATTCGGACCCAACCACGTCGGCACCCGGGGCGGCCGGCAACCCAGGCGGAAATTTTCAACAGGCAGAACGAGATTACCTTCCAGCGTGCACTGGAGGCGGAACTTGCGACACTGCCGCGGTCGGTCCGCCTGCGCGAGTACGAACCGGGCACGGCGCTGGCCGCACTGCCGCTCTCTTCCAAGCTGAACGCAGAGGAGAATTTTGTGCGCGGGCTGTTCGCCGCCGGACGGGAGGCGGCGCGCCTCAGAGAGATGTCCAGCCTCGGCGATGCCGCGGCGTGAAAACCCGGATTGCCGGCTCTCCGCTACCCCGGTAAAGCTCCCGGTGCTTATCTTCCGGGGTCGACGGAGGCAAGGGTGGGTCTTTCGTTCTGGTTTCGGCTTGCGGTGACGGGTGCCGTAGGCGTTGTCGCCCTCCTCAAGGCGTCGGCGTCGGAAAGCGAGACAGCAAGCGTCATCAGCTTCCTGATTTTCCTGGCCGCCATCGTGTACGGCTTCTGGCTCATCAAATCGGCATTCGATCGCACGGACCGGGGCCGCCGCTAGTGCCCCGACGCTGATGCTTGCTGCTCGCGGGCCAGACTCCGGGGGCGGATCACCGGCGCGGACGCCTCCGGCGAGCTGGGACCCTCAACAATATCTCCGCTTCGGATCCGAACGCATCCGGCCGGCGCTCGATCTTCTGGCGCGCATTCCGCTCGCGGCTCCGGCGCAGGTGATCGATCTCGGCTGCGGCGCGGGCAATGTCACGGCGATGCTGAAAGCGCGCTGGCCGGAAGCCGATATTCTGGGCGTCGACGCTTCCGAATCGATGCTGGCAAGTGCGCGCCAGGCGCTGCCCGGATGCCGCTTCGAACTTGCCGACATCGCCCGCTTCGAACCGGCGCGGCGGCCCGATCTGATCTATTCGAACGCGGCCCTGCACTGGCTTGCCGATCATCGTAAGCTCTTTCCGCGCTTGGTCTCCGAACTTGCTCCGGGCGGCTTTCTCGCCGTGCAGATGCCGGCGATGGATCAGGCTCCCTACCGCGTCGTGCAACAGGAAGTTGCAAGGAAGGGCCCCTGGGCCGGGGCCCTCGCGGGCATCGAGCGCGTGCACCCGATCCTCGATCCGGCCGCGTATCTGGACATTCTCGCACCGATTGCCGCCTCCCTCGACCTCTGGGAAACAACATACTTCCACGTGTTGCGCGGGCCCGATGCGGTGCTGCAATGGGCGAAAGGGACAAGCCTTCGCCCCTATCTCGCGGTGCTCGATCAGGTTGAGCAAGGCCGTTTCCGGGAGGCATACGCCGCAGCACTCAAGCCGCATTATCCCGCACGTGCGGATGGCACCACCTTGTTCCCGTTTCGACGATTCTTTCTCATCGCCGACGTGCGAGCGGAACGCACCTGAGGCTGCGGCGTGTCGCGCCGGCCAGCAGGGCAGAACGAACTTGTTTGGCTCCGCCGCTCCAAAGCGCCGCGATAGAGCAATATCATCCTGACTGGCATCGCGAGATGCCGGTCAGGATGATGAAATTGCTCGAGAAAACAAACATAGAGCGCGTTCAGCCAGCCTGACCGCGCTCTAAGCAGGGAAACAACAGGGCCAAGAGTCCCAGGCAAGATGCAAAAGAACGCTGCACCCAAGCCGGAATCCGCTTCCCGGCCGATCGACGCCAGGATCGACGAACTGGACGACTGGAGGGGGACGGCCCTCACCCATGTCCGCGCCCTCATAAAAGAGGCGGACCCCGAAGTGGTCGAGGAGTCGAAGTGGAGAGGTGTTCCGGTGTGGTCCCACGATGGGCTGATCTGCACCGGTGAGACCTACAAGAGCGTCGTAAAGCTGACTTTCGCCAAAGGCGCGGCGCTCGCGGATCTTTCAGGCCTGTTCACCGCGAGCCTCGAAGGCAACGCCAGGCGCGCTATCGATCTCCGTCAGGGCGACGCGATAGATCCGGATACCTTCAAGACGCTCATCCGTGCTGCTGTTGCCCTGAACCGATCTTCCGCCCGATAATCGAAAGACATCGTTCGAAATTTGACTGCTGGCGCCGAGAAAGTCACACGAGAACTCCGTCGCGCCGGAGTGCGGCGATCTCGGCTTCGGCGAGGCCGAGTTCGCGGGCAATCTCGGTATCATCCTCGCCGATCGCCGGCGGCTGTCGGCGGATCGGGCAGCGCGCGCGGTCGATAGCAAGCGGGAGCGCTGGCAGCCTGGTCGATGTGCCGTCAGGCAAGCGCACATCGAGCAACCCACCTGAGGAACCGAGATGCGGATCCGCGAACAGATCGGCGGGCTTGCCGATCGGTGCGAACGGTAGCCCGACCTCTTCCAGCCGGCGCATCAGATCGGCGCTGGTCCAGGCTCGGAACGCGGCCGCGATACGGGGCAGCGTGCGCGCTCTGCCGGCCAGGCGTTCGGCCTGCGTCGAAAGCGTCGGATCGTTTGCCAGCTCGGCAAGTCCGAACGTCTCGCAAAGAAGCTGCCATTGCCCGCCCGTGACCGCCCCGACGAAGACTTGCCCGCCATCCTTCGTCCCAAAAATATCATAAACCGGCCAGGCCGGATCGCGCTGGCTCATCGGGCGCGGCTCCTTTCCCGTCACGGCGATCTGCGCCATGTGCTGACCCATCAGGAGTGCCGTGGTCTCGAACAGAGCCGCTTGCACCTGCCCGCCGCGACCAGTCCTTTCACGCTCGCGAAGGGCGGCCAGAATGCCGATAGCAGCGAACATCCCACCCATGATGTCGTTGACCGATGTGCCCGCGCGCAGCGGCCTGTCCGGCAGACCCGTCATGTAGGCCAGTCCGCCCATCATCTGCACCACTTCGTCAAGCGCGGCGCGATGCGCGTACGGGCCGGGCAGAAAGCCTTTGCAGGAACAGTAGATCAAACGTGGCAGGACGGTTGCGAGATCGGCGTAGCCGAGGCCGAGCTTATCCATGGAGCCCGGGCGGAAATTCTCGATGAGGGCATCTGCCCCAAGGAGCAGTTTGTGCACCAGCGCCCGCCCTTCCGCTTGCTTGAGATCGAGGGCGAGGCTCCGCTTGTTGCGGTTGAACATGATGAAAAAGCCGGCGCCGGCGCGGGTCAGGCGGCGCGTGTTATCACCCTCAGGTGCGGGCTCGACCTTGATCACGTCCGCACCGAGATCGGCGAGCACGAGCCCGGCCGTCGGCCCCATGATCATGTGCGTGAACTCGATGACGCGGATGCCGGCAAGCGGCGCGGGTGCCGTGGCCATTGCCCGGTTCAGGCCGCCGGCCGAAAAGTCTTTGGAATACCTGCTTTCGGCACATGTCCGCGCAGCTTCTCGCCGGGCAGGCCCTCATGCAGCGTCGCGCGTGCGGAGATCAGGCGAGTGAGGTCGATGCCCGTCACAAACCCCATGCTTTCCAGCATAAAAACGAGATCTTCGGTGACGATGTTGCCGGACGCGCCCGGCGCGAAGGGGCAGCCGCCGAGCCCGGCCTGCGCGGCGTCGAAACGGCGTATCCCTTGCTCGAGGCCGGCGAGCGCGTTGGCAAGCCCGAGCCCCATCGTGTCGTGCAGATGGAGCCCCTGAAGCGCCGCACCGACTGCCGCGCGAACCGCACGCACCGTCGCACGAACCTGTGCCGGATGCGCGTATCCCACCGTGTCGGCGAGCGCAAAGCAATCAGCTCCAGCGTCGGCAAGAGCGGCGGCAACCCGGACAACCTTGTCGATCGGCACCGCGCCATCGATCGAACAACCGAAAGCAGTCGAGCAGGCAACCTCAACCGCAATCCGTCGCGGCTGGCTTCGGACCCAGGCAATGACGCGGCCGACTTCGGCAATCTGTTCGGCCGGAGAGCGGTTCAGATTGGCGCGGCTATGCCCCTCGCTCACCGAGACGGGGATGCTGACACAATGCGCGCCGGCCGCGTAGGCATCGCGAACCCCGCGCAGGTTGGGCGCAAGCGCGATCACGGTCAGGTCGGGAATGCTGATCGCGCGGCGGACGATCGCATCCGTGTCCGCCATCTGCGGCACCAGCTTTGGGGGCACGAAGCTTCCCACTTCGATTTTCTGCACGCCGGCGGCTGCGATCGCGCTGATCCAGCGCATCTTCGCGTCGGTCGGCATGATGTCGTGCGCGATCTGCAGGCCATCCCGTGGGCCGACTTCGCAGATTGTGACTTTCTCGTTCGTGCTCATCGCAATGTGCCGTCGGAGCGGGCGTCCCTCGCGTCGGTGCCGCTTAGCGAGAAAGCCAGGAACCGTTGCCGCCACGTGCTCTCCGTCGTTGCCGGGCCGAGATCTGCGCGGCTCGCAGAGTCATTCTGCCGGGTCGACACGGCTTCTCTCATCGGCACTGTGCTCGACGCCGTTCTCGCGCTCGGTTTCGCCTGCGCCATTGACTTCACCATCGACCCCCACTGCCAAACGCGAAGATTCGGCCTGCCTCGCTCCAGGCGCCCCATGGTTCTCAATGGTTCCGGCGTCAGGCAAGGCCACGCGGGTGCGCCAGCGCCGCTCTTTGCGCCGCTTCGGCCCTTCGCGCAGCCTCTCGAACGTAACGTAGAGCATCGGAATCAGGAACACGCCGATGCCTATCGCCGCTAACATGCCGGAGAACACCGCCGTGCCGACGTCGCGGCGGCTGATCGCCGCCGCACCTTCCGCGACCACGAGCGGCAGCAGGCCGGCGTCGAACGCAATGGACGTCATCACGACGGCACGGATCCGGATTCGCGCGCCTTCCATCGCGGCGTCCTCGATCGAGAGGCCCTTTTCACGTTGCTGCTTCGCAAACTCGACGATCAAAATGCCGTTCTTCGCCGCGACCGCGATCAACACCACGAGGCCGATCTGGGCATAGAGGTCGACCGTCAGGCCGGCGACCATGACGCCGACATATGCACCGAGAATGCCGACCACGACCGCGAGCAAGACCGGGAACGGAATCATCCAGCTCTCGTAGAGAGCGGTCAGGAACAGGAACGCGAACAGTACCGAGAAGCCGAGGACGACCCCGGTATTGCCGCTCGACTGTTTCTCCTGAAAGGAGGTCCCGGTCCATTCGTAGCTATAACCTGCCGGCAAGACCTTCGCCGATAGCTTTTCCATCGCCGTCATGGCACCGCTCGCCGCCATGCCTGGAGCCGGCGAGCCGTTGATGGCAATAGCTTCCACGTCATTATAGCGGGTGATGAAGGCAGGCCCGACGGTCATCTGCGCCGTCGCAAGCGACCGGAGCGGCACCATCGCTCCGGTATCGGAGCGCACATAGATCTGCCAGATTGCCGCGAGGTCCTCGCGGTTTTCCGGCAGGCCCTGGATGTTGACCTGCCAGACCCGACCGAACAGATTGAAGTTATTGACGAAGAAACCGCCGAGCGTCGCCTGCAGCGTACTGAAGATACTGTCGATAGGAACGCCGAGCGCTTGTGCCTTGGTTCGATTGATGTCGAGATGGATCTGGGGCGTCGTCGCCGAGAACGTCGTATAGACATGCGAAAGCTCGGGGTCTTTGTTCGCTGCCGCGACCAATCTGTCGGCGACCTTCACCATGTCGGGAACGCTCGCGCCCTCTGTATTCTCAAGAATGTACTGAAATCCCCCGGTCGTCGAAAGCCCGATAATCGGCGGCAGGTTGAACGGCACGATGTTCGCCGCCAGCACGTTGTTCCCAAGCGCGAAGACATGTCGGATGATCGCATTAACGTCGTTTTTCACGCCTCGTCGCTGGGCGAACGGTTTCAGTTGCGCGACCAAGAACCCGGCGTTGGGCTCCGTAACACCGTCAAGGATCGAAAAGCCGATGATCTCGGCCACATTCTGGACCTGCGGGAGAGCCTTGATCTGGGGATAGAGCTCCTGCGCCACCGCTTCTGTCCGGTTGAGCGAAGCGGCCGGGGGAAGTTGCATATAAATAAAGAAGGCTCCTTGGTCCTCATCGGGCAGAAATCCGCCCGGCACGACGCCCGAGAGGAAATAGATCCCGCCCGCGAACAGCGCCACCGCGACGAGCGCCAGCGCTGGCACCCGCACCAGGCGCCGAACCAGGAACGTGTACCCGCCAAGCGTCTTGTCGATTCCACGCAGCATCGGTGCCATCAAGCCGCGCTTGTGGTCTGCCGGCCGCAGGAAGAGTGCGCAGAGCGCAGGCGAAAGTGTCAGCGCATTGAACGCCGACAGCAGCATCGCGATACTCACCGCAAGCGCGAACTGGCTGAACAGCAATCCCGATAGTCCGGGCACGAACCCGATCGGCACGAACACCGAGAGCAGCACTGCCGAGATCGCGATGATCGCCGGCGTGATCTCGCGCATCGCCTTCTTGGTCGCTGCCGCCGGACTGAGCTCGGGGTGCTCGCGCATAACGCGCTCGGCGTTCTCGACCACGACGATCGCATCGTCGAGCACGATCCCGACCGCGACCACGAGTGCCAACATATTGATTGTATTGACTGTCTCGCCAAACGCGAGAAGTCCGGCGAAGGTTCCGATCAGGCTCACCGGCACTACGATGAGCGGCACGATCACGGCGCGGATGCTGCCCAGGAATAGGAACATCACGAGGATGACGAGCGCGATCGCCTCGGCCAGCGTGATGAGGACGTCATGGATCGTATCCTGGACGAACGTCGATGAATCGTAGACGGTCGAAACCTTAAGCCCCTCGGGGAATCTCTGCTCGAGTTGACTGAGCGTTTTGTTGAGCGCCGCGGAAGTCGCGACGGCATTCGCGCCAGGTTCGAGGTAGATGGCCATCCCGGCTCCCGGTTGGCCGTTATACTTGTCGATATCGTTGATCGCTTGGGCGCCAAGCTCGACCTTAGCGACATCTTTTAGCCGGAGCACCGAGCCGTCGGGATTGCCGCGAATCACGATGTTACCGAACTGGGCGGGCGTCTCGAGCCGCCCTTGCGTTTCGACGTTAAATTGGAATTGCTGGCCCGAACCTATCGGTGGCGAACCAATCGTGCCGACCGGCGCCTGGACGTTCTGTGCTTGGATCGCGGAGACGACGTCGGACGGCGTGAGGCCGAGCTGCGCGAGGCGGCTGGCGTTGAACCAGACACGCATCGAGTAGTTGTTAGTGCCGAAGACGAACGCCTGCCCGACGCCACGCACACGCGAAATCGCGTCGAGGTCGTTGATCCGCACATAGTTGCTAAGCTGAAGAGGCGTAAGCTTCGCGCCAGGACTGTAAAAGAAGAGAAATGCGAGTATTGAGGACGATCGCTTGCGGACCGTGACTCCTTCTTGCTGGACCTCTTCTGGCAGCTGCGAGAGCTCTGATTGCACCGCGTTGTTGACGTTGACGGTATCGATGTCGCCGTTGCTGCCGATCTTGAAGCTCACGGTCAGCCTGTAGGTGCCGTCGTTGCCGCTGGTCGACTGCATGTAGAGTTCGTCTTGAACGCCGTTGACTGCCTCTTCGAGCGGCTCGGCGACCGACTGTTGAACGACACTCGCCGAGGCGCCGGGATAGGTCGCCGAGACCTGGACCTGCGGCGGGATGATGTCAGGGAACTGCGCAATCGGGATACGCGTAAACGCGATCACGCCCGCCAGCGTGATGACAATCGCGATGACAATCGCGAAGCGTGGGCGGTCGATGAAAAATCCCGATATCATACGGTCAGGACCCGCTCCCCCCCGCCGACGTCGAGTTGGAGATCGCTTCGGCCTTTACCTTCAGCCCGGGCTGAGCGCGCTGGACGCCTGCCACAACCACGCGATCGCCCGCCTTCACGCCGCTCTTGATCACCGCCGTCGTCGGCGTCGTCTGCCCGAGCGTTACCGCGCGCTGCTCGAGCACCGACTTGTCGTTGACCACGAAGACGTGACTGCCGAGCGGCCCCTGCACCACGGCCTCACGTGGCACCACGACCGACTGCTCCGGCTTGAGCGCACGCAGGATCACGGTCACGAACTCGCCGTCCGTGAGCTCCCGGTTGGCGACCCCGTTGCGCACGGGGCCCGGCAACGCCGGATTGGGAATCGTTGCGCGTAACAGAATGGTGTCGGTGTTGGGCGACACCGTATTGGACATGAAGTTTACCTTGCCGGACTGCTTGTAGGTCTCGCCGTCTGGCAGCACGATCCGAACCGAAAGTGCGGCCAGGCCACCCGCTGCGCGGTACTTGTCATTCAGCTTGAGCGCATCGACCGACGGGATCTCGAACATCACGTACATCGGGTCCTCGCTGGTGATCGTGGCCAGCGTCCCGGAAGACGGCGCGACGAAATTGCCGACGGATATATTGGTGATCCCGATGCGGCCCGAGATCGGCGCCTGGATGTCCGTATAGCCGAGGTTGATGGAAGCGGTCTCGAGTTGCGCCTTGGCCGAAGCGACCTGCGCAGCGTTGCTGAGCTTGGCGGCCACGGCGGTGTCGTAGATCGATTGCTGGCCCGCTGGCGTGTGCAGCAATGCCGCCTGCCGCTGGAGCGTCAGGTTCGCATTCGTGAGCTCGGCCTCGGCTTGTGCCACCGCCGCTGCCTCCGTCGAAACCGCGGCCTGATAAGGGGGTTGCTCGATCACATAAAGCAACTGCCCCTTCTTGACGTCGCTCCCTTCCTCGAACAGCCGCTGCTCCAGGAAGCCGCTGACGCGCGCCACCAGGTGCACTCTCCGCTCTGCCTGGATCTTGCCGACGTACTGATTGCTCTCGTAGATGGGCTCGATTTTCGCGCTGACGACACCAACGGCGGGCGCCGGAGTTGCCGCCGGAGCAGACGCGGCAGGAATAATAAGCAGAGCTGCTGCCACGAGGCCGGCAACCCGAAACGGGATCATGGCAGGTCTCTCTCCACGAAAAACGCTCTGAGCACCGTAATCACAGTGTCTCTGCGCAGCGCGCGGCCTGCCCGCTGTCCGCGCGAGAACGGGAAGATGAATGGCACGACCGCGAACGCAACCGCCGGACAGTACATGAAGCCCCTAGGATGCGCAACAAAAGCCACCTGCATCTGCGACGTCGGCACAACCAATCGAAGTACTTTCAGTGGCCGAAGGCGGAATGTACCCGGGATTGACAAAAGCGCCCGAGACGTGCGCCCGCGCATTGTAACAGCTCAGGTTCGCCTGGTTGGGGCAGGTCGAAAGGTGCGTCATGCCGCGAGTGTCCTGCGCCCGCAGGTCGTTGCCTTCGGCAACAACCGTAAGGGGATCAGCAGGCCACTGAAAACAAAGAGCTGGTGTGCCGCGAGAACGCTCCATGCGTGAGATACAAGCGCCGGAATCGGCGCAACAGGGTCGAACGTGGTGACGAGGGTCGGCGAAATCGAGTTCGCCGCAGAGCTTGTGACATTTCGAAAAACTCCCGGCGCTGCTTGCCGACCTCATCGGCATGTTGCCGATCCCGATGCGCGACGTCACTTTCCAGGACATGCGCAAAATCCGGAGGCAGCGGGTAAGCCGGAGCCGGCGGTAATGTGCTGCCCTCGACGCATGCTTGTGCTGTCGGCAGCCTTCTTCCTCGGCGGCTGTGCCGCGACGCCCCCGCCGCGTGATCCCGCTCCGGCGACCGAGATCGTGACCGTGATTGGTCGCGGTTGGCATACGGAACTCGGCCTGCCCGTAATCTCTCTCCCCCCGCCCTTGGCCTCGCTTGCCGCCGCATTTCCCGGCGCCGTCACCCTGAGCTTCGGCTTCGGCGACCGTGCCTTCGTGCTCGCCCGCCATCGCGGCCTCCGCGATGCTCTCGGTGCGCTGCTTCCTAACCCGGGCCTCATCCTGCTGACCGTGCTCAAGACCTCGCCCGCGGTAGCGTTCGACGCACGGCACGTGGTCACACTGCACGTCTCCCGCGCCGCTTTCGCGGGGATCGCAAGCTTCGTTTGGCATAGCCTTGCCACCGAATCGGGCACGTTGCCCAGGCCATACGGTCCCGGGCCCTATCCCGGCAGCCTCTACTACGCCGCCAGCCTACCCTACGATGCGTTCCACACCTGCAATACCTGGGTCGCCGAGGCGCTGCGCGCCGGCGGCGTTCCAGTGCAGGCCGAGGGCGTGCTGTTTGCTTCGGAGATCATCCGCGAGGCGCGTCGGGCGGCTGCTCGCTCGCGCTGACAGAGGCCGACCGCGGCTCGCTTCAAGCGCCTGCTATCAGCAGGGAGGCGCCGTTCCGTTCGGGCAGGTGGCCGGCGCCCCATTCTGCGGCACGACCACGGTTGTGTTCGATTTGGGCGGCGTCGGATTGCTGCTGCTCAGGCTGATGCAGCCGGCGAGCATGAGCGGGATCAGCACCACGGGCACGAGCCGAGCCATCATGCGCATCATTCCTCCTCGGGCCCGGGCGAGCCCCTGTTTCCACCAGTCCGGATGCAGGCGGTCCTCGCCCCTGTAACCGGCTTGGCGGCCAGATGCCAGGACTTTGCGGCGGCACCATGTCACGGCCGCTGTTTCGCCGGCAGCGGCGGTGCGGGCGCCGGGTAGAACACCGGCGTGACCGGCCTCAATCCCGTGATACCCGTCTCGCCGGCCCGTCGCCGCATCTTGAGCGGCGTCCCGGTTGTCTCCGCCTGCCGCGCCGCCTTGTGCAGCGCCGCCGCTTCGCGGTCCGGCGCCCGCTGTGTCGTCGTCCGCGCAATCCCGCAGCGAGCCCTACCTCGAGCGCAGGCGCTGCGCCCGACCGGGGAAGCTCGGCGCAAACTCGCCATGCTGGCGATCGAAGCAACCGACATGCAGGCGGCTCGACCCGGTTTGGTCTGGCGGCGACTGGCTGGCCGTTCCCGCGCACCCTCGTCAGGCGATGCGCTGAGACCTCAGGATGGCCCCAGGACAAAGATCACGGGGCGGTGGTCCGGGCCTGTCATGTCGTTCATTTCGCCGGGTAGCAGGGCGGCACAGTCCATCGGTTTGAGCGTTATCGCGCCGGCGGCGAGGCACCAGTCCAGAATGCCGCCGTGCACCTGGGTCTGGTCGGTCCAGCAGGTGCCCCAGTGACAGCCGCCAGGCAGCGTCAGCGCGCCGACATTGTTGTAGTCCCAGTTCATATCCCCGGCGATCGCCCACCGGCCGGGCTTCGCGCCTTCTAGAAAGCCAGCCGCCTGCTGGATCTGGTCCTTCGTCAGACCCGTCTGGCCGGACTTGAAGTGCGCAAGCGTGAGCACGAGATCGTTGTCAAGCTGCAGCAAAATAGCACCGCGTGTCAGTCCCTTCAGCGTATCCTGCGCCGGCACCACACTGAGATCATTCCGGTGCAGCACCACGTAGGCGTTGCTGTGCCCGCCCGGCAACGAATCGACGTGATAAGTAGCGCCGTAGACTTTGCGGCAGAAGCTCAGATAATCGTCTATCC
This sequence comes from Acetobacteraceae bacterium, assembly GCA_050730175.1. Taxonomy (GTDB): domain Bacteria; phylum Pseudomonadota; class Alphaproteobacteria; order Acetobacterales; family Acetobacteraceae; genus JAKAWQ01. The sequence goes on along the minus strand of JBOHMN010000476.1, from coordinate 8,279 downwards.
GGGCAGAATGCACCTCGCACAGGAAAATGACGTGGACTTGGTTTTCGCAGGAGAACTGGATGAATTCGGAGATCTTGGCCTGCTTGACATCGGTAGAGGACTGGCCATTCTTCTCGATATTCCAGGCTGCGACGGCATACTCCATTGCGAGATACCTCCGTTTAACGGGCTCTGGGAGCGCGAATTTGCGGCCGCCGCACCGCCCCGGCAGTGTTCGTTGACATGCTGGTTTCCGGCTGGAGCGGCATTTTCCTGATGGTGTTCTCCGCGTGACTTTGGAGCACGCGCTGGACGGCCCGAAGCGGGACGCGCGTTCGCCGGACCTGCCGTTGCGTTCAGCCGCTGCCGGCGGGAACCAGAGGCAGAGCGCGCCTAGTGGTCGGCTGCACGCCGTGCATGACGTCGCTGTCCGTCAGCGTGCGCCAGCGACCGGAGACCAGGATTTCGCTTGGCCGGAAGCTTGCCTTGTAGGACATCTTGTGGCTGTCCTGCACCCAGTAGCCGAGATAGACATACGAAAGGCCGAGTTCGCGCGTGCGCGCGATCAGCCAGAGGATCGCCAGCGTGCCTAGGCTCTGCTTCGTCAGTTCCGGGGCAAAGAAGCTGTACACCGCGGAAAGCCCGTCGCCGAGCCTGTCCGTGAGGCAGGCGCCGACCAGGCGGTCATCGGAGGCGCGGAATTCGACGACGAACGTCTCGATCGGCGTGTCCTCGACCATCGCCCGATAGTCGTAAAAGCTCATCGTCGCCATGTCGCCGTCGGCATGGCGGGCCCGCTGATAAAGCTGGAAAAGCTGGAACTGCTCGGGCGTGGCCCGCGAGGGCACTTCGAAGCCTTCCACACTGGCATTGACATGCCATACCCGGCGCTGTGAGCGGCTAAGTTGGAAGGTTGCCACCGGAATCCGGATCGGGATGCAGGCATTGCAGCCGGGGCAGACTGGTGCGTAAGCGATGTTGTGGCTGCGGCGGAATCCCGCCCGGGAGAGGCGATCGTGCAGCGATTCGGCATCCGGGCTGGTGATCTCGGTCACCACCTTCCGCTCGATCCGGCCAGCAACATAAGGACAGGGCAAGGGAGCTGTCGTGTAGAAGAACTGCGGTCTTTGCGGCGCGGTGTACGTCATGCCGTCTCTGCTCCACCCACCATGTTCCAGAACCTGGCCATGCCGGTCAACTTCCGCCTGTGGGCAAATGGTCCCTTCGCCCCGCGCAACAAGGATCGACGCGGCCGCCTCATGGCAAAATACGGATAGTCGCGCTGACCCTGTTTGGCGTCGGTCCAAGAACAAAGCTCCGCCCGTCCCGCCAGGGACGGACGAGGTCGCAGGCGTGGCGCCCGAAAGGGTTCCCGGCTTGCCCGGGTGCCATCATGAAGCGGCTGCGGTCGAGATCCGCGAGATCATAAACCCCGCGATATTCCGCCCCCTGGACATTGCGGAACCCCGGCGGAGCCGGACTGCCCCGGTCCACCGTGGTGTCATCTCCCGGCGTCGCGATGCGGCAAGCGGTGAGCCAGCCGAGCAGCGGAATGCGCTCCAGAACCGGATCGACGAAGCGGGCCGGATGCGCCTTGCCCCATCGCCAGGCGGCGGCGTCACCGCCGTACCGGGCGGCCAGCGCCGCCGTCGCCTCGTCAAGCGCATGGCGGAGCAGCGGGCTGCAATCCGCGCGGCTGCCGTCGCCGCTTGCCGCGACGTTCGGCGCCGCGCACCAGCGCGAGTACCCGCCATCGCCAAGCACACCGGCGATGAACTCAGGGCCCGGCGCCGCGCCATTATCCGGAATGCCCAGGCGGGCAAACAAGAGAGCGCGAAAATGCCTGAGCCAGGCGTTGAAGATCAGCGGCTGCGGCATGTCCATGGCCATTTCACCCCGCCAGTGCTCGAACAGGCGGAGTGCCGCGGTCGAAAGGCCGGGTGGCGGCCGTACCCGCCTGAGCACCGGCAGAAGCTGTTCGGCGTACGTGCTCAGCGCGTCGTGTTGCATGGCGGCGAACTCGGCAACCGTGGCCTTCGGGTGGGCGGCCAGCATCTGGCGGATGCGCCGCGCCCGCCATGGCCCGAACCAGTCGCGCGTGATGAAAACGGGGAAGCCGGGAAGGTCGATGCGGTTGTTGGCATTGACCAGCACGCCGGAGGGAGGGTCGACCACGTGCGGCAGCTCGGTGCCGGCGGTGAATCCCGTCCAGTCATAGGCTCCATCGGCACCCGGGACCGGCATCGCGCCGTCGCCGGCACGGCGGATCGGCAAGCGCCCGGTCATGAAGAAGCCGATGTTTTCTTTGTCCGCGACCAGGAGGTTGAGAACAGGTGTCGAGATTTCTCCGGCAGCCAGGCCCGCCTGGGCGATGGTCGTCGCCCGATTGAGCGCGAGAAGCCCGGTGGCCGCCGTATCGTGCGGCGCGAGCTCCGCCATTGCCAGCGCAAGCACGGGTCCCTTCGGGTTGACGAGATCGCTGATCACTGGCCCATGGCGCGTCGTCCGTACCGTGAGCACGACATCGGGCCGGCCGCGCACGTGGATGATTTCCCTCCTGGTTCCGAATGGCTTTGGCCCGCCCGGTGTCTGGTAACGACCACCTCCCAGTGGCTGCTCGATGAAGAGGTCTTCGGTATCGGCCCCGGTATCGGTGAAGGTCCAGGCAACGTGGCGATTGTGCCCGAGCACGAGGAACGGCACGCCCGGGGCGGTCGCGCCGGCCAGGGTCGTGTGCGGCGTTTCGATCCGCGCGAGGTACCAGAGCGAAGGGAAAGCGAGCCCGAGATGCGGGTCCCCGGCAAGCAGCGGCGCACCGGTCGCGCTTCTGTCCCCAGCCACCGCCCATTCATTCGAGGCCGGTGCCGCTGCGGCGAAAAGCGGAGGAAAGACAGGCCGGAACGCAAGCAAGTGCGCCGCCGTGGACCTGAGCGCGGCAAGCGATGCGTCAATCCCTTTATCTCCGTGACCGAGTGGCCAGAGTGCCAGGATGCGATCGTTCGGGAGCTTGCCTGTCAGCGCCAGACGCGCGAGCTCGCGCCTCCAGTCGCCCGAAAGCGAGAAGCTCATCCACGCGCCCCAGTATAGCGAATCGACGGCGGTCCATGGCTCTGGCCGGCCAAGCAACAGGAACTGCGGCGCCGCGAACCGGCCGCGCTCCTTGATCCATGCATTGACGCCGCGCGCATAGGCGTCGAGCAAATCCCGTGTCGCTTTCGGCAGCGTCGCGAGCGTCGCCTGGGCGTGCCGGGCAAGCCCAAGCGTACGCATCAATTCATCCGATCGGAGCGCCGCCGGCCCGAACCATTCGGCAAGCGTTCCCGCAACCAGCCGGCGCAGCAGCGCCATCTGGAACATCCGCGAGCGCGCGTGCAGGTAGCCGAGCGCGGTTGCCGCGTCCTCGAGATTCGCCGCGCGGATGAAGGGCACGCCGTCTGCATCGAGCGTGACCGTGACCGGCGCCGTGAGACCGGAAATGGCGATTGTCTGCGAGCTGGGCGGCAACGTCTGCCACACCGCCCAACCAGCCGCTGCGACGCCAAGCAGGATGAGGATGATCAGTGCGGCCGCGGCGAGCCCAAGCCGCTGCGCGATCGTCCCGATGCGGCGCCGGCTTCCCATTTCAGCCAAGCGGCGGCTGATCCACGCACACGATGTCCGGATGGCCGGGCACTGCGGGGAAGCGCTTCAGCACCAGAGGGTCATGCCCGGGAATGATGTGGTCGGGGCCGTCAGCAAGAGCTTCGAGAATAGCAAAGCCTTCCAGCATGCGCGCCACGTCCACGACCAACGGGAAGGGGTTGCGGCGGCGGATATTGGCCCAGAAATGGGCTGCATCGGTTGCCAGCACCACCCACCCCCGCCGGGTCGAAACGCGCACGGCCTGCAGGCCGCCGGAATGCCCACCGATCAGGTGGAGGCTTACTCCGGGCGCGATCGTCGCAGTGCCATCGTGAAACCGAACGCGCCCGGCGAAGACATTGCGCACTGCGCCCACCACGTCTTCCACCTCGAGCACGCGGCGAAACACGTCGTGGCACATGCATCGGCCGGTCGCGAAGGCCATCTCACTGTCTTGCAAATGAAAAATTGCTCGGGGGAAAATCCCCCAGTTGCCGGCATGATCCCAGTGCAGGTGGGAAATGACGACGTCCGCCACCGTCGCCGCGTCAATGCCGATAATCGCGAGCGCCGCTTCCGGAGAATGAAGCGGCCGTCGGCCACGGCGCGCGCCGGACTCCGGGCTGAAGCCGGTGTCGATGACAATCGTGCGCCCTTCCCCGCGGACTGCCCAGATGAAATAATCGATCGGCATGACCGCCGCATGGTCGTCCGGAAATAGGAAATTCTCTCCCGCCGTGCGCGCCGCAAGCGTGGCATAGCGCAGCGCGAAGACTTCGTAGTGCGGTTGGTTCATGATTGCTTCCCCGAACGCCACGGAAGTGAAGCAGCTTGCCAGCTGGCTGGCCAGCCCTTACCGGCCGCCAAGAGAAGAGCACGCGGCGCTTTCGGCGGGGATCCAAGCTGCGCCGGAAAGCCCCTCGCCGCGGCCGGCGACTCTTGCTGCGGAACAGCGCAAACGGAACGGTGAAAAGGGCGTGCGGCTGGTTGCCATGACGTACTGTCGTAAGCCGCACGTTCTGCGGCGTCACCGTCGGTTCATGCGATGCGTCCAAGGCCGTCGGATCGCCCATCGAACGCCTGGGAGGCGCGCCCCGCTTCGATAAATCTCCGAATTCAGTTGCCGAGCAATGCAGCGATCGCCCCGCGCGGCAGTGCGATGCGCAGGAAGTTGTGCGGCGGGGCCAGCCGATCGCCCGGCACCACGGCCTCGGTCACCGAATCCGCGATCACGCGGGCGGACCCGCGCGAATCCTCTCCGGACACGGCAAGCGCAATACCATCGCGGGTCAGGCAGGCCGTGCCCTTCGCTTGTTCGCTGTTAACCCGATAACGCGTGCAGCGAAGCCCGGCGATAGTTGCCTCTCCGAAAGGCACGAACTGCGCAGTTTTGGCGCTCTGGAGGATTCCCGCCAGTCCGGCGAGATCCGGCTCGGTCACCACCGCGTGCATCCCCGGCACGACCAGCGCTGCGGTAGCATTGCGGAGATCAACCAGGAACCAGAGGCCGCGCGCCGGATCGTCGATACGAGCCCGCTCACTCTCGGCGCTGAACGCGAGATCGTAATCGTGCGGCGGCTGGCCCGGCACGCTCACGGTGTAGCGGATCTCGACGTCCCGCTGCGGAAGCAGTTGTGGGGCTGCCGCGGCGCCTGCGCCGCGCGGCGTAAGCAGCGCCACCCCGATCGAGAGGGCGAGCGCCGCGACAAGGAGCGGCACCACGCTTCTCTCAGGCGGGTGGAGCGGCAGTCTCATCATGCGATCGCGGCCTCCTTTCGCCGCACGCGGGAGCTCCTGTTGGCCGCGGCGAAGCGCCACCACTCCTGCCGTGCCGACCCGCCCGCTTATACCTCGCGAACCGACTTTTGTCCGGGCACACAAGTGGCTCGCTTTCGACAACCTCCTGCTCCCTGAGCGTCGCTCACCCCGAAAGCAGGCGCTGCAATCGGGCGAGATAGCGGCGCTCGATTGCGTCGCGCGCAACATGCCGGCCCTGCCGCACGACCGCACGCCCCCGGCGCCAGACGGTGTCGATCGCGCGGTTGGCGCAGAAAATCCAGCCGTCCAGCCAGCCGTCTTCCCGCCACAAGGCGAGTGCTGAGTGCCGCACCTCGAGCGCCACGAGATCGGCGGCGTCCGCGAAAATTCCCGCCCGGCCGCCCGTGAGCGACTTCGCACCGCCGCCCAACCCAGCGTCGAACAGGCTCCGTCCGGCACCTTCGCGACCATGTTGCGCCGCTCGTTTTGCGAACGCTGCACGTATTCGAGCCGGCGGAGTTCGGCCGCCGCGCTGATTTGAGCCCGAATTTCCCGGACGAACAACAATATAATTGTACGCGTCGGCCGAATCTACCATAAATATCAACACGCTGCGTTGGTCGTGGTGGTGGGTTCATCGAGCACCCGGCGGGTGAATCAGATGACAGCCCTGTGCGGGTCGATTTCGACTGGCGCTTGCAACTGGAATTCCACGGCACTCCCATCGCCTGCGACGCTGGGCTGCCCGCTTATCGCGAACTCGACGGTGCTCTTGGCCTGACCGACCTGACCGGTGGCGTTGGTTCCAACGATCGTCGCGGCCAGGATACGCGGCACTTGCTGACATGGTTGTTTCATCAATGCACGGCAGCCAACGCCGCGCTTATCGCTACGGCGCACGCGCTGCGCAACGGTCGCAGTGCCGGCATTGTCGATGTCACGGTCGCAAACGACGCGGGCGCACTCCTCGCGGGCGGCCGCGCCCGCTGCGCCACGACCCAAGGGTGAACCGGAAAACCCCGTGAGCGTGCAAGCGAAGGAAGCGCGAGATGACGCCCTTGGCTCTGGGTGCTGCAACGATCCGGGATATCGCTTCGCTCATGACACTTTCTCCTCCGTCGCGGTGCGCGAATCGCCCCGTCTTGATCGGCCTTTTGGGCAACGCCGCCGACATCTTCCCCGAGCTGGTCCGCCGCGGGGTGCGGCTGGATCTCGTGACCGACCAGACCTCCGCGCATGATCCGGCCAACGGCTATCTGCCGCAGGGCTGGACGACGGCGGAATGGGAAGCCCGCCGCGAGCGCGATCCTGCAGGGGTCGCGGCCGCAGCACGCCGTTCCATCGCAGCCACGTGCAGGCAATGCTCGCCTTTCACCGCATGGGCGTGCCTACTTTGGATTACGGCAACAACATCCGCGGGATCGCCAGGGAAGAGGGCGTGGCCGATGCCTTCGCCTTCCCTAATTCCGTGTCGGCCTACCGCAACCGCGCCACACCTCGACGCTACCCGGGGCGAGCTGAAAGCGCCGATCGTCATAGCGCGGGATCACCTGGACAGCGGTTCCGTCGCCTCGCCGAACCGCGAGACCGAGGCGATGCGGGATGGATCGAACGCGGTCTCTGACAGGTCGTTTCTCAACGCGCTGCCGAACTGCACCTCCGGTCCTACCTGGGTCGCCATCCATCATGGCGGTGGCACCGGCATGGGCTATTCGCAACATGCCGGCATGGTGATCGTAGCCGACGGCACTGAGGCGGCGGCTCGCCTGCGTGCTCTGGAACGATCCTGCAAGCGGCGTGATGCGGCATGCCGACGCCGGCTACGCCGAGGCAATCGCTTGCGCCAAGGCGCACCATCTCGATCTCCCCGGCGTTCTCGGTTGACTCCGTGGCACCCGTGCAACGCTCGCGTTCCGCTCATGGGATGTTGAGGTAAATGCTGATCCCGGGCGGCGGGGCCGGCGGGGCGTAAACCACGGGCGGCGGCGGCGCATAATAGCCCCCAGGCGCGTAGAATCCCCAGGCCGGCGGTGGCGGCCGCCATGGCGGGGGCCGGTGCCAATGCGGCGGCGGCGGCGGTCGCCGGTAATAACCGGGATGCCCCCACGGCGGCCCGTGCGGTGGCCTGTACGGTTGCGCCCACGCCACCGTCGCAAGGCAAACCCCGAGTGCAGCGCCGAGCGCAATCGTCGGGCGCATCACCGGGCGCTCCCCCTCCTGTGCGCGGCCCGGTCCGCGAACAGAGCATCCGCCATCTGCTTCTGCTCAGGGGAGAGCACCGCATAAAGCTTCGCGAACGCCGGCACGAGCGCGTCGAGGTCGGCGACGTGCATTCTCGAGAAGTCACGATAAGATTCGAGTATCTGCACCGCATTCATCGTTCCCGTGCTTTGCGAACGTTCTCGGTACAGCGTCTCCATCGCGGCGGCATTCTGCCGCATGACTGCTGCGAATGCGTCCCACTGCGGGATCTCTGCCGGTGTGATCCCGAGCTCGGTACGGAGCCTCTCGATGTGCGCCTCGACCTTGCTTGAAGGGTTTGTTACGGTCGCCGCCGTTTGAGCCACCGCAGGCAGAACCCCGAGCGGCAACATAATAGAGGCCGCAAGCAGTGCGCCGATAACGACCCGTGATGCCATGCCGAACCTCCCGCCGCTCCGCAACAACCAGCAATAGACGGCCGCCTTTTCGGCAGATTGCGGGCGCGGCTGCGACGATTTCATGTCTTCTTTTCATTCACGGGTCCGAAGAACTCGGGCGCCGTGCGCATCGGATGGGGTAAAACCATTGAATCGGTTCGCCGTCACCGCCGGCACCCGGAACAAAACCGTCGCGGCCGCGGCCGGCGCGCGATCAAGCCAGCTTCACACGCGTTCCTGCGGCCACGCGGGGCCCGCCGCTCGCGCGTCAAAGCCGACACG
>JBOHMN010000475.1:0-1900 GCA_050730175.1 Acetobacteraceae bacterium | reverse complement strand
GGATAGCGGCGCGTGCCGGCGAAACCGGGGTGGTTATCGAGGCGCAGCCGCAGGTGCGGCTGCCGAGTGAGGAGACGAGAGCATGACCGCCGAAATTCATTCACTTCCGCCGCGGCTGAATTGCGAGCCGGAATGGTTCGCGAAGGTTGCCGTCCAGGAAGGCGTGCACCCGGATGATGTCGTCCATCTGCTGTGTCGCCATTTCCCAAGGCTGAGCGCCGATGCGGTGAGCGCGGCGATGGTGGCGGCTGGGGCGCTGTTCAGGGAGGAGAGCCGCGCGACGTTGGCGTTTTCGAGGGTGGTTCCGAACATGCGCGACGTGCGCATCAGGACGGATAGCCCGCTGATCCGCGGTGGCGACGGTGCGGCATGAGAGGAGATTACGAAATGACGAGTTTTGACATTCCGACGTTCCGGTTGCCTGCGTCGCGACAGATCGCGGCACTGGCCGCGCTGGCACGCACGGTCGAGCCGATCGAGCGCGCGCTGCGTTCGGCTCGGATTGCCGAAAGCGTGCTGGCAAATGTGCCGACGATTCCCACATTCTTTCCGAGAGAGGACTGACCGATGAGCGGAATTACGATCGAGATCCCCGACGCGGCGGTTGCGCCGGCGGGCACGACTGAGATCACGCTGCCGAGCGGCGCGGTGGCAGCGGTGAGGCAGGGCACCGGGCGGGACCTTCGCCTGGCGCAGATGGCGGCCGGCCAGCCTTTCGATGCGCTGAAGTTTGAGTATGCGCTGCTGGCGCAGGTTGCGACAGTCGAGGGCAAACTTGTGCGTATGGAGCAGATCGACGCGATGCGCATCGACGACGTGCTCGAGCTGCAGGGCGCGATGAACCGGGTGAATTTTCCTACGCGGAAGCCGGCAAGCGAGGCGGCATCATGACGCCAGCGGCGCTCGGCGAGATGATTCACTTCGGCTTTGATCCGTACCGGCTCGATCGGATGCTCTGGGCTGATCTGGCGAGCTGGCGGCGGGTGATGCTGGCGTATCACGATGCGGTCGAGCGGGCGGCGAGGAGATAGGCGATGCCGACCGTTACAGACATTGGCGATCTTGCCGCGAGGCTGCGGGTTATTGACGAGTTCACTGCGCCGATCCGGGCGGCACTCGATCAGATTGCTGAATTGCAGGCTGCGGTCGAGCGCTTCAAGGGCGCTGGCAGCGGCGTTTCAACCTCGTTCACTCGGCTTGGCACGGCGATTGCACGGGCGCAGGGACCGCTCGACGCAATGGCGGCCCGGCTCGATGCACTCGATGCCCCGATCAACGCGGCGGCGGATCGGCTCTCGGCCGTGCAGGACCGCACCGCGGCGATTGCCGCAGAGAGCGCGGCAGCGGCGCGGAATTTCGCGAGCATCGGTCGGGTGCGGCTGCCGCGTGCGCCGGCTGCAGCGGGAGGTGGTGGCGCGCGCGGCGGAGGGCGTGGTGGTGGCCGTCATGGCGGCGGCTTCTTGAGCGGCGCGGGCAGCGCTGCGGAGGGTGCCGGCTTCGGATTCACCAGCCGGGCGCTCTCGATCCCGGGCCTGGCGGTCGGGTTCGCGACCTTCGAATCGCTCAAGTCGGCGATGAACGAAAACCTGGCGCTGCAGCAGACCATGGAGGCGCTGCACCTGCAGACCCTGCCGGCGAAGCAGCAGGCGGCGGACACTGCGGCGTTGCGTGAGCTGGTCCGCAAATCGGCGATTGGCACCATCTACACGCAGCAGGAGACGGCTGCCGCGATGGTAACGGCGGCGCAGATGAGTGGCTTCACCGGGCCGAAAGGGCTGAAGGAGCTGGCCGCGATCTTCCCGACTGCGTTGCGGATGTCGGAAGTCGCGAGCATGCAAGGCTTGGGCTCGATTCAGAGCAACATGGCTGCCGCCTTGGGTTTCGCGCACTTGATCACGGC
>JBOHMN010000474.1:0-3257 GCA_050730175.1 Acetobacteraceae bacterium | reverse complement strand
CGGCTTCGGCTGGTTCTGAACGCGCTCCGCACGCGGCGGTTACGGGCTCATCAAGAGCGGACTCATGCTGTCCTGGATCAGCCGCGTAGAGGTCCCGGGCATCAGCCAGTTGAGAATTTCACCCCTCCGGTAGGCGCCCATCACGATCCCGTCCGCCTCTGCCTGCCGCGCCTCCTCGAGGAGGGCAATCGCGGTTTTGCGCCCTTCCGCGGCAACCAGCCGATAGACGGCGCTCGGCACCAGGGCATCGAGGCTCTTGCGCGCCTCGGCAAGCGCCGCTTCGTCCTGCTGCACCGCGATCACCAGGACCTGTTCGGCACGGCTCAGGAACGCGCCAAAGGAGACGATTGCGCGGCGCAAGGGCAGCACGTCTTGCCAGCCCACCAAGAGGCGCCGGCCGAAGCTGCCGTGCCAGCCAGGTGGGATCATCACCACCGGATGCCCCGCGCGCAGCAACGCCGCGCGCAGCGTCTCGCGGTGCCCGATCGGCTGGGTGTGCGGCGAAGCCAGGATCACGAGGCTCGCCTTCGTCCGATGCGGCCGAAGCGCGCGCCACTCGTCGCCCGTCACCACCTCGATCGGGGCCGCGAGGCCAGAATGGCGCGACCAGTCGGCCACCATGTCGGCCAACATGTCGGTCTCCTTCTGCTCGCGCTCCTCGAGATGCTCGACCTCGTACTCCGAAAGGTGCTCCTGGGTCGGCAATACCAACGACCCCGGCCCGACCTGCACGTGCAGCAGCCGGAGCGGCTGGTCGAGGCTGCGGCTGATGATCGCCGCGACATCGAGGCATTCCTGCGCGCCGATCGTGGAGGCGAGCAGCACAAGGATGTAGGTATCGTCCATGGTTGCGGCCTTTCCGGAGTTGCAGGGGCCGGAGTTGCGGAAGTTGCGACGGGAGGCAGAACGTTCCCCGGCGTCGGTTTGCATACCATAGAGGACCGCCGGTGCGGCAGCCCGTTGCTTCCCTCCCGCCCCCCGGCGGATCGTCATGCGTTACGGAAGAAGCATCCGCAACGTCGGCGTGTCAGGCACCTCCCGCGCCGCCGGCCGCCGGTACGGCCATGCCCCGCTCCGCCCGCGTGGCGGCCAGATCCGTCGCAATGAAATCACGCACCACCTCGCGCAGGGGTTCGTGCTCGGCGAAACCGAGCCGGCGCGCGCGCTCGGGAACGAACGCCGCGGGCCAGGTCGCAACGATCGCACCGATCCTGGGGTCGGGGACGCGGCGTACCAGCGCCGCCGCGCCGGGCTGCTCCGCCTCGAGCACGGCCAGCATTTGTCCCACGCTGACGCTGAGGCCGGGCGGGTTGACACCGCGATCCAGCCCCATCGGCCCGCTGTCGAGCGTCGCCGCGTGCAGAAACCATTCGATCACTCTTTTGGGGCTCGCCACCCAGACCGCGAAATCCTCGCGCACCGGGAGATCCGTCTGCAACCCGAGCAGCGGCTCGCGAATGATCGACGAGACGAAACTCGACGCCGCTTGGTTCGGGCGGCCCGGCCGCACGATGACTGTCGGCAGGCGGAGGTTGACGGCGTCGAGGAAGCCCCGCCTGCTTGCATCCTGGAGCAGCAATTCGGCGGCTGCCTTCTCCGCGCCATAGCTGTTCGCCGGCACCTGCCGGGCATCATCGCCGAGTACGGCGTTCTGCCCGCCGCTGAAGCTTGCGACGCTCGATGTGAAGACCACCCTGGGCCGGCCGGCAAGCGGCCGGCATGCCGCAATCACACGTTCCGTGCCGTGCAAATTGGCCCGCATCCCAAGATCGTAGTCGGCTTCCGCGGCTGCGCTGACGACCGCAGCCAGGTGGAAAACCACGTCAGTGCCCTCGGGGATGGCCGCCTCATGCAACTCCGCGAGGTCCCCGACCAGACGCTCGACCGGGAAAGGGGCATCCGGAGCCGGCGGCGACGCCAGATCGAACAGAACGAGCCGCTCGATGGCCCGCCCACCGAGCGCACCATCCGCGGCCAGCCGCGCGGCAAGCTTTCGGCCGAGAAATCCCCCGGCCCCCAAGATCGTGATGCGCATCGTTTTCCTGCTCCCGCGTTTTTCTGTTCCCGCGTTTTTCTGCTCCGGCCCTGGGCCCGCCGGTACGCCGCGAGGCGCGGCAGAACCATAATCCTCTTTCTTCCGCCGCGACGATGCCCGACGCGGCGGCGCAAGCTGCCCTGCGGCGTGCCCGGATCCCGCCTCGCTTATCTAGGCCGGGGGGCTCGCCAGAAACGCCGCCGCGGCCGCACGATAATCGTCCTCGCGGGCGATTTCGCGCAGCAGCGCAGGAGGCGCCACACCGGCAATTGCTTCGGGCGGCGTGCCGTCGCGCAACGCCTTGAGCGTCGTAAACACGGCTTGCATGGCTGCGGCGAAACTCAAATGCGGCTGCAGGGCCATCCGCACGCCATGCCGGGCGAGCATCGCACGATCGCCGAGCCCTTTGGGGGTGCCTCCGAGCATGATCGGCGGGGGCACGCAGGCGGCGATTGCTTCCAGCTCCGCGCTGGTGCGGAGACCGGCAAAGAAGATCGCATCCACTCCGGCGGCACGATAGGCTTCACCGCGGGCGATCGCCTGCGCAACACCAGCGGTCGATACCGTGGTACGGCCGGCAACAATCAAGGCGGGATCTTCGCGTGCCGCCAGCGCGGCACGCACTTTCCCGACTCCTTCGTCGAGCGGCAGGAGGGAGGGTTGGGTCTGGTTGAAACGACGGGGCAGCGCCGTGTCTTCGATCGTCACCAGCGCCACGCCGGCGTTCTCGAGCTCCTCGATCGTGCGCGCGACATTCAGTGCGTTGCCGTAGCCGTGATCGGCATCGACGATCAGCGGCAGCTCCGCCGCGCGGCCGATCCGCAACGCGAGATCTGCTAACTCCGAAAGCGTGAGCAAGATGAGGTCGGGGGCGCCCAACACGGCAAGCGATGCGACCGAGCCGGCCAGCATCGCCGCCTCGAAGCCGAGTGAAGAGGCGATGCGCGCCGATCCTGCGTCGAAGACGGAGGCTGGATGCACACAGGAATCTCCCGCGAGGACTGCCCGCAACCGTTCCCGCCGTCTTCTCCAGCGCATGTCGAATTTCCCTCTCTGGCGATTGCTCCGGTTCCCCTTATCATGGCGGTGATCCCGGGCAACACGAGAGAGGGGAAAGAGTGAAACAGCGAATCGCCGTGATCGGCGCCGGCGCGGTCGGCGGCTATGTCGGCGGGCATCTTGCCCGCAACGGCTACGACGTCACGCTGATCGATCCCTGGCC
>JBOHMN010000473.1:0-11914 GCA_050730175.1 Acetobacteraceae bacterium | reverse complement strand
GCATTATGCCGGCGAATTCGAGCGCGCATTTGAAACCCAGGTCGCCGGCGTGCGTATGCGTGCGCCGATGCTGAGCATCCATACGGTCGCTGCCGGCGGCGGGTCGATCCTGCATTTCGACGGCGCGCGGCTGCGCGTCGGCCCGGACAGCGCCGGCGCCGACCCCGGTCCGCTCTGCTATCGTCGGGGTGGCCCGCTCACCGTGACCGATGCCAATGTCTGCGTGGGGAAAATCCAGGCGCGGCATTTTCCGCCGATCTTCGGCCCCGGCCACGATCTTCCGCTCGATGCCGCCGCTTCCGAAGCGAGTTTTGCCAAGCTCGCCGAGGAGGTCGCTCGCGCCACCGGCAAGGCGGTCGAGCCGCGCGCTCTGGCGGCCGGCTTCCTGGCGATTGCAGTAGCGAACATGGCGAACGCGATCAAGGAGGTCTCCGTCCGGAAGGGGCACGATCCCGCCTCCTTCGTGTTGCATTGCTTCGGCGGTGCGGGCGGGCAGCACGCCTGTCTGGTTGCCGATGAACTCGGTATGTCGCGTATTTTCATCCATCCTTTTGCCGGCGTTCTCTCGGCGTACGGGATGGGACTCGCGGACCAGGCGGTGCTGCGCGAACAGGCGGTCGAGCAAGCGTTCGAACAGCAGGCACTCGGTTCGCTTGCTCTGGTCGCGACCCGACTGGCAGCAGAGGCAACGACTGCGCTGGCGGCGCAGGGAGCCGATCCCGACGCAATTCGGCTCGTGCAGCGGGTGCATCTCCGCTACGTCGGCACCGAAGCGGCGCTCGCGGTGGAACTCGGAGCGGATGCGGCGGCGATGCGCGTCGCGTTCACCGAAATGCATCGTGCGCGTTTCGGGTTCGCCACGGCCGACCGAGCGCTGATTGCCGAAACAGTGGCCGTTGAAGCTGTTGCGCCCGGCGAGCCGGTTACTGAAGAAAGACTTGCGCCGCGCAACGCCGGTCAGCCGGAACCGATCGACGCGGTTGCAATCTGGACGGGCGGCGCGGCGCTGGGTGCCCCGGTTTTCGAACGTACAGCCCTCTTTGCCGGGGACCGCATCGCGGGACCGGCGCTGATCCAGGAGGCGCATGCGACGACCATGGTCGAGCCTGGCTGGGCCGCCGAGGTGACGGCACAGAATCACATGCTGCTCACGCGCAACGCGCCGATGCGGCGGGGGCACCTGGCTGCGAGTTCTGCCGGTGATCCGCCCGATCCGATGTTGCTCGAGCTGTTCAACAACATCTTCATGAGCGTCGCAGAGCAGGCCGGTGCAGTCTTGCAGAATACGGCGATGAGCGTCAACATCAAGGAGCGACTGGACTTCAGTTGTGCACTGTTCGACGCGAAAGGCCGGCTCATCGCCAACGCGCCGCATATTCCCGTGCATCTCGGTGCGATGGGCGAGAGTGTGCGCACCGTGCTGGCGCGCCGGGGTGCGACGCTCCGTCGCGGCGATGTCGTGGCGCTCAACAATCCCTTCAATGGCGGCACACACCTGCCGGATGTTACGGTCATCACGCCTGTCTTCGATGCAGGCGGGAAGGAAATCCGTTTTTTTGTTGGCTCCCGTGGACATCATGCCGATATCGGCGGCACGACTCCGGGTTCGACGCCGAGCGACTCGACGACGCTTGAAGAGGAAGGCGTCGTGATCGACAACTTCCTCCTGGTCGCGGCAGGGGAGTTCCAGGAAGGGCCGTTCCGTGCCTTACTCACGGGCGCGCGCTACCCGGCGCGCAGCCCCGACGTGAACGTAGCCGATGTCAAGGCGCAGGTTGCCGCTAATCAGGCCGCCGTGATCGAGCTCGACCGGCTCATCGCCCGCTTCGGCTGGCCGGTTGTTGCAGCTTACATGGGCCACGTCATGGCCAACGCCGAAGAGAGCGTGCGCCGTGTCATCGCTCGTCTCGGTAGCGGACGTTTCCACTACACGATGGATAACCTAGCACCGCTCGAGGTCAGCGTTGCGGTCGATTCCACACGCCGCAGCGCGGTCGTCGATTTCACCGGCACGGGCCCCCAGGACCGTGGCAATTTCAATGCTCCCGCTGCCGTCACGCGCGCCGCCGTGCTTTATGTGTTCCGCTGCCTGGTCGGCGAGGACATTCCGCTCAACGACGGCTGCCTGGTGCCGCTCGAACTCATCATCCCGTCGGGGACGTTCCTCTCGCCTGCACCCGGAGCTGCCGTCGTTGCCGGCAATACGGAGGTCTCCCAGGCGGTTTGCAACGCCTTGTTCGGTGCGCTTGGGACGATGGCCTGTAGCCAGGCGACCATGAACAACTTTCTGTTCGGCAATGCTGCCTTTCAATACTACGAGACGATCTGCGGCGGCTCCGGCGCGGGTCCGGGTTTCGCAGGGACTTCGGCAATCCACACCCACATGACGAATACCCGCATGACGGATGCAGAAATCCTTGAACTTTCCTATCCAGTCCAGCTTGATGCGTTCGCCATCCGCCACGGGTCGGGCGGAGTGGGGCGGTGGCGGGGCGGGGATGGTGCCATGCGGCGCATCCGCGCGCTGGCGCCGATGACGGCGGTGATCGTCGCCTCTCGCCGCACTGTTGCCCCCTTCGGGATGGCTGGTGGCGGAGAGGGCGAGCCAGGAAAGCAGTGGGTCGAACGGCGCTCCGGTTCCGTCGAGGTGCTGCGGGGCACCGACCGCACCGAGCTTGCGCCGGGTGATGTCTTCGTCATCGAAACGCCGGGCGGCGGCGGTTACGGGGCGCCACCGCGCCAAGACGCACTATAATCCGGCGCCCAGATAGGCGCGATGCAGATCGGGATTGCCGGCGATTTCCCGGGCGGTTCCGCTCATGACGCTGCGGCCAGTCTGGATCACCGTGGCAGTATCGGCGAATTCGAGCGCGAGGTCCATCGACTGCTCGGCGAGCAGCAATGTCAGCCCTGCCGTGCGCAACTTCCCGAGCGTCTCGTACAGCGCGTCGACCACGGAAGGTGCCAGGCCGAGGCTCGGTTCGTCGAGCATGAGAAGCGTTGGGTCGCTCATGAGCGCGCGCCCCACCGCGAGCATCTGCCGTTCGCCGCCCGAAAGCGTGCCGGCGCGTTGCCGCCTTCGCTCGGCCAGGCGCGGGAAGAGCGAGAAGACGCGATCGAGCAGCGGGGCGAAGCGGCGGCGATTCTGAAGCGCGGTTGCGCCGAGGCGAAGATTCTGCTCGACGGTCTGATTGACGAAAAGCCGCCAGCCCTCGGGGGAAAGCGCGATGCCTCTGCGCACGATGGCGTGCGCGGGCGCGCCGCCGATCCGCTCACCCTGCCATTCGATCTCGCCTTCCGCTGGTTGCACGAGCCCGGCAAGGGCGTTCAAGGTTGTGGTTTTCCCGGCGCCGTTCGAGCCGAGCAGGGCGACCACCGCACCGTCCGCGACATCGAGCGAAATGTCGGATACTCCGACAAGGTCGCCGTAATGCACGGCGAGATGTGAGACGCGTAAAAGCGGCCTGTTCACCCGGCCCGGCCTCTGCGCCGGCCGAGATAGGCCGTGACCACACGCTCGTCCGCCGTGACTTCGGCCGGTGTTCCTTCGGCGATGACCCGGCCCTGGTTAAACACCAGCACACGCCTGGCCAGTCGATGGATCACCTCCATGATATGCTCGACGACAATCAGCGTGACGCCGTTTGCATGAATGCGCTCGACAAGCTGGATTGCCGCTTGCACCTCGTTCGGTGTCAGCCCGGCGAGAGCTTCGTCGAGCAATAGAAGCGTTGGCTCGGTTGCCAGTGCGCGGGCGATTTCGAGCCGCTTGCGGGCGGGCGTGCCGAGCGCCGTAGCCAGCATTTTCGCCCGCTCCGCGAGGCCGGTGAAGGCGAGAAGCTCGTCTGCCTTGGCGGCCGCCCGCCTCTGGTTCGGATGCCGCAGCAACGCACCCACCATGACGTTTTCCTTGACCGTCATGCCGGTGAAAACGATCGGCACCTGGAACGTGCGAGCGAGGCCAAGCCGTGCATGCGCATTAGGGGAAAGCCGTGTGATCTCCTTGCCGCGAAACCGGATCGTGCCGGAGGTCGGCCTGGTTGCGCCGGCAAGGCAGTTGAAGAACGTACTCTTGCCCGCACCGTTCGGCCCGATCAGGCCGATCAGCTCATGTTCGGCGACCATAAGGTCGGCCTGGTCCACGGCACGGAAACTGCCGAACGCCTTGACGATGCCGTTCGCTTCAAGCAGCACGGCGGCGCTCTTTGCGGAAGGCCAGCCGCCAGATTTCGGCCAGTCCGCCGGGGCTGAAGCGGGCGATCAGGACGATGATGAGGCCGTACGCGACGTAGGCGGCGCCGCTGCTGCCGCCGCCCAGCAGCGCGTTGGTCATTTGCTGGAGCGGCACCAGGATGATCGCGCCGACGAGCGGGCCGAACAAAGTGCCGACTCCGCCGAGCGCCGCGATGACGACCATGTTCACGGAGATCAGGATCCCGAAGCCACTTTCGGGATCGACGAAGCCGATCATTACCGCATAAAGCGAACCCGCGAGCGCCGTGAAGGCGCCCGAGATCAGAAGCGCATAAAGCTTGTAACGCTGGATGGGCACGCCCAGGCTTTCCGCCGCGCGTTCTCCCGCACCGATGGCCCTGAGGTAATAACCCATCCGGCTCCGTTGCATCAGATGCGTCACGGCAAGCAGCAAAATCAGCACCGCCAGGAAGATCACGTAGTAGGGAAGCGCGTCGCGGAACAGGAGGTCGGCGAGAGAGCGCGGCATGGCTGGGCCCATGACACCGATTGCTCCGCCGGCGAATTTCCAGTTGACGACAAGATTCTCGGCGAGTGCCGCGATGGCGAACGTGCCCATGGCGAAATAGTGACCGTGCAGGCGAAAGCTCGGTGGTCCGATGAGCAGCGAGACCACGAAACTCGCGAGGATACCGAGGGGGGCCCCGGCGATCGGCGGCAGGCCGAGCTTGCTGAATACGAGAAGCGAGGCGTAGGCGCCGATGCCGAAATAAATCGAATGTCCGAAGGAGATCTGTCCGGCATAGCCGCCGATTACGTTCCACGCCGAGGCAGAGATCGCGGCCAGCACAACCAGTGCGGCGATGCGCTGGTAGTATGGATTGACGGAGAAAAATGGCGCAATTGCCAGGATCACCAATAGCGTCACCGGCAATGCGCGCCGGAGCCGCATCATGCGCGCCCGAACATTCCTTGGGGCCTGACCCAGAGGAGGGCCACGAACAGACCGTACACCACCACGTCCTTGGTGGACGGGCCCAGCCAATACGCGGAGAGGGATTCGATCACGCCGATGATGAGCCCGGCCAGCAGTGCGCCGGGCACGCTGCCGAAGCCGCCCAGGCACACCGTGACGAAGGCGAGCAGGGTGAAGGAGTTCCCGACACCCGGGGAGACGTAAAAGAAGAGCGCGATCAGCGCGCCAGCCACGCCGGTCGCGGCGGCGCCGAGGCCCCAGGCCAGCGCCTGCATGGGATCCGGGCGGATGCCGACCAGGGCCGCCGCCACCCGATCCTCCGAGACCGCGAGCATTCGGCTGCCGAGGTCGGTTCGCGTCAGCAAGAGATGGAGCCCCGCGGTCAACACGATGGCGGTGGCGCCGGCGATCAGCCGTGCCGCGGAAAGCCGGATGCCGTCGACATCGTACACGCCGCCGACCAGCGATGTCGGCAACGAGACGAAATTTGCCGAGAATGCCCAGAGCGCGCTGTACTGCAGAACGAGGGCGAGGCCGAAAGTACAGATGATCTGCGCCAGCATCGGCCCCTTCATCACGTGGCGGATCAGTATCAGGTAGATCAGCACGCCGAATCCGAACAGGCCGATCGTCGCCAGCGGGACGAACAACGCCGGGCCGATCCTGAGCAAGGTGAAAGAGAAGAACGCGATGTACATGCCCAGCATGACGAACTGGCCATGCGCGAAGTTCATGACGTTCATCATCCCCCAGATCAGCGTCAGCCCGGAGGAGAAGAGAGCGTAGACAGCGCCGAGCAAGAGCCCGTCGCTGATCAGTTGCAGCAGGATCATTCCGCGAGCTGCCTGGTGTCCCGTCTGCTCAGATTATGCGCTACGGAGAGGCGAGGCGAGATGGCTGCCGATGGTCCGGCGCCTCAGGCCCAACCTTTGAAGGGCAGCTCGAGCTTGGCGGTTGCCTCAGCGGTCGGCCAGACCGGCACGTAGTGATCTCCCTGCAACTGGATCAGCATCGAGTAGCTGAGGATGTTCTGGCCCTGGGCATTGAACTTCACGCCCTTGTAGTCGATCATCA
Organism: Acetobacteraceae bacterium; assembly: GCA_050730175.1. Classification (GTDB taxonomy): domain Bacteria; phylum Pseudomonadota; class Alphaproteobacteria; order Acetobacterales; family Acetobacteraceae; genus JAKAWQ01. Next base: position 5,670 of record JBOHMN010000473.1, on the reverse strand, counting down.
GTTCGCTCCGCGGCAGGTCTGTTTTCACGAGCGCTTCGCGGATCGCGTCCGGCCTGGTCGAGCCGGCCCGGTTAATGGCATCACAGAGCACCAGGAAACCTTGCATTCCGCGTGCCGTGGTGCCGTCCATGTCCCGCCCGGTCCGCTTCCGGAACATCTCATTCACCTTGTAGGTGGTGCTGCCCGGTTTGCCGGGGACGAACGGGCTGCGGTTGAGCGCGCCTTGAGCGATCGGGCCGACGGTCGTGACGAACGAGGGGTCGGAGAAGCCGGAATCATCGCCGATGACGATCGGCGGGCGATAATCGAGCGTGTGGAAGGTTTTCATATAAAGGATCGCGTCGGAGGTATAGCTGACGAAGATGACGACGTCGGGCTTTGCCTTTTTGAGTTGCAGCACTTCCGGTGAGACATCGGTGCCGTTCGCGTTGTAGGCGATGTCCTGGTTGATCTTGATGCCGCGCTTGGCGGCGACGGAGGCGATCGACTGGGCAACCGAAGTGCCGTAGTCGGTATTCTCGTGCAGCACGGCCATCCGCTCGGTGGGCGTTCCCTGCTTCGTCAGATAAGCGAGAAAATCGAAATAGAGCCGGGCAAAATCCGGCCCGATCGGGGTTGTACGGAAGAACCACTTGTAGCCGCGTTCGGTGAGGTTGGCGGCCGTCGACATGCCGTTGACGTAGGGGATTCCATAGCGTTCGGCGACGGCGCTCGAGGTCAACGTGACGCTCGACTGGTAGGCCCCGCAGAGCGCCACCACGTGGTCCTGGGTGATCAGCCGGAGCGCAGCGCTCTGGCCGACTGCGGGACTGCCCTGATTGTCGGCAAACAGCACCTTGACGGGAGCGTTGCCGAGGCTGGGAATGCCCTCCTCGGAAGCGAGCGGCAGAAACGCCAGTTGCGGCGTCGGGTTATTGATGATGTCTTCTGCCAGCTCTACTGCCTGCTTGACCGACTGGCCCATCGCCGCGGAATTGCCGGTCAACGGCAGGATGAAGCCGATTTTGATGGGTTCGGCCGCGTCTGCGCGCCCGATGAGCGCCGGCAGAGCTGCGAGCGCCGGCAATGCCAAGAGACCACGCCTGCTGATGGGCATCCTGTTTCCCCCTTCTCTCCCTTGCCCCGGAGGGCACGGCAAGGAAAATAGGCGTGCAGGGAGTGGGAATCAAAGGCGTGCGTGCCGGGCCAGCCGATCTCGGGTGCCGATCCGGGTGGGTGACGGGCTACACAACGCGGTTGGGCGGCGAGGTTCCGCTCAGCAGAGCGGCGCCTGCCACTTGAGCTGCGAGCAACAGGACAAGCTGAAAGCCTGGATCGCCGCGACGCTGCCGCGGACGACGCGCGAGGTTGGCGCGTGGATCGAAAGAGAATGTGGCATCGAGTATGAGGCCCGGTCTGGCCTGATCGCACTACTGCACCGCCTTGGCATGGAGCATCGCAAGCCGAAAGCGGTGTCGCGCAAGCTTGATCCTGAGAAGCAGGCAGCGTTCATTAAGGCGCATGAGGACCTGCTGAACCACTTGGCCGATGATGAGGCGGCATTGTTCGCCGATGCGGTGCATCCGACGCACGCGGTGCGGCCGGCAAGCTGCTGGGCGCCGAGAGACAGCAAAATCGCCGCGCCGCAGACCAGCGGGCGGCAACGCCCGAACATTCACGGTGCGATGGGCCTGGAGAGCGGCAAGACCCGCATGCTGGACGTGGCGACGGTGGATGCCGCCAGCACGATCATCCTGTTGATAGCGATCGAGGCGATGTATCCGGGCAAACGGATGATCCATCTGTTTCTGGACAATGCCCGATACCATCACGCGAGGCTGGTGCAAGCCTGGCTGGCGCGGCCGGGCTGCCGGATCAAACTTCGGTTCATCCCGGCCTACTGTCCGCATCTCGACCCGATCGAACGACTGTGGGGCTTGATGCACAAGCACATCACCCACAACCGATGTTACGAGACATTCATCGCCTTCCGTGGTGCTATCCTGACATTCCTGCGCGAGGAGGTGCCCAGAAACTGGCGCGTCTATTGTGATGCCGTATCAGACAACTTCCGCGTCATCTCGCCCAAGGATTTTCGGATCCTGGCTTGAGCGGGGTATAGCTGCTCGCAATCATCGGCACCCGTGCTGTTGATCGGCACGACGAGCCATTGTTTTGGAAGAGTGTGGCGGGGTCATAGTTGGACTCCGATCCACAGACACCGCGCAACGGGAGGCAGGCGGATGAAGGCGCATATCGTCGGTGGCGGCTTCGGTGGGCTGGCAGCCGCCGCGTATCTTATCCGCAATGCGGAGATGTCCGGCGAGGATATCACGATCTACGAGGCGGGTGAGCGGCTGGGCGGCGCGTTCTCGTTAGCCGGCAATGCGGCGACCGGCTACATCCTGCCGACCGGCTCCGTCTTTGATGCAGAGTTCCGCTGTACGTTCGACCTGCTGGCGACGATCCCCTGGACGGGCGATCCGGCGGTTTCCGTCAAGGACCGCTTTTTCACCTTCAATGAACGGTACCCGTTCCACGACCGGGTGCACATCATCGATCGCGACGGCCGCCTCGTGCACGGCCCGCATTTCGGCCTGAGCATCCTCGACCGGCTCGATCTCGTGCAGCTCGCGCTGACGCCCGAGGCGATGCTGTACGGGCGGCGCATCGATCAAATTTTCCGACCTGACTTCTTCACCACCGAATTCTGGCTGCTCTGGACGACGATCATGGGGCCGCTGCCGCAGCACAGTGCGATGGAGATGCGGCGCTACATGAACCGCTTCCTGCCCTTGCTGCCGGACTTATCGGACATGTCGCACATCCTGCGCACGCGCTTCGACCAGTACGAGGCGATCATAGAACCGATGGTGGCGTGGCTAGGCCCGCGCGGCGTGACGTTCCTGACCGGCTCGTTCGTCAGCGACATCGGCTTTGCACCGCGACCCGGCCGCATCACGGTCAACCGGCTCGACTATGAACGGGACGGCGCGGTAATATCGGTCTCCGTCGCGCCCGAGGATGTCGTGCTGGCGACCCTCGGATCGCAGGTCGCCGACCTTTCGGTGGGATCGATGACTGAAGCGCCGCGACCGCAATTGAGTGAGCGGCCCTGGGCGCTGTGGCAGCGCCTGGCGCAGGGGCGTACCGATTTCGGAAATCCCGACGCGTTCTTCGGTACGACCCACCTGCCCGATACGCAGTGGGTGACCTTCACGGTCACCACGACCGGGACCGAATTCTTCGACCAGATGACGGCGTTGACGAGCAGCGAGCCAGGAAGCGGAGGGCTCGTGACGCTGAAAGACTCGAGCTGGCTGATCACGCTGACGATCTTTCATCAGCCGGAAGTCATCACCCAGCCGCCAGGCACGAGGCTGTGGTGGGGCTTTCTGCTGTACCCGCGCCGCACCGGCGACTTCGTCAAGAAGCCGGGCAATGCATGCACCGGCGCAGAAATCCTGAACGAGGTGCTCCGGCAACTCCGGTTCGAGCGGCATTTGGACGCGATCATGGCGTCGTCGATCTGCATTCCCTGCGACCTGCCCTACGTGAATAGCGTCTGGGTGCCGCGCAGGCGGAGCGATCAGCCGCACGTGGTTCCCGAGGGAGCGACGAACCTTGGCTTCCTCGGCCAGTTCGCAGAGGTTCCGAAGGAGGTGGCATTCACCATCGAATACTCCGCACGCACCGCATGGGTGGCGATCCACCGCCTGCTCCGGCGTGGCCCGCCGCCGCCGCCCGTCTATCAGGGCCAATACGATCCGGTGGCGCTATTCGCCGCCCTGAAGACGCTCACCTAACAGCACTCGTCCTCGCGGTTCGGAGGTGGTGTCGTATCGGTCATTGTACAGGTCATCCGCAAACTCGGTGACGGTTGCGAAGGCGGGCGCAGTGTGGCGTTGAGTGCGTGCCATGGCGCGGAAAGGCATCCGGCCGCCCCGACCGGCTATGATCGTTCGGTCGGTCAGCAGAGCCGAGAATCGTTGGACGATCGAGGCAAAGAGCCGCCCGACGCCGCGATACCCGTCGTGTGCGAGCCCTCCCGGCAGCGGTACAGCTGGTTACCATGAGTCCAGCAATGGGCGTCCCGCGATCATCTAGGCGTCCGACGCGGCGATGATGGGCGATGCAGGGCATTGTCATGCACTTTGACGTTGAGGATCGATAACATCGCGGTCAAACTACCTCCGGGTGGGCCGCCCCAATGGGCAACATCGGTCATAAGAGGCACCGTCGCAGCGCGATCATTATCACTTGAGGAACTCGGCCCAGCAGGCTAGGCAGGATGGATAACCAGAAAGAATTCTACGATCTTCTAAAGCGCTCCATGGAAGTCTCGCCCGAGGGCTACATGAAATCCTACTCCGGCCTTGCCACCTTCTTCCGGGCCAAATATCGGCCTGACTGGGATAGTGGCGCGCCGCTCGACATCGCGCTTGTGGGAATCCCCTCGGATCTCGGTCTCACCCAGCGAACCGGGGCGCGGCACGGTCCGCGGGAGATCCGCAACCAGTCGAGCAATATACTTTACTGTAATTCGTTGCTGAAGATGACTCCGTTCGGACAACTTGCCGTTGCCGATATCGGCGATGCGCTTATTCCCAGTGCGTTTGATCTCGAGCGAGTCGTCACCGAGATCGAATCGACATTCCGGCGCCTGTATGATCGCAATATCTCGCCGGTTGCCGCCGGGGGAGACGATTCGGTCACCTACCCCATCCTCAAAGCGCTTGGTCAAAAAACTCCTCTCGGGGTCGTTCACATCGACTCCCATCTCGACCTGGCGGAGGACATCAACGGCACCAGGCTCCATCACGGAGGTCCCTTCATCAGCTCATGCAAGGAAGGGTTCATCGATCCGAAACGCACCGTCCATATCGCGATCCGCGACCCTTACGCAATGATGGAGACCTATGGTGACGAGGTCGGAATGACCACAATCGACATCAACCGCTTCTACGAGCTTGGTGTCGACGGGGTGGCGGCCGAGGCACGCTCAGTCGTCGGCACCGGGCCCGTTTATATCAGCTTCGATATCGACGCGCTCGATCCCGCCTTCGCGCCCGGAACCGGCACTCCCGTCGTCGGCGGCATCACGTCGTATGAAGCCAAGCGCCTGCTCCACGGTCTGCGAGGGCCCAATATCGTCGGTGCCGATCTCGTCGAGGTTTCGCCGCCATTCGATTCCGCCCGCATTACTGCTCTGGCCGGCGCGCAATTGATGTTCGAGCTACTCTGCCTCGTGGCACTGCGCCGTTCCCGATAAGCTGAATCCCATCTCGGAGGTGCGCCGTGGACTCGGTCGATTTTGCGTCGCAAGTCGTCAATTACCAACATTGGTCTGGCCCGTCGACGTTCCTACGCTGCCCGTAACGGCCCGATCTGACCGATACGGATATCGGCATCGTCGGCGTGCCGTATGCCGACGGCAATCCGATCGAGCATATGCAGTATCTCGGCCCGCGAGGAATTCGCAACCGCTCCATGGGCTACGCCCGGGTGCACCGAGAATTCGGCCTTAATCCTTTCGCCTTGAGTCGCATCCGTGATCTGGGCGATGTTCCTATGCCTCATGTGCTGCACCCGGACCTGGCGGCGGACAACGCTGAGACTTTTTTCGCCAAGGTGTTTCGAGCCGGGATCGTGCCGGTCAGCGTCGGCGGAGATCATTCCATTACTTGGCCG
>JBOHMN010000472.1:0-1949 GCA_050730175.1 Acetobacteraceae bacterium | reverse complement strand
TGAGGCGCCGGCACCCCGGAACGATTACGGTTCGACCGCGTCACGCGACAGGGCAGCGAGCAGCGGCGCCGCCGGAAGCGGCACGGCCTCTCGCTCGCCATGCGCGACCCCTCACACTTGGTCCTTGCCTCATGCCATCGCGGGGTGATATCGTGCCACAGAAAGAAATAATGCATTAACATTCCTCAGCAATGAAATGAACGTGTCAGTCCCCGTCCCTGCCGCCCCCCCGACAGAGCGATCGGCGGTCGTTAGCAAGGCTGTGTCGCGGGCGGCTGGTCTGCTGGGCCTGACCAACGCCGCCTTGGCCCGAACCATCGGCGTATCAGAGCCGACTGCCTCCCGCTTGCGGGCGGGCCATTATCTGCTTGAGCCTGGTACCAAACCCTACGAACTCGCGCTGCTGCTGGTACGCTTGTTCCGCAGCCTCGATGCTGTGGTAGGCGGGGATGAGACTTCCCTGCGTTCGTGGATGGTGACGGCGAACCGCGCTCTCGGGGGCGTGCCGCGGGATCTGGTGCAGACCGCGACCGGGCTGGTCGCCGCCGTGGATTATGTGGACGCCGCCCGCGCTCGCATCTGAGGCAAGGGTCTGGTCCGGCAACATCTGGCGGATGGTCGAAAGCCAGTCGCGGGTCGCCACCCTGAAACTGGTCGATACGCTCGACGAGCAGGCCATCCTGGAGGCCGAGCTGGAGGGCAGCAAACCTCTGATCCCGACGGCCTGCGCGGGCCTCGATTACCTCTTGGCAACGCCGTTCCGCTATGCCCCCTACCCGCACGGCAGCCGGTTCCGCCGCCCGCGCCAGCCCGAAGGATGCTTCTACGCGGCCGAGTGGGTCGAGACGGCCGCGGCCGAGGAGGCCTTCTACCGGCTGCTGTTTTTCCTCGACGCTCCCGGCGCGAAGCTTCCGGCGAATCCCCAGGAACGAACCGCGTTTCGGGTACCGGCCGAGACGGGATACGCCATCGACCTGACCCTGCCGCCGTTCGGCCAGGACGCCGCGGTGTGGGAGCACCCGACCGACTACGGCCCGTGCCAAGCCCTCGCCGATGCTGCGCGTACGGCTGGCATCGAGGCCATCCGCTACCGCTCGGTGCGCGATCCCGATGGGGGCGCCAACCTTGCGCTGCTATCACCAGCGGCTTTTCGGGCAACGAAGCCGGAGATCTTCGAGACTTGGCACCTCTTCTTGCGCGACGCAACGGTTCAAGCAGTCCGCGAGATGCCCCGGCTTACGCTCGAAATTCCATTGTCCGCGTGGGCAACAGACCCGCGCGTGCCGGAGCGACTCCCACGCTAATCTCGCGCAGCGCCATGCCGACGGCCCACGCTGCCCACGGATCTGCTTGCAAACACGAATGCACGAATGCACGAAAACACGAAAAGAAGAAATATTACTATTGCGTGCTTTCGTGCTTTCTGGCAAACACGTAAGCCCACCATCGTTCTAGGCAAAAAGCCAAAATGCACGTTATCGTTTTTGCAAGCCAAAAAGGGGGTGCCGGCAAGACTACCCTTGCCGCGCATATCGCTGTGGTGGTCGACGCCGCCGGCGACGGACCGGCCGTCCTGATCGATACCGACCCACAGGGCTCGCTATCCGCTTGGTGGAACGTGCGGGAATCCGAAACCCCCGCACTCGCACCCACCGCCATCGCCGAACTCCCGGAGAAACTCGCCGCGCTCGCCGAGGCCGGCTACCGCGTTGCCCTCGTGGACACGCCGCCAGCCATCACCGAGGCGATCGGCGCCGTGGTGCGTTCGGCCGACTTGGTGGTGATTCCGACCCGTCCGAGCCCGCACGATCTGCGCGCCGTCGGTAGCACCGTCGATCTGGTGCAGGCTGCCGGCAAGCCGTTCGTCTTTGCCGTTACGCAGGCGAAGCCAAATACCCGGCTTACCGTCCAAGCCGTTGCCGCCCTCTCGGAGCATGGAGCTGTGGCGC
>JBOHMN010000471.1:0-5308 GCA_050730175.1 Acetobacteraceae bacterium | reverse complement strand
CGCAGTCTACTGCGGCCGGCCGTCGATCTGGGGCAATCCATTCATCGTCGGCCGCGACGGCAGGCGAAATGAACTGTGCGACAAATACGAAGCGTGCCTGCCCAAACAACCAAAGCACATCCCATTGCTGCCACAGCTGGCAGGTCGTGATCGGGTTTGCTGGTGCCGACCGAACCGGTATCATTGCAAAGCATCCAACATCCCGCACCTGACCCGGAATCCGACCCACACTGCTACGCCGCGTACCCCACAGCACCTACCATCACTTCGCCGCACACCCATCTGCTGCGCCGTCGCCCGTGCACAGTTCCCTCAAACTCACTGCACATAATCAAATCCTATCCGACCGTTCGATAGCAACGCCGGATGGCACTCCCCATTGGTCCCAGGTGCCGCTACCCACGGTTTTAGCCGCTCCGTCTCGACCCATCCCAACACACCGGAGGGGAAGAGCACCTCGGTGAATTCGTTCCTATTAACCGGAGGATAACGTACGGCCACAACTACACCAGCGATACCCAGTTTGGGTGATGTGCTTGATGGCGCGGAAAAGATTGGCACCATGGCAGACGGATTCATCATCTCAGCCGGCGTCAACTTCACGGCCATACATTCATACCCCTTGAGATGTCTCACCACAGTGACCGCCGCGCCCGCCACTGCTGACCCCACTGGGCCGCTGAGAAAGATTACCAACAGCAGCAAGATACGCAGCATTTCCCCTCTCCCTAATTAGAGCAGCACCGATTGCCCCGCTGCATTGCCAACGACCGCTGAGACAGCGGCTCGCCACTGACCCACCGTTTCTTCAGGTTGAATGTTATTCCCAGTGAACACGCTATTCGGTACCCCTGCGAGCACCTGGCTCATCGGCGCGCTATCCGGAGCGGTGGCTACCGCAATTCCATACGCCGGTCCAAAATTGTAGAAACCGCGAGCATCCAGTACCGTTGGATTGCTCACGCCTGCACCCTGCAACGTAGTCGCTGCCTGCATCAAATACCCCGACGCCGCAATCGCCTCTGTCGTCGGATCATTCATGCCAGCATTACCCGGAACGACCTGCGTCCCAAGCTGCGAGTTTGCCGCGAGCGCCGTCTGGAGCCCGTCCTCGTACGCAGCGGGAAACATTTGGAACACTCCCTGTGCCGCACCACTTCCGAGATTGCCTCCGCATCCGCTTTCGAGCACACATGTGGCGGCAAGCGCAGACGGATTGATCCCCACCGCTTCCGCGTTGCCAACAGCGGTGATCCCCCACGATGTGCTCAGCATCATGGCGAGCGGGTCGCCGCCGCTCGCGCTGCCACTGGCATTCACGCTCCCGCCTCCCGCGCCTGTCCCCGAACCGCCGCCTGCGCCTGGCGGCGGTGAACTGGGCGTCCCCGGAATCATCGTGATCAACGGCACCCCTGGCTCCTGGACGTATGGAGTCACCTGCACCGGCGGGCCGTTCAAGGTCGTCGCCACCTGGGCCCAGCCGCAGCACGGAAGCATCAGCAATGCCGACCCCGCCAGCCAGATTGCTGCGCCAGACGACCTCCGCTTTCGCCGCGCGCTGCCGCAACTTAACACCCACACCCGATCGCAACCGAAACCGTGCATCAGCGGCCCTCCTCCCCAGAGGACCCCAGCGTGGCCGGCTGGTTTGCGAACGGCCCGCTATTTCTTCACCTCGGGCAGCGGCGGGAACCAACTATCGATGTCGCAGTAGAAGTGGCCGCCAGCCTGAAGGGGCCGCACCAAGCACGCGTCGAACGCCGCGATACGCTCATCGCCCTGCCACGCGGAAAGCACGTAACCGAAAACGAACACCCCGAGCACCGCCCCCACCACCAACGCGTAGCGCCGGAAACGCGACTCCGCGTTCCAGCTCCTCTCCCGAATTACCAATGCGTCATGCAGCCGATCGGCAAACAGCGGGAGCGTCTGGTTGATCATCCGGATCGTGAGCTCCTCCTTGTGCACCACCAACGCCAGCTCCGCGTTCCGCGCCTGCTGCAGCGACACCTCGACCGCTCGGCGCATTTCACGCACCTCCGCGAGTTCCGTTTGCGCGGACTGACGAACGTCCCTCCCCGCTCCCTCGATCGCACCTTGCGCTGATGCGATGACACGCCCCAGCACCTCTATCGCCCCCAGCAACGCGGAAATGAGCTTCCCCTCGGGTTCCTGCCACCTGATCGCCCACTCTTCGGCAGCCTCCTTCACCTCAGCGCATCGGCGTCCGAACTCGACATGCCAATCGCTCGCCTGCGATCCGCCCTCGTCCTCACGCCCTCTCGGCACCGCCCCAACCATTATCCCGCCTCACCCGCCGCCGGCTGCACCACGCCGGCCGAATTGATTTCTCTCGGCATCGGCAGCCACTCCGCCGGCAGTCCCGCGAAGAACTTGGGTATATCGCGCGACCACCAACGGTTCACCCGTGCCCGATCAAAGAGGGATAATGGACGCTCACCAATACCGACTGCCCCGTTCATTGCCTGCTCGAACGTCAGCCCCCGATCCGTCACCTCGGCCATGCAGGTGAGCGCAGGCAGCACGGCCACCTTCGTCCCCCGTTCGACCGTTGCCTTAACCACACGGTGCTGAAGCACCTGCCCGAATGCCCCCATCACGGAACGCCCGGACAACACGAGACCCGCGTTGAGCACGATCACCGACGCTGCCGGCAGAAACAGACCCCCGTCCGCGAACTCCTCCAAGTAGTCGAGGTCCGCCCGTTCCGGCCCGATACAGAACAGGGCCACCAGCCGCACGCCGCTGCCTTCCAGAGTCTCCAGCAACGGAACCTCCTGCAGCAACTTCGCGAACCCCGTTGCTCCGCCTCCCACATCAAGCACTGCGTCATAACCGTGCTCGATTAGGTGTCCGAGGCGACCCTCGATCCACAGCTTGCCATCCTCGATCCCGCCCGCAGGCACCTCTTCCGCATCGTCGAAAAACAAGGAAAGCGTGTGGCTCCGGTTCTGCTGGTCCGCATTCCAGATCCGGATAGGATTGCCGAGCCCGCGGAAATACTGGCCCGCCATGGTTAGCAGCACCGTCTTCCCCACCCGCTGCCGACCAAATGACGACCAGACGATCGGCAACCGCGGGGAACCCCCTACCTGACCATCAAGCATCAGTCCTTCCTCCTCTTTCGTCCCAGATTGAGATACCAATCCGCCTGCTCCAGCTGCTCCTCGGCGGCCAGCATCGCTTCCTGCACCGCCGGCGAGTCATTCGGCGAGGCGAACCTGCTTCGCCGGACCGGTGCCCCCGTTGCCGGCACCCCTCTTGGCCGTACTGCAATCAGTGCCGTGCCGGTCCCGGTTGACGCGGTGCCGGTTGCTCCCTCGCTCCCGCTCGACCCCGCAGCCGCGCCCATCCGCTTGAGCGCTTCAGGTCGCCACTCCTTCGGCATGCGCGACGGGTAGATCGAGCCTGGCCTCGGCGGGGCTTGCTTTCCTTCCGCGGCCCGCGCCGCCGCAACCACACGCTTCGCCTCCGCCCAAGTATCCCGTGCAATCCTCGGAGTCGGTGGCCGGCCGCGCGTATCCTTTAGTCCGCGCCGTCCTGCCTCGACACAAAACCCAACCCAATGGATCCGCTCACGCTTCGCGGCCGTCATGACTTCGTCGTGATGCTCCACCATCCACCAGAAAAGACTTGAACGCCGTTCGCTGCGCTCTATCGTCCGCAGGATTGCCTTCGTGTCTCGGTTTCGCTTTGCCATGCGCGAAGGCTGGCGCCCGATTCTGCGAACGGCGGCTTTAGCTCGATCACAAACCCGTGAAGCCGACGCCGCATCATCGGCGCAACGACGGGCTGGCGCCGCTCAAGCAACGGAGATGCGCCGAAGTAGAGCCGTCCATATGGACCAATGCACCGGCGGTGCTTTTCGGCTCGGCATCCGGGACGATCACGGGCGCGTGATCCCAGCTCACACCATTCCGTAACCGTTATGTCGGCCAGGCAGTCACCAGAACAGTAAGAGAACGAATTTCGTGGTGCGAAGGCCACCTCTGAAGCCAGGACGTTCCGCCGCTGGGTTACCGGCGAGGTCTTGCCGGCGATCCACCGAACTGGCCACTACAAACGCTCTGCCGCGAAAGGTACCGCGTCAGCCAACGGCGGGGACCAGGCCAACGCTGGCGACCACGGCGACGAACTGAGGCTTTGCCTTTGCGAACCTGGCCGGTATGTCGTGATGGTTACTCCGGGCCGGACGCCGCACGTCCGCAGAACTCGATATGAGACGATTGTGGATGAGGAATCGACGCTCGAGTTCCAGATCCTCTGCCATGCCCTCAAACTGATCGAGTGCTGGTGGCAGAAGACCGAGCAGACGCGCTCGATCGGGCGGGACCCGGCAGACGGATTTTCGTTCGATCGTCTTGAGCATGCGGTCATCGACGGAGGGCACGTCGCCGAGCAGTACCTGCGAGTCGCCCAAAAGAAACACGCGAAGGAACAGGCTTAGCCGAATCGTCTGCCCGTTCGCATCCTGGCCGCTCACTCTCCGGGGGCAACCGGAAGCAAAGATGGCAGGGAACCCGATGAACGAGACCGGCGGAGCACCCGACACGCCTGAGCGGCCGGCGGATCACCGCGCGGATGACCTTGCGGTCATCCTCGAGCAGACGCACGAGAGCCTGGAACTATTGCGGAGTCTGGTCCGGCTCATGCTTCCCCGGGATGGCGGCGGCGAAGGCCGGCAGCTCGAAGAGATGATTGCCGCCCTGGTCGCGCAGCAACGCGACATCCTCTTGGGAGTGAGGCGGGTCGAGGCGGACCTCACCGCGCTGGCCGGCCGGCTCGACGGCGAGATGAAAACCCAAGGCAACGGCCGGAGCCACCCGAACGGGAGCGCTCGGCCATGATGAACTTCCGCAAGATCGCCGCGGCATCGAAGGGCCGGCTGCTGCTGCGCTATTTTACAGAGGACACGCCCGAGCCGATCCATCCGCGGCCAATCGACGTCATGGGGCGCCAGCTCGAGGAAGGCGGACGTCTCACCGCCTACTACACAAGCCGTGACAGCCGGGCGACGTGGCGCCCGGACATGCCGGCAATCCTCGCCAAGGCCATTGGCATCGATCCGCGCAAAATGCCGCGCGATGCCGAAATGGCTTGTTTGTTCGAAGCGCGCCGCGCCGACGACGGCAGGCCGTGGTCACAGCACAAACGCAAGCATTCGGGGATCGACCTCGTCTTCAGCCCGCACAAGTCGATCAGCCTGGCGGCCGAGTTCGCGCCGACACCGGCCGAGAGCGCCCTCATTTGGAACGCGGTCGATCGCGCGGGCGACAGGGCGATGCGC
>JBOHMN010000470.1:0-1810 GCA_050730175.1 Acetobacteraceae bacterium | reverse complement strand
GCATTATGCGCGGCGCTACCCCCACGAGTTGTCGGGCGGGAGATCGCAGGTCTTTTCCGGGAAGGCGAAGCTGTACGGGCGCTCGCTATGAAGCGCGCCGATGGTCACGCGATGCTGGTCGGCGGCGATCGTGGGCAGGTCGTGGCCCGGATCGCGGACGTCTACATCGCCCGGCGCGACATCCTGCTCGGCTCCAGCAGCCAATACGGCATCACCGTCAGCGCACCGACCAACAATGACGTTGCCGAAATCAGCGAGGCGATCCGTGCCCGGTTAAAAGAGCGTGGGGAAATCTCGGCTGACGAGATCATCCATCCGGCCATCGATCTCGACGGCCACGAATTCGACTTGGCGCTCGCCGCCGGCGACCGGGTGCGCCTGTTCCGCCGCACCTGGGGCACGATCGACGGACGCGAGCAGCAGGTCGGGAACAACGGCGAAATCGTCGAGGTGCTCGCCCAGAGGCACTCCGGCATGCGCATCCGCACCCAGAAAGGTGAGATCGCGGACGTCGAGTGGCGCCGCTTCATGGACGCTGCAACCGGAAAGCTACTGCTCGGCTTCGGCCACGCCCTGACGATGTACTCGGCACAGGGCGTGACCTCGGATGAGCATATCAACGCTCTGCCGAGGGGAACCGCGGGAGTGTCGGCATTCACAACTTATGTCGCCGAAAGCCGCAGCCGCGGGACCACCTGGACGATGATCTCCGAGGGCGCGCTCTTCGAGGCCGAACGGCACCGCCAGGCGCTCGGCGACATCACGCCCATCACGACGGAGGACCTCTGGGCGCGCGCAGCTTCTGATATGTCGGAGAAGCCCTACAAAGGCCTCGGCATCGATCTTCTGGCAACGGCGCTCCGGGACCGTGAGCGAGCGGTCGATATCTTCGTTGAGTGCCAGGAAAGAATCGAAAGCGCACAGCTCGCAGATCCCGAGGCGGGGCCCAAGGCCTTCCGGCGTCTGCGCGCCGCCGCGATCAATGACTATCTTGCCCGCCACCTGCAGGCGCTCGATCACGCCATGCAGGCAAACGCCGCGCTGATACGCGATATCGTACGCGAGCGGGAGGCGAGAGATCATCTGCGTGCATTGCGGGCCGAAGCCGCTGAGACGGCACGCCGGCTGGAAGAGGCCGGCGCCGAACTGCCACGCCCCTCAAAGGGCCCCTCACCCGGAGGGTAGGCATGTGGCATCGAGCTCGAGATCCAATCCAAGCAGCGGTCGCCGCTGCTCAAACCCCGGCCGCGCGACGCAATCAGCGTGGCTCTCTCCAAAGGAGAACATCATGAGCCGATGCATCCTCGATGACGAGGACCGCATGATCCAGGTCCTCATCGGCTGGGACCGCGGTATGCAATCGTTCTTCGCACGGATGCGGGACCGCGATCTTTTCCTGAAAGAAAAGCGCCCGGGGAAGCCCGAAAGCGAGGCCGGCGTGCGTCCCTGGACAGGAGGATTCGACCGCATCTGGACGACCCCCGATCCGCTGATCGAGATGATCCAGCCTTACGCCTGCCGGCACCACAAAGGGCGGCTTCGCGAGGAATTGCTTGCGGACCAAGCCATAGACGAAGGCGACCGCAATTACTCGCTCTACGAGGACGAACCGCCCGAACCGCACCGTCCACCCGGCTGAGGGCCACCGATCGTGCGCCGCAAGACGCGCCCCCGGGGCAATACGCAGGAAGCCAAAGCGCGAGCCTATACTCCCGTGCCATGCACCCTGCCCGGGATGGCAACACTCGGCGGGGTCGTGTCTCGGTTTGAATTTCCGCTGTGGGTGGCTTTGCGACGGTCCGGTTAGGGG
>JBOHMN010000469.1:0-19623 GCA_050730175.1 Acetobacteraceae bacterium | reverse complement strand
CCCGGCGATGTTCCGGATCCTGGTATCATTTCTTTCGCGTATGCGCCCTCCGGAATGTGACCACACCGGTGACGCAGACGCCGAGTTGTGAGGCACTGCGAATCACCCTTCGCTGCGCCGTCCCTGCGCCGTCACCATGCCCCTCTTGATCGCCGGCCGGCGGCTATCGCCCGCCACCGAGGCTCGCGGAAAGCCGCTCAGCCGCCTCGTGTACCAGCTCGGCCATGTCGTGCAGCGCTTGCAACGTAAGCCGCCAGACCGGCCCCGAAAGCCCGATCACACCGGCCGTCTGGCGCGTGAAATCGTGCACGACAGCCGCGACACAGCGCAGCTCCGGGTCGAATTCGCGGTCGTCGTACGCAATGCCGTTCAGGCGCACTTCGCCAAGCTGGCGGCGTAGCTGGTCCGCCTCGCTGATGGTGCTCGGCGTAAGCCGGGGCAGCGCGCGGCCGGCGAGGTAGCGATCCAGCGCCGCCGGCGGAAGCTCAGCGAGCAACGCCTTGCCTAAAGCGGTGCAGTAGGCCGGCCGCCGCACTCCGAAACCATCCGCGATCTGAAAGGCGCCCGCGCCCGGAGTCTTGACAAGAACCAGGACTTCCGCGCCCGACCACACCCCAAAGTGGCCGGTTTCGGCGCTTGCGGCCGAAAGCTCCGCAAGCACCGGCGTCGCCATTTCGATCAGCGCCACCTCGTCGCGTGAACCGGCCGCCAGGGCGAACAGCCCGCGTCCGATCCGATAACGCCGCGTCGCCGCTTCCTGATGCGCGTAACCAAGCGTGACCAATGTCTGCACCAGATGGAATGTGGTGCTGGTGTGCAACCCGAGCCGCTTGCTCAGTTCGCCGAGCGTGATCCCGTCGCGGTTACGGGCAATCTCTTCCAGGATCGCGAAGCCACGCTCGAGCGACTGGATTCCGCCGCGTTCCCGCGCTTCGCCTTCAGGCGCCTGCGGGTCACCAACCGGAGCCGACAGGCTCGCTCGGGGCATGGAACTTCACTCCTCGGCGCTGCCCTCCGGGCACGCTCAGAACCCCTCATGCTACAATCTTGCATCTCTTCCGACAATGACAAATACTCTGCCCTCCCGGGCCAGTCCCGGGCCCGCCGCACGGCGGATATGGGGAGGACGGCCATGCCGCGCATGAAGGGCGGAGAACTGATCGCGGAATTCCTGATCCGCGAGCGGATCGACCACGTCTTCGGAATTTGCGGCCATGGCAATGTCGGGATGCTTGATGCGTTGTACGGGGTGCAGGACCGCATCCGCGTGGTCTCGCCGCGCCACGAACAGACCGCCGGCCACATGGCGGACGCGTACTTCCGGATCAAGCATCACCCGGCGGCGACGCTCACCTCGTGCGGTCCAGGCTCCGCCAATCTCGTGATGGCGCTCGCCAACGCCTACGCCGATTCCTCGGCTTTCCTGGCCTTGACCGCGAACGTCCCGACCCAGCAATTCAACCGTGGCCCCTTCCAGGAGCTGTACCGCCAGAAGGAGGCGGATTTCCCCTCCGTCTGCCGCCCCGTCGTCAAGCGGACCTTCCAGCCAACGCGGGTGGAGATGCTGCCGGCAACGCTGCGCCTTGCGCTCGACTGCATGGAAGGCGGAAGGCCCGGCCCGGTGCAGGTCGATATCCCGTTCAACCTGTTCCAGGAGGAGGCCGACGTCGCGCCGCAGGCGTCAACTGGAGGCCGCACGGCGCGCCGCTCCGGCGCCGCCCCGGAAGACGTCGCCGCGGCCGCGAGGCGCCTCCTTCGGGCCAAGCGGCCACTGCTTTTCATCGGCCACGGCGTGACGCTCGCGGAAGCGGGCCCGGAGCTCACGGCGCTCGCCGAGCGCCTCGCCGTGCCCGTGATCGCTTCCCCGAACGGCATGGGCTGCATCCCGATGAACCATCCGCTCTCGCTCGGCTTCATCGGCCGCAACGGCGCGTATCCGGCGAACCAGGCGGGCCGCCACGCGGATCTCGTGCTCGCGATCGGCGCCCGCTTTGACGATCGTTCCGCTTCCTCGTGGATCGCAGGCTATTCCTGGAACTTTCCGCCGTGCGAGCTCGTGCAGGTGGATCTCGACGTCAACGAGATCGGGCGCAACTATGCCGCAGACCTCGGCATCGTCGCCGATGCACGCGTCTTCCTGCGCCAGTTGCTCGGCGAGCTCGAAGCCCGCGGCGCCGAGCGGCCCGCGCGGCAGGCCTGGCTCGGCATGATCGCGGAATGGCGGCGCGAGTGGGAAGCGTTCGTGCGACCGAACTTCGCGCTCGATACGACCCCGCTCCGCCCCGAACCGGTGGTCGCTGCGGTGCGCCGCGTGCTTCCCGACGATGCGATCATCAGCCTCGATTCGGGTGTGCACCACAACTGGTTCATGCAGTTCTGGGAGGCGCGCAAGCCGCAGACAATGTTGAACGCCTGGGGATTTTCCGCCATGGGCTTCGGCGTGAGCGGCATCCTCGGCGCCAAGCTCGCCGCCCCGGACCGCCCGGCAGTTGCGATCTGCGGCGACGGCGGCTTTACCATGACGCCGCACGTCCTCTGCACCGCAATCGAGTATGACATTCCCTGCGTCTGGCTGATCTGGAACAATTTCGCCTGGGCAGCGATCCGCGACATCCAGCACGGCCTCTTCGCCGGCCGCGAGCTCGGCACCGCCTTTCGGCGCGGCCCAAATCGGGAGCCCTACAACCCGGATTTTGCCGCGCTCGCACGTGCGCACGGCGTCGACGGCGTGACCATCACCCGCACCGCCGATCTCGCGCCCGCACTCGAGCATGCGATCGCCTCCGGCAAACCGTGGGTTCTGGACGTGCATGTCGACGCCGAAGTCAGGCCGCCGCAAACCGGCACCTGGGCGCTGCCGCCGATTCCCCACACCGACCCCGTGTTCGGTCGCCCCCGCACGGCCCAGGAACTCGCCGCAGAGCGATCCTGACCAAAGCGCGGTCGCTGCGCCCGCGCTCTTTTGTCGCCCACCCCGCCACCGAATCGGCCCCAGTTTCTCCTCGGCGGAGCAAGCGCACGCGTCGTTCTGCGCGCGGCACACTGGGCCCGCTCGCATCAGCCGGCCGCTTGGCTATGCTTTTGCCAAATAGTGCAACGCTCTTCCGTTATGCCGCTGCATCCTCCGCAGGCGTCGGCAATGGGCGACAGAGACGATAAGAGAAACCATCGGCAATCTATCTCGTTTGCATAGTATTTCGTTATCGTATTACATAGATAAATGGAGTGTGGATTGGTATCCGGAAGAGTTATACACTACAGCAAACAACACTATTGCCGCCCATCTTCCGTACGTGTGTTCGTAACATTCCAATTTCTGCCATATTCCCGTACCAGAATTTTTCGTCGCACAATCGATGGTCCTTCGCCCTTTTCAGCCTTGCACTCCGATCAGCATCGCGATACGCTACTTCGCCATCGCGCAAGGAGTTCTTTCCCGGCGAACTACGGCGCCGCGGCAGAGAAACGAACCGGGCGCGTTGGCATCAGGCTGGAGGGGAGGTCGGCAAGACCCCCCTGATCGAGGAGGGAAGTCCAGATGAAGCTCTCAACAGATAGGAGTGGCGGGATCCACGCCAGCGCATCGTCCCTGACGCGCTGGGCCGCAGCCGCACTGTTCCTCGGGCTGTTTTCCGTCACACCACCGCTTGCCTGCGCCGCCCCGCTCACCCTGCCGCCGCACCCGGACGCCAAGGTGATGGTGAGTTCCGCCAGGTTCAAACGGAACCCGCCCTTCACGATCGGTTACGCCGACGCCTCGCTGTCCAACTCCTGGCGCATCATGGCGAAGGCCGAGGTCGAGTACGGCATTCACCTGACAAACGGTGAGGCAAAGCTCGCTTACACCAACGCCAATGACAGTACCAGCAAGCAGATCTCGGACATCGAGGATTTGCTGGCCCAGCACGTCGACGCCATTATCCTGGCCGCCACCGACGTCAACGCCCTCTGCCCTTCGATCGACAAGGCGCTCGCCCAGAATGTTCCGGTGCTGATTCTCGAGCGTGCCGTCAATTGCAAGGGTTACACGCAATTCATCGACGATCGCGACGACGATAACGGCCTTCTGCAGGGTGCTTACATCGTCAACAAACTTGGCGGCAAGGGCAACGTCGTCATCATCGGCGGGATCCAGGGAGATGGTGCGACCGTCGAGGAAGTGGACGGGATCGAGAAGGAGTTGGCCGGCACGAAGATCAAGGTGCTCGCCGTCCAGTACGCGGACTATCAGCCCGGCAAGTGCAAGGAAATCATGCAGACCTTGCTCACCCGCTACGCCAAAATAGACGCTGTCGCTTCCATCAGCGGTAATCAGGGGGTCGGCTGCTTCGAGGCCGTCAAGGCAGCGCACCGCGTCAAAGAGATCAAGGCGTGGACCGGCGACGATGCCAACGGCTGGATGAAGATCGTCGAGAAGTACAAGATTCCGTCGGTCATCACGCCGATCCCGACATACGCCGGCAAATACGCCGTGCTCGAGGCAGTGAAAATCCTGAAAGGCGAACCGGTACCAAAGGACTTCCTGGTTCCCAAGCCCGACATTACCGAGGTCAATATCGATCAGTTCGCCAAAATGAACCGCCCCGACGAGTGGTGGTACTCGCAGGACCTGCCCTGCAAGTTCGATCCGTACTGCAAGAAATAGCAAGAGACAGGCCTCGAAGCCCGCGTCCATGGTCGCGAATGAACCGGCGAGGCCGAGTGTGACATCGGCCTCGCTTCTGTCAGGCGGCCCGAACGCCGCCGCTGACGTCCTATCCGTCCGCGACGTGAGTAAAACCTACTCCAGCGGACGGGTGTTGAATAATGTGTCGTTGACCTGCCGTGCCGGCGAGGTCCGCGCTCTCGTCGGCGAGAACGGCGCGGGCAAGAGCACCCTCGTCAAGATCCTTTCCGGCGCAATCCCGCCGGACGCGGGAATGATCCGCCTGCATGGCCAGGAAGTACGATTCCGCGGGCCGCTCGACGCCCTGGGCAAGGGCGTTGGCGTCGTCTATCAGGAGCTGACTCTCCTGGACAATCTGCGCGCCGGCGAAAACGTGCTGCTCGGCCAGGAGCCCGTATTTCCGGGCGGCATTCTCAAGCTCGGGGAGCTCCGGCAAACCAGCGCGGCACTGCTCCGCATGGTCGGCCTGCCGGATCGCCCCGAGCGCCAGATCGACACCATGGCCATCGCCCAGAAGCACCTTCTCGAGGTGGCAAAAGCAATCTCGCGGCACTTGAGCCTGCTGATCCTGGACGAGCCCACCTCGGCCCTCGGTGACCGTCAGCGCGAGCCGCTGTTCAGGCTCATCGACACGCTGAAGAAGCAGGGCCTCGCTATCATTTACATCTCGCACCATCTCGACGAGGTCCTGACCATCGCCGACACGGTTACCGTCCTCAAGGACGGCGTCGTGATCGCCGACGTTGCCACTGGTGAACTGAACGAACAGGACCTCATCCGGCACATGGTCGGCCGCGACGTCGTTCAGTCTGCCGCAACGCCGGACGCGCCTGCCGCAGCCGACGCGGTCGCCCTCCGGGCGAGCGGACTCTCGGGGAGCGGCTTCAGCGACGTTTCGTTCGCGGTTCATCGGCGCGAAATCATAGGCTTTGCCGGCCTGTTGGGGTCCGGCACGATCAATGTGGCGGAGGCACTGGTCGGCGTCCGGCCGGCTCTGTCCGGCCGCATCACGCGCGACGATCGCCCGATCCGCATTCGAACCCCGGCGGACGCCAGCCGCCACGGCATCGTCTTCGTTCCCGAAGATCGCAAACGGGACGGCTTGGCCCTCGGAAGAACCGCTGCCGAGAACATCACCATGGGGGTCCTCACCAACCTCCAGTCCGGCGGCATGTTGTCACTTCGCAGCGAACGCGAGGTGGCAGTCCGGACCGCGCGGGAGGTCTCGCTCGCCGAGCGCTTTCTCGATCGCGAATGCCGCTTTCTCAGCGGCGGCCAACAGCAGAAAGTCCTCCTGGGGCGCTGTCTGGCTGCCCGTTCGGACGTCCTCGTCGTCGCCGAACCCACCCGCGGTGTGGACGTCGGCGCGCGAGCGGAAATTTACACGATCCTCCGTCGCCTCGCCGCACGCGGTACCGCCATCGTCGTCGTTTCGTCGGATACCCGCGAGCTCGCAGAGCTGTGCGACCGCATTCTGATCTTCGGTGCCGGCCGGATGACGGGGGAAATGCCGCGTGGCGCGCTGACTCGCGAGGCGATCATGGCCGCCGTCTCGGCTGCCGCAGGCCCCGCGAGCAGGACTTCGCAAGCCGCCCCGCTGGCGGAGGCAAGCCCGGCCAAGGAGGGGTATTCTGCGACGTTCCTGAGCGAAGCCATCCCGGCCGTGGCGTTCATACTGATCGCCGGGATGTTCGCCATTTCCAGCCGCTATTTCCTGACCGGGCAAAACCTGCAGGACCTCGAGCGCCAGGCCGTCGTTCTCGGTCTCGCCGCGTTCGGCCAGATGATGGTGATCCTGACCGGCGGAATCGACCTCAGCATCGGCGCCACCGCGACGATGGCCAACATGGTGTCAGCGCAGTTGCTGATGAGCTACGGACCCGCCTCCGCGATCGCGGGAACCTTCTTGATGGGAGCTTGCGTCGGCGCCGGCAATGCCCTCCTGGTGCGTGCCCGGTTTCCCTCCTTCCTCGCCACTTACGCGGTTTCTCTCGTCATAGCAGGGCTGAGCCTCGCCTGGTTCCCGCATAGTGTCGGACCTGTTCCCAAATATTTCTGGGTGCTCTCCAGTGCCGAGATCGGCCCCATTCCGGCCGCGACACTGATCCTCCTTTTGATCTTCGGCGCCGGTTGGTTCGTTCTTTGGCGCACCGCTCTCGGACGCCACCTCTTCGCATTCGGGCGCGATCCGGAGGCGGCGCGATTGAGCGGCGTGCGCACCATCTACGTGCTGCTTGCCGCCTACGTCATTTCCGGCGTCGCCTCCGCAGCGATTGGCGTGTTTCTGACCGCGCGCATCGGCGCCGGCCTTCCGCGCTCCGGCCAAGGCCTCGAACTCGAGGCGATCGCCGCGGTCATGCTGGGCGGCGCCAATCTCTTCGGCGGCCGGGTCACTATCGGCGGAACGCTGGCCGGAACGGGAGTGCTGACGATCCTTGCCAACGGCTTCAATCTGTTGCGGGTCGACCCGTTCTACACCGGAATCCTCCGTGGCGCGGTGATGCTCGTCGTGGTCGGTGTCTGGGCTTTCGCGGAGCACCACAGAGCGACCCATCCCAGGCAAGCGGCATTCGCTTGAGCGGGACTTTCGCGAGCGTCGGCGCCGTGGCCTGTACCCACAAGCGCGCTTGAGTGACCGACAGGAGGCGTCATTGCGAGCGAAGCGAAGCAATCCATAACGCGGCGATTCGCTTGGGTCGCTGCATCGTCACGGGCGATTCGTCTCGCGCGGCGAGGTGGCACTACGTATCAGGTATGTACGACTTCGGGTACAAGTTGCAGAAACGAGGGAATCATCTATGGCGAACATAGGCTGGGGCTTGGTTGGAACATCGGGATTCGCCGAATCCGATGCGGCACCCGCGATCAAGGCGGCCGCCGGCGCTGCCCTCATCGGCGCCGTCGGCTCAGCGCCCGAGAATTCGCAGCAATTCCAGAACCGTCACGGCTGCCCGCGGAGCTATATGCACTTGGCCGAGCTGGCCGCCGATCCGGAGGTGTCGATCGTCTGGGTCGCGGGCCCCAACCATCTCCACAGCAGTGCCACCATCGAGCTCCTCAAAGCGGGCAAGCACGTCCTCGTCGAGAAGCCAATGGCGATATCGGTCGCGGACGCCGAAGCAATGCTCGCCGCTGCCGCCCGCTCCGGCAGCACGCTGCGCATCGGCTATCACCAGCGCTTCCGCAATGCCCATCGCCGACTCCGCCAGCTTGTGCTGGACGGCGAACTCGGGAAGATCGGGTCCTTCAGAATTCATCTGTTCATACGCTATCCCGCTCTGCCGGCAGCCTGGCGCCGCGCGGCGGAAACCAGCGGCGGGTGGGCGATCAACGACATCGGCACGCACCTGATCGATCTGATGCTGTGGATGACGGGTCTGCCGGCGCAGGTGCTCGGCGCGCGCCTGCCCGCCCAGCGTTTCCCGGTGGCAACCGACGATGGCGCCGCCGTGCTTTTCGGGTTGGGACAGGATGCCATCGGCATCGTCGAGACATCGACGGCTCTCGCTTCTCCAACGAGCCGGATCGAGATTTACGGAGACAAAGGTTGGGCGCGCGCCGACGGAACGCTCGCCGGATCCGGCATCGTCGACACCTCCGCGCAGAAATTCGCCGAAAAAGACGATGTTGATCCCTTTGTCGCCGAGGTCATGGGCATGCACGAAGCGGTGGCCGGAAAGCCGTCGCTCAATGCGGAGGGGCCAATTGGCATCGAGAATGTGCGGTTGATACAACTGGCACGCAAGCTCGCCAAGTAGGCCGGCGCGCCTGGAGCAATATCACCCTGACCGGAATCGCCAGATACCGGTCAGGGTGATGAAATTGCTCGAGAAAGCAAACAGGGAGCATGCTCAGTCAACCTGAACATGCTCTAGACCCCGGCTTGTCATCAGGAAAGGGAACAATCGCGATGCGTGGAATGGTCAGAAACGTAAAGGAATGGGAATGGATCGACCTGGCCAAGCACCACGACGGCGCCTTGACCAAGCTCCTGGTCACCCGGGAGAACACGGGAGCCAAGAACATCGATTTCTTTCTGTCGAGCTACGCGCCGAAGGCCTTCGCAGCGGTGCACAGCCACGAAACCGCGGAGGAGATCTTCTACTTCCTGGCAGGTGAAGGCCTGTTCGTCATGGATGGGGAGCGCTTCACCGTGGGCGCGGGAACCGTGGTATTCGTTCCCCCGAAGACACAGCACGGCATCTTCAACACCGGCTTTACCGACCTCGTCTTCGTCGTCACGGCTTCACCGCCCGAGCCGCTATGGCACAAGGACAACACGATGAACCTGGAGCCCCCCGGGCTGAACGATGCCAGGCCCGGCTGACCAGGGCCCGACCTGCAAGTACTGCCTCTGATGCGGAGCGGGAAGGAGGCTGGGCGCACCCTCGGTTCTCGGAACGGCACGGGTAAAGCGGCGAGCAGCGATTCCGAAGCGCCGGTCTCTCGTATGCAAATTGCCGAGCTGATTCGCAGGCTCGGCGTCTACGTCGTCCTCGTTCTGCTCATCATCGCCGGCAGCAGCCAGTATGCGTCGTTCCTCTCCGGCCAGAATATCGGCAACATCGCCACCCAAGCCGCACCGATCGTCCTCACCTCCTTAGGGCAGACGTTCGTCCTGTTGACCGGGGAAATCGATCTGTCGGTGGGGTCGATCGTATCAATCGTATCGGTGATTGTCGCCAATGGAATGGCGGGACGCGACTCCCTCGTCCTGCCCGTCCTGGTCCTTGCGCTGCTGGCCGGTGCATTGACCGGACTCGTCAACGGGGTTCTCACGACGTTCTTCAGAATTCCCTCGTTCATCGTGACCTTGGCCACACTGCTCATCCTGCAAGGGATCAACCTCGTCTGGACGGCCGGGGCGCCGTCTAGCACATTGGCGCCATCCTTCGATGGCTTCACCAGCCAGCCCATTCTTGCGATTCCGTTCGGCGCTTATGTGGTCGTTGCCGCGCTGTTGCTGGCTCACTTCGTCCTCAAGAAAACCTATGCCGGACGGTTGTTTTTCCTCATCGGCAGCAACCCCCGGGCCGTCCACATCGCAGGATTGCCGGTCGCATCCATCAAGACGCTGGCGTTCGTCCTGTCAGGCCTGCTTGCGGCGTGCGCGGGCATCTTCCTCACGTCTTATGTGGGTTCCGGGCAGAGCTGGCTCGGCGCCGGTATGGAACTCACCGCCATCGCGGCGACCGTGATCGGCGGGACGGATTTGTTCGGGGGCCGCGGCACTGCCGCCGGCGCGGTGGGCGGTGGCCTGCTGCTGACGGTGATCTTCAATCTGCTCATCTTCATGGGGGTCGCGAGTGCCTATGATCCCGTGGCAACCGGGGCGATCCTGCTCGCGGGAATTGGCATCTACCTTGCCTCGGAGAATCCCAGAAATTGGCGACGGACCATGCATCACGCGCTGGTGACTGTCGAGCACTGGCTTCTGCGCAAGCACCTATGAAGCTTCATGCGCGCTCAATTTCGTGCGGCCGCGCACCGCCACATCCCAGCCCGGCAAGCCGGCGCGCGCTTTCCAGAATCGCTCTATCCGCGTCCGCGGCAGCAATCACTTCCAAGACGTGCGGTCCGGCAAAGCCGATCTCCGCAAGCAGTGCCGCAACGCCGCTGAATTCAACATCGCCGCGGCCAATCGGATCGTGCCGATACGCTGTGCGGGTCGTATCCGAGTAGTGGACCAACCCGAGGCGCTGCCGGACATGCCGCAGCGCATCGGCCGGATCTTCGCCGATGAAATGCGCATTGGCGAAATCGTAGACGACGCCGACCCCGTCGGCGCCGTGCCGCTCCAGCGCGGCCATCAGTGAAAACGCATCCGGCAGAAACGCGAACGGCATGTTCTCGACCAAAAGCTGCACCCCGGCGGTCCGCGCGCGCGGGATCAGCCGGTCCAGCGCGCGGAAAAAATGACCCAGAAGCTCTTCGGCCGGCGCCGGATACAGCGGATTTGCCTTGCCTGGCCCGATCACCAGCGCGCGCGCGCCCAGTTCGCCGCCAAGCTCCAGGAAACGTTCGAGAAGATTCAACGAATAGCTGCGCATCCCCGCCGCGGCGGCAGCAACATTGACGTCGATATTGGGCATGTTGAGCTCGAGGATCGGCACGCTCGCCTGCGCAGCAGCCTTGCGCAGGGTGGCAATCGCGCCCGCGTCGAGGTCCGGCCAGAGGTGCCCCGGATACAGCATCAACTCCACACCTCCATAACCTCGCACGGAAAGCGCGTGCACCGCTTCCAGCGCCGTCTGGCTGAACATGTACGAATAGGTGTTGACGCCAAAACGTGCTGCGTCATGCATTGCCTGGGTCATGTCGCCTCCGAAACTGCCGCGTGCCGGGCTGCAAGGTAGCCGAATGTCAGTGCCGGCCCCAGCGTGATGCCGGGGCCCGGATAAGCGCCATTCATGATTGAGTGCATGTCGTTGCCGCAAGCATAGAGGCCGCGGACCGCTCTTCCGTCGATCGCGAGCACGCGCGCCGTTTCATCCGTAACCAGGCCGGTGGCGCTGCCAAGGTCGGCGGGGTAAACCGCAACCGCGTAGAACGGGGGCTTCGTGATCCGCGCGACGCAAGGGTTCGGCCGATTCTCAGCGTCGCCAAGATAGCGCTGGTACGCGTCGCTGCCGCGCCCGAACTCCTGATCGCGTCCCGCTTGCGCACCTTCATTGAAGGTCTCGATCGTCGCGGTGAGGGCGCCGCCCGTGATGCCCAAGGCCTGTGCCAACTCGGCCAGCGTGGGCGCCGTCCGCAGGTACGCATCGGCGATCTCTGCGCTGAGCGTAAGCCGGAACGGCTTCACGCGGCCGAGCCCGTACCGCCAGAGGAATCGCCGGTCGCAAATCAGCCAGACCGGCCCGGCGCCTGCGTTGCCGTCGCGGAACATCGCCTGCACGAATTCATGATAGGAAACGGCCTCGTTGACGAAGCGCCGGCCGATCCTGTTGACCGCGATCAAACCGGGCTTCGCGCGGTCGCTCACCGTGTGCGGATAAACCCCGGTCGAGCCGTCCCTGCGACGGAAGCGGGATACCGGCACCCAGAACGCGCTGTTGGTGCCGACTTGCCCAATCCGGCCGCCGGCGGCGAGGCCGAGACCGTCATGCCCAAGCGGAGGTCAACCTCCGGTCGGGTAACGGCCATCAGCAGGCGGTCGGCCAGCGCGTTGCCCAGGTAAAGCGTCGTGCCGCGCGGTGCGTGCAGCCTCTGCCAGGCATATTCGGTGATCAGACGCCCGACCCGACAGATGGAGCGCAACGAGCGCCCGCCGCCCCGGCACCAAGGACGATCAGGTCATAGGCGGAATCCACCGCTTCAATCATCAGTCGGTGACGTGGTGATGACGAAGAAAACCAGGTCCGCGGGGCCGGTATTGTGCATGCTCCCTCCAGAACGTGATCACACCGGTCGTGCAGATTGCGAATTGTGACGCCGCGCGCATCGCTCTTGCTTCCGCCATATTCGATTCCGACATTGCCCCTTTAACGAAACGGCGGCGTTTCCCGCTGTGAGGGAGATCGGCAATGCTCCGCACCCGCCTGCGCGGGTTGCTCACCGCGCTTGGTCTGGTTCTGGCAACCGCAGTCCTCTCCGGCTGCGTGGCCTATCCGGCCGGCCCGACCTATGCGTACGCCCCGGCCTACGGTTACGGTTATTACGCCGCACCGAGCGTCTCGCTTGGCATCGGCTTCGGCTGCTGCTGGGGCGGCTACTACGGTGGTGGTTGGGGAGGCTGGCACGGCCACGGCTGGCGCTGAGCCCGGGGCAGAGTACTCAGCTCCCGCCCGCTACCGGCAGATGCGCGCCGCTGATGCCGCTCGCCGCGTCTGAGAGCAGGAAGGCAATGGCCTCGCCGAGTTGCTCAGCCGTAACCCATTTCGCCCGGTCGGCATCCGGCATCGCCGCGCGGTTCTGCGGCGTGTCGATGGTGCTCGGAACGACCGTGTTGGCCTGAATCCGGTGTGGCCTGCCTTCCGCGGCCACTGCCTCGATCAGCCGCAGCAACGCCGCCTTGGCGCCCGCATAGGCGGCCATGCCCTGCCCGGCGTGCAACGCAGGCCCAGCCCCGATCGCCACGATCCGGCCGCCGCCGCCCGCCTGCATCACCGGCCACACCGCCCGGATCATGTTGGCCGCGGTCACAAGGTTGATGCGCCACATCTTCTCGAGGAGCTCTGGCCCGTCCGCGGCGAGGCTGCCCATCGCGAATCCGCCGACCGTGTGAACGAGCCCATCGATCCGCCCGAGCGCCTTGACCGCCGCCTGGGCGACGCTCGCTGAAGCGGCCGGGTCGGCCAGATCCGTTGCCCCGGCCTCGAGTGCGAAAGCGTGGCCCGACGGCGCACGCGGCCGCCCCCCCTCGCGGTAGACGGCAACCACTTTGCACCCGCGCGCAGCCAGCAGGCTGCACACCGCCGATCCGAGATTTCCTGCGGCACCGGTGACGACGATCACCCCGGGATACGCCACGATCCGGCTCCTCTTCGATCCCACTCCACCCGGTCCGCAGGGATACACGATCCGCCGTGGCTGAAGCCACCTTTTGCCCGCTGTTTCCCCGCTGTTACCGCGCACCCGCGATTTTCGGCGCAACAGCCTGATTAAATTGAGAAAAATAGGAGCCCCGTCGCCCCCGCCCCGCTGTTCCTTCGCTGTTCTCTGCAAGCCGCGCGCGGAGCATGGCGCCGAAGGCATCACAAATCCGCCGCACCGCAGCATTGCGGTACGATAAAGGCCCGGGCTCATCCTCTGGATGCACGAGCATCGTCGCGTTTGCCTCGAACACCAGAAGCCGTCCGTCCGGAAGAATCGAGAAATCGATGCCGGCGAAATCAAGTTCGAGGCGGGCGCCAATCGCTCCGAGCGCCGCCATTCCGGCAGGGCCGATTGCAATCTCGGGATCTTCGAGAAATGTCCTTTCCTCTTTTGCTTTGGCCGGGTCGGACAGCATGTCCGCCGTCACATAATGCACGAGCCAGTGCCGGGATATCGCGAGATGATAGGGAAACGGTGCACCCTCGATGAAGATGACGCGGTACTTGCGCCACGCACCGTCGGCCGAAGAGTAAGGATAAAATCGCGTCAAATACCAGCTTTTCTGCTGCGGGCCGAGCGCCGCGGCAAGCGCCGTGGCCGAATGAATCATTTGCACGCCTGTGCCGCCGTGGGATCCGCAAGGCCGGAGCAGAACGGGAAACGGAACATCCGCGCCGGCCGGTTCGGCAGGATCGAGCCGCCGCACTTCCGGCACGACGATATCGGCGACCCCATCAAGCAAATCCGCGAGCCTGTCGCGCCGCGTGCGCGCTACCGCTTGCGGCAGATTGAGGATCGGCTTCCGGCAACCCGTGAGAAACTGCTTGAGCGGCGCCGCGGCCGCTTCGCCTGCATCGGCATCGCCAATTCCGTTGAAAACGATATCGTATGCGGGAAGCCGCTCGGCTGCGTCGGGCTCCGCGTATTCCACGAACCATTTGAGGATGGTCGCGCGATCGCGCGGGAAGAGAAATTTCCAAGGCACATTGCCGCTTTCCGCAGTCGTTGGCATCAGCACCGTGCAATCGGGCCGGGCCGCTTTTTCGATGAAGAGACTCTGTTGCCGATACGCCGCGTCGCGGTGTGTCTTCGCCTCCGCCGCGCGTCCCGTCTCGGCGCAGATGGCAGCGAGATTCTGATGCGCCGCGATCATCTCAGGGTCGATCGTCAGCGCCGCGCGACAGCTCTGCTCCGCCTCCGCTTCGCGCCCCGCGAGCAGCCGCACGGAGCCGAGGCTCGCATGGGCTTCCTTGAGTTCGGGCGCGATCGCAAGCGCCTTGCCGAGCGCCCGCTCGGCGTCCTCGCTGCGCTCCGTTTCGGCGTAGCAGTTGCCGAGGTCAAGCCAGGCCGCGGCAAGATCCGGAGCGGTGGCAATCGCCTGTTCATAAGCTGCAGTCGCCGCCGGAAAATCATGAAATGCTTTAGCCGTGCGGCCGGAGAGGAACCATGCCTCCGCGCGCAACGGCGCGGCAAGGAGAGCCGGATCTCCGATCGCCTCCAGCGCAGCCCGCGCCTCTTCTGCCTCTCCGGCGGCAAGCAGTTTCCGCACGTGAGCAAGTTGTGTCGCGAGCATCTCTGCCAACGCTCGTTGGCCTTGGGCGATCTCGGGGCGTAGCGCCACGACCCGGCGCAGCAGTTGGATAGCCGGTTCGATTGCGCCATCCTCGAAATGAAAACAGCCGTACAGGTAGAGCGCGGTCGGATTGTTTTTTTCCTGCCCGAGAATCTGGCGATACAGCGTTTCTGCGGCAGAACGGCGCCCCGCCTGATGATGCGCAAGGGCGAGGGCGAGCGGTTCGTTGCTTGTATCGTGCATGGGGTGTTCCTTTTCGCCCCATGTTGTTGACCGGCGGTAAATGATCCGCGGTTATCGCGCCTGCGCGCTCGCCTCGCTGCGCGTCGCGCCGACCCGCGCGGCAAGCGCTGCCGTCATGAAGGCGTCGAGATCCCCATCCAGCACGGCGGCCGGATTGCCCTTCTCCACCCCGGTGCGGAGGTCCTTCACGAGCTGGTAAGGGGCGAGCACGTAGCTTCGGATCTGATGGCCCCAGCCGATGTCGGTTTTCTGACTCTCCACGGCGGCGGCCGCTTCCTCGCGTTTTTGCACCTCGCGCTCATAAAGGCGCGCCCGCAGCATCTGCATGGCGATCGCGCGGTTGCGATGCTGGCTGCGATCGGTCTGGCAGGCAACGACGATGCCGCTCGGCACGTGGGTGATGCGGATCGCGCTTTCCGTCTTGTTGACGTGCTGTCCGCCAGCACCTGACGAGCGGTACGTATCGATTTTCAGGTCGGCCTCGTTGATCGCGATCGCGATCGTCTCGTCGACCACCGGGTAGACCCAGACGCTCGCAAAGCTCGTCTGGCGGCGCGCATTGGCATCGAACGGGCTGATCCTGACCAGGCGGTGCACGCCCGCCTCAGTCTTCAACCAGCCATAGGCGAAATTGCCGGAAATCTGCAGCGTCACCGACTTGATGCCGGCCTGTTCGCCGGGCGTTTCATCGATCAGCTGCACCTTGTAGCGGTGCGCCTCCGCCCAGCGGCTGTACATCCGGCGCAGCATCTCGGCCCAGTCCTGTGCCTCGGTCCCGCCGGCGCCGGCGTTGATCTCGAGATAAGCGTCGTTCACATCGGCCTCGCCGGCCAAGAGGCTTTCCCCCTCCCTGCGCTTGGCCTCGGCGGCCAGGCGCTCCAGGGCGTCGATGCCCTCTTGGAGCACGACCGCTTCCCCTTCGGCCTCGGCGAGGCCGACCAGCTCCATCGCTTCGCCGGCGTCGGTCTCCAGGCGGCGCACCGCGCCGAGCCCGGCAGCGAGGCGTGTGCGCTCGCGCAGCACCGTCTGTGCCGATGCCGGATCGTTCCAGAGGGCAGGGTCTTCGGCGCGGGCGTTCAGCTCGGCCAGTCGGGTGGTTGCGGCATCCCAGTCAAAGATGCCTCCTCAGCAGCGCCAGCGATTGCCGGACCTGCTCGTTCAATGCGTCTGCTTCGGCGGACAATGGAGCCTCGTTTCCCGATTCGGAGTCGCGCCCTCAATAAAGGCCGCCCAGGCCCGCGTCGACCCCGGATGAGGAGCCAGCCCCGGCTGTGGACGCGGTGGGCGGGCCGGCCGGATTCTCGCCTCCCGAGGCAGCCGTCAGCACCACCGTTTGCGGCGTCTGGTTGGTTTTGAAGGCGCCCATCGCAACCCCGTCTGCCGTATCGAAGCTCCGCATCGTGATGCCGGGTGGAATCGGCCAGTCGAGGACCGGGCGCCCGTTGAGTGCGACCTTCATGAACGCGTTCCAGATCGGCGCCGAGACCTCCCCGCCGGTCACGTCGTGGCCGAGGCTGTGGGGCGTGTCGAAGCCCATCCAGACGATGGTGACGAGAGTGCGGGTGAAGCCGTTGAACCAGGCATCGTTGAAGTTGTCGGTCGTGCCGGTCTTGCCGGCGATCGGTCGGTCGATCCCCTTGCCCGCGTTGACGCCGGTGCCGCGGAGCACCACTCCCTTCATCATGGTAACGAGCTGGAAAGTGCTTGCCTGATCGGCGATTCGCGGCTGCTGTCTGACCAGCACGGGCGGCTGGTCAGGGCGGCCTGGGGTGCAGTTGGTGCAGGCCAGCGCCTGCGAACGCCAGAGGACATCACCTTCCGGGCCCTCCACGCTGTCGATCAGGGTCGGCGTCACCTTGAGGCCGAGTTCATCGAAGGACGCATAAGCCCCGGCCATCCGCATCACCGTCGTATCGAGCGCACCGAGCACGGCCGGGTAATAGAGCGGGAAGTGATGCACGACGCCGAACGCTTCGGCGGTCTTCTTGACGTTCTTGAGCCCGACTGCCTCGGCCACCCGCAAGGTCGCCAGATTGACCGATTGCTCGAGCCCGACCTGCATGGTGATCGGACCCATGAAACCGGGGTCGAAGTCGGAAGGCCGCCACGGCCCATCCGCCCCCGCCATGACGATCGGCGCATCGAGGAACTTCTGGCTCGGCGGAATGCCCTG
Source organism: Acetobacteraceae bacterium (assembly GCA_050730175.1). Lineage (GTDB taxonomy): Bacteria > Pseudomonadota > Alphaproteobacteria > Acetobacterales > Acetobacteraceae > JAKAWQ01. The sequence continues at coordinate 2,430 of JBOHMN010000469.1, read as the reverse complement.
CTCGAGTGCGGCCAGATACGTGAACGGCTTGAAACCGCTGCCGGGCTGGCGCTTGGCATCGATCACGCGGTTGTACTGGCTCTGGCGGTAGCTCCACCCCCCGACCATCGCGAGCACCCGCCCGGTGCGCGGATTGAGCGAAACCAGCGCCCCTTCCACCTTGGGGATCTGCCTGAGCGCGAGCATTTCGTCGGCTGCCACTTTCGCATCGGAGCCGGCTTTGGCACTCGCTGCGTGGACGGGTTCGACCATCACGACATCGCCCGGTGTGAGCTTGCCGTGCGCCCAGGCGAGATCGCCCCGCTCCAGCGTTCCCTTGCGCGCTATCGCCGGCGGAGCGGGCCCGACCGGTGGCGCGTCGGGTGCCGGCTCCAGCCAGCCGATCTCGGCGTTGCCCGCCCTTTCGGACAGCAGAACCCCGAGTCGCCAGGAATTCAGCATCCCGGCCGGCGCTGTCACTCCTGCCAGTTGCTTCGCCCAGTCTGCCGCCAGAGTGGGGCCGGGCGTGAACTTCGCTACCGGACCCCGCCAGGCACTGTGCTCCCGGTCATAGGCCATCAGCCCGGCACGCGCGGCGTGGACCGCCGCGCGCTGCAGCGTAGGATCGAGCGAGGTCCGGACGATCAACCCGCCCTCGGTTGCCTTCCTCTGGCCGAACCGTTGGATCAGCTCCTGGCGGACCGCCTCGACGTAGTAGCCGGCCTCGGGCAGCGGCGGCGGGAGTGGTCCTGCCGCACGTGGCACAAGCGGGGCGGCCAATGCGTTGCGCTCTGCCGCGGCTGTGATGTAGCCGTCAACGCGCATGCGGCCGAGCACCCAATTGCGCCGCGCCTTGGCGCCGGTTGGGTTCGTGAAGGGATTGTAGGCGGTCGGGGCCTTCGGCAGGCCAGCGAGGAACGCCGCCTCCGCCAGGGAAAGCTGGTCCAGCGGCTTGTCGAAATATGCGTGCGCTGCCGCTGCGACCCCGTAGGTGTTGAGCCCGAGATAGATCTCGTTGAGGTAGATCGCGAGGATCTGTTTCTTACTGAGGACCTGTTCCAGCCGGAGTGCCAGGATTGCCTCCTGGATTTTCAGGTCGAACGTCATGGGCTGGTCAAGCAGGATGTTCTTCACCACCTGTTGGGTGATGGTGGATGCACCGAGCGGGCGGCGGCCGCTTCCGACGTGGAGCAAATCCCAGATCCCGGCGCGCACGATGGCGAACGGATCGATGCCAGGATGGTACCAGAAATAGCGGTCCTCGGCCGAAATGAAGGCGTTGCGCACCAGTGGCGGGATCTCTGAATACGGCACGTAGATACGCTGTTCAGGGCCGAAATCGGCGATCAGGCGGCCGTTCGACGCAAAGACGCGAGTCATCACCGGGGGATGGTAGTGCCGCAGCACGTCGACGCTCGGCAGGCCGGCGGTGAAGTGCCGGTAGCCGAGGTAACCCACGAAGCCGACGACAACGATCACGATCACGACGACGCGAACGAAGCCGGCAAGCCAACGACCGGCGGCACGCCGGCCGGGCGAGGGGCCGCCACCCGTGGCCGGCCGGCTCGGCTGCCGTGGCGGCCCTCCGGGGTGGCTGCTGCGGGCGCGCGGCAAAAGGCGTTCGCCCGCTTTCAGGGGTTCAGTCATGGCGCTCTTATATCTGCCGGCCACCCCGGGGCGGCAAGGGAGCATGATGCAGCGCATCATTTTGCGCGGCGGCGACTTGCCTGGCGGCGGCAATTGCGGCATGGTCGGTATGCCGGCCGCACGCCCGTGATCGGGTGGGCCGAACGGGTGTGCGGGCGGGCAAGGTGCGGCGCCTCGGCCATCTGCCCGGGGCAGGTGTTCTTCCCCCTTCAAGCGTGGTGAGGGACTCTGCCTGCGGGTTGCGGCACTGCTGGTGGTCGCGCGCCAGGCCTGGGAAAGATGCATCTCGACCGCTTCCCCACGTTACCGTCGAATCCGCTCGCAGAGGGCCTTCCGGCTCTGCCGGTGGCACGCTGCCCGGCGCGGCAGCGGAGACCCGTTATCGACCGGATATTAGGCCATGGCCGCCGTGGACGCTCCGTCCGCCGGTTGCCGGCCTCTCGGAGTTGCAGTTCAAATGACAAAACGAATGTTGATCGACGCCACGCACGCGGAAGAAACCCGCGTCGTAGTGCTGGATGGTGACCGGCTCGAGGATTACGACGTCGAGACAGCCACCAAAAAACAGCTCAAGGGCAATATCTATCTGGCCAAGGTGGTCAGGGTAGAGCCCAGCTTGCAGGCCGCTTTCGTCGAATACGGGGGCAACCGGCACGGCTTCCTTGCGTTTGCCGAAATCCACCCGGACTATTACCAGATTCCGGTCGCCGACCGGCAAAAGCTCCTGGCGATGCAGGAGGCTGAGGCGCGCGCGGCCGAGGAGGCCGAAGATGCCGAGGCGGCCTTCCGCGTGCGGGTGGATGC
>JBOHMN010000468.1:0-12399 GCA_050730175.1 Acetobacteraceae bacterium | reverse complement strand
AGGAGCGTGAGCGCGTCTCTTCACGCGCGAGGCGCGACGAAGCAATCTCGGCCCCGCCAGGACTCCCGCGAACCGCCACCGCAAAGCCGCCGATCATCAGCGCTCCCTGCGCCAGTTTCTTTTTAGGGAAGTGGATCAGGCCGCCGCCATGCGGCGTAAGATGCACGGCGTGATTGGCATCCCCGGTATCATGTCGTTCGGGAACGTCGACGAGAGCTGATCTCTCCGGTCGGGTTGGCGGCTGGCACGACACCCCTGATCGCGGCTTCAACGTCGATCGCTGTGGTTGCGTCCCTCGGGGCAGAGTGTTAGCGTGAAAAAGGGAAGATCGGTGGGCACGCACGCATTTCCCGGCTGGGAAGCGAGGTGTATGTACTGCTGCAAACGAAGGGGGAGGAAGATGACATTATCCCGCAGGACCGTGTTGAAGGGTGGGGCGGCCGGCGCCCTGGCAGCGACAGCGCCTGGGATCTACGGCGCGCGAGCCGCCTCGAACACGAACGTCATGAACACGGCGATGCAGGGGGATCTGCGCTCCTTCGACCCCATTTGGACCACCGCCAACATCACGGCGTACTACGGCGCGATGGTCTATGACAGGCTGTTCTCGACCGACGCCAATTTCAAGCCGCAGCCGCAGATGGTCGACAAGTGGGGTCTGAGCGAGGACAAGCGCACCTACACGTTCGAGCTTCGTGACGGCTTGCTCTGGCAGGATGGCACCCCGGTTACCGCCGCCGACTGCGTGGCCTCGATCCGGCGCTGGGCGGTGCGCAACTCGGGCGGCCAGATGATGATGGAGTTCCTGAAGGATCTGTCCGCGAAGGACGACAAGACCTTCGTGCTGGTGCTGAAGCAGCCGTTCGGCCTGACGGTACCGGCATTCGCCTCCACCGCAACACCCGACTGCTTCATGATGCCGAAGAAGGTCGCCGAGACCGACCCCTATCAGCAGATCAGGTCGCACATCGGCTCCGGCCCCTTTACCTTCAACGAGAAGGAAACCAGGCCCGGCAGCCGCTACGTGTTCGATAAGTTCGGTAAATACGTGCCCCGTGCGGAGCCCGCCTCCGGGCTGGCCGGCGGCAAGGTGGTGAAGCTCGATCGCGTGATCTGGCACAACATCACCGACAATCAGACGGCGCTGGCCGCACTCGAATCAGGCGAGATCGACTTTTTCGAGCTGCCGCCGCTCGATCTCCTGCCGCAGTTGCAATCCAACCCCGACATCAAGATCCGTGTGCTCGACAAGTCGGGCAATTGCGGGACCATGCGCATGAACTGGCTCCATCCACCTTTCAATAACGTCAAGGCCAGGCAGGCGATGCTCTACCTGGTCAACCAGGCGGACATCCTCAAGGCCACATTCGGCAACCCCAAATACTACCACAAGATCGATTCGATCTTCGGCTACCAGACGCCGATGGCGAATGACGCCAACACCGCCTGGTTCAAGGCGGCGCCGGATCCCGCCAAGGCCAAGCAACTCTTCAAGGACTCCGGCTACAACGGCGAGAAGGTGATCGTCCTGCAGGCGACCAACTTCGACTTCATGAACAACTCGGCACAGCTGATCGCCTCCTGGCTGAAAGAAATTGGCGTCAATGCCGAGCTGGCGGCCTCGACCTGGGGCGGTGTCGTCAGCCGTCGCGCCGTCATGGCTGCGGACGACAAAGGGGGTTGGGACATCTTCATCACCTACGGCCCGGGCTATGACTGGAACAACCCGATCACGATGGTGGCACTCGGCGCCAACGGCAAGAAAGGATGGTTCGGCTGGCCGGAGGATGCCGAGTACGAGGCGCTGCGTCGTCAGTGGGCGCTGGTCTCGACGCTCGCCGAGCGGCAGGCGATCGCACGGAAGATGCAGACCATCGCCTGGAACGTCGTGCCGCAGGTGATGCTCGGCGAGTGGGTCAGTCCGGCGGCGATGCGGAGCAACGTGCACGACCTGATCGGCATGCCCGACATCATCCCGTTCTGGAACGTCTACAAGACCTGACAAGCCCGGGCTGACGGCGGATGGCTTCCTATATCCTTCGCCGTCTCGGCTCGACCATCGTCGTGATGGTGCTGGTCGGCATCTTCGTGTTCGCCCTGCTGCACATCGCCCCGGGGGATCCAGCAGCGATCATTGCCGGAGATAATGCGACCCCCGCGCAGATTGCCTCCATCCGCCAGCAACTCGGCCTTGCCGATCCGCTCTCGGTGCAATTCGTGCGCTGGTTCTGGCACCTGCTGCACGGTGATTTCGGGATCTCGATCTTTTCGGACACACCGGTCATCACGCTGATCGGCCAGCGCCTGCCGGCTACGGTCTCGCTCACGCTGCTCACGATCTCATTTGCGATCGTGATTGCGGTTGGCGCCGGCGTGATCGCGGCCTGGCGCGCGGGGGGCCTCATCGACGGCTCGCTGATGGGCTTCGCTGCGCTCGGATTCTCGACGCCGGTGTTCGTGGTTGGCTACTTCCTGATCTACTTCTTTTCGATCCGGCTGCGCTGGCTGCCGGTAGAAGGCTATGTGCCGCTCTCGCATGGCGTCTGGCCCTGGCTTTCGCATCTGATCCTGCCCACGATCGCGCTTGGACTTGCCTATGTCGCGCTGATCGCGCGCATCACGCGGGCCAGCATGCTTGAAGTGATGGCGGAGGACTACATCCGCACCGCGCGTGCGAAGGGGGCCACGACCGAGGCGATCCTGTTCCGCCATGCGCTGAAGAATGCCGGCATTCCGATTGTCACCGTGGTCGGCATCGGGGTGGCGCTGCTGATCAGCGGCGTGGTCGTCACCGAGACCGTGTTCAACATTCCGGGGGTGGGGCGGCTTGCTGTCGATGCGATCACCAACCGCGACTATCCGATCATCCAGGGCGTGATGGTGATCTTTTCCGGCGCCTACGTGGTGATCAATCTACTGGTCGATCTGACCTATACGCTGATCGACCCGCGCGTCCGGTACTGAGGCCGTGTCGGATCTTGCGATCCCGAGGGTCGCGATCCGCCGCGGCGGGTTGGCCACCTTCCTGGCCCGCAACCGCCGGATCTGCCTTGGCGGCGGCGTGATCCTGCTGATGGTCCTCGCTGCTGCCGCAGCACCGCTGTTCGCCGGCAACCCGGACATCATGAACCCGATGATCAGGCTTCAGGCACCGTCCGCGGTGCATTGGTTCGGGACCGACAATCTCGGCCGCGACGTCTTTGCCCGCACCGTCTTTGGCGCGCAGATCTCGCTCTCGATCGGCTTCGCGGTGGCACTCCTTGCCGTCATTCTCGGCATGATGATCGGCCTTCCGGCCGGCTATTATCGTGGGTTCGACACCATCATCATGCGGGTGATGGACGGGCTGATGTCGATCCCCTCAATCCTGCTGGCGATCGCGCTGGTGGCGCTGACGCACGGCGGGGTTCCGATCGTGATCATTGCCATCCTGCTTCCGGAAATGCCGCGCGACGTCAGGCTGGTACGCGCGATCGTGCTGAGCGCGCGCGAGCAACCTTTTGTGGAGGCCGCGGTCGCGGGTGGGGCACGCACGCGCAGGGTGCTGCTGCGTCACATCCTGCCTTCGACCTTCGCCCCGCTTACCGTACAGGGGACCTATGTCTGTGCCTCGGCGATCCTGACCGAGGCCGCGCTCTCGTTCCTCGGCGCCGGCGTGCCACCCTCGATCCCGACCTGGGGCAATATGATTGCGTCTTCGGAACTCTATCTCAGTCTCGCGCCGTGGACCTTCTTCTTTCCGGGGATCGCGCTTGCCGTGCTGGTGCTGGCGGTGAACCTGCTCGGGGATGGCCTGCGCGACCTGCTCGACCCGAGGCTCGCTCGAAGCCTATGAGCGCGCCTGATCCGCTGCTCGCGGTCGAAGATCTCGAGACCCAGTTTTTCACTGCCGATGGTACGGTACGCGCCGTGGACGGGGTTTCATTTTCGATCGCGCCAGGAGAAACGCTCGGCATCGTCGGCGAATCCGGCTGCGGCAAGAGCGTGACCGCACTCTCCATCCTCCGCCTGCTGCCGGCCAAAGGCGCGCGCATCACTCAGGGTTCCATCCGGTTCGAGGGCCGCGAGCTGGTGGGGCTGAGTGAAGCCAAGATGCGTGAGATCCGCGGCAACCGCATTGCCATGATCTTCCAGGAGCCGATGACGAGCCTGAACCCGGTGCACACCATCGGAGCGCAGATCGCCGAGGCGGTGCGCATCCACCAGAAGCTCTCGCCCTCCGCGGCGCGCGCGCGGGCGGCTGAGACGTTGAAGCTGGTGCGCATTCCCGATGCCGCACGCCGGCTGGCCGACTATCCGCACCAGTTTTCCGGCGGCATGCGCCAGCGCGCGATGATCGCGATGGCGCTGGTGTGCAATCCGAAGCTGCTGATCGCCGACGAACCGACGACTGCACTTGACGTCACCATCCAGGCGCAGATTCTGCGCCTGATGCTGGAACTCAAGACCAGCATCGGTGCGGCCGTGATGATGATCACGCATGATCTCGGAGTGGTTGCCGAGACCTGCCAGCGGGTGATCGTGATGTATGCCGGCCGTACCGTCGAAGAAGCTTCGGTACTCGAACTGTTCGACCGGCCGGCCCACCCTTACACTCGCGGCCTGCTGAGCGCGATTCCGCGCCGCTCAGGCGGACGCCAGCGGCTGGCGGAAATTCCCGGTGTTGTCCCCTCGCTCCGCGAGCCGATCGTGGGCTGTGCGTTCGCGCCCCGCTGCCCGATGGTGATCGAACGATGCCGTAACGAAGCGCCGGTCATGCGGACGATCGCGGCCGGGCACCGCGTTGCCTGCTTCCGCGGCGGCGAGGTCATGCAATGACCGCGCCGGTGCTCGAGGTCCGCCATCTCATCAAGCGGTTTCCGATTCCGGGCGGCGTGCTCGGGCGTACCGTCGCCGAGGTGCATGCGGTCGAGGATGTTTCATTCGCGGTTGCGCCGGGCGAGACCCTCTGCGTCGTCGGCGAATCAGGCTGCGGCAAATCGACGGTCGGCAAGCTGATCCTGCGTCTGTTCGACCCGACCTCCGGCCGGATCCTGATTGATGGCACCGACGTCACCAGGCTCGGCCCCGCGGCCATGCGGCCGTTCCGCCGCCGGGCGCAGATGGTGTTCCAGGATCCCTCCGCCTCCCTCAATCCACGCCTTTCCGCCGAACAGATAGTTACCGAATCGATCCAGAACTACCAGCCTCTGTCGCGCTCGGCTCGGCGGGAGCGTGCCGCCGAGCTGCTCGCACGGGTCGGCCTTCGCGGTGACATGCTGGACAAACACTCGTTCGAGTTTTCCGGCGGCCAGCGTCAGCGCCTCGGCATCGCGCGGGCGCTTTCGCTGCGCCCGGTGCTGATCGTCGCCGACGAGCCGACCAGTGCGCTCGACGTCTCGGTACAGGCGCAGGTGCTGAACCTGCTGAGCGATCTGCAGCAGGAATACGGCCTCGCCTATGTTTTCATTTCGCACGATCTCGGTGTCGTCGAGCACATCGCGAACCGGGTCGCGGTGATGTATCTCGGCCGGATCGTCGAGCTGGCCGACCGCGATGCCCTGTTCGCTTCACCGCAGCATCCCTACACCGAGGCGCTGCTGGGCGCGGCACCCCAGCCCGATCCGCGGGCCCGGAGCGATCGCCCGATCATCGAAGGCGAGGTGCCGAGCCCGATCAATCCACCCTCCGGCTGCGCGTTTCATCCGCGCTGCCCGTATGCGATCGAGCGCTGCCATGTCGAGGCTCCGGCCCTCCGGCCGCTCAAGGATGGACGGCTCGCCGCGTGCCACCTGCGTGACTGAGTTGCGCGGCCTGCCAGCCTGGCGGCTGGAGGAGGCTAAGGTTCAGCGAACTGGTGCGGCGGGCGCGCGAGCTTGGGCCGCAGCGCGTCACCGTGCGCGGCCAGGACGCGGTGGTGGTTCTGTCCGCCACCGACTATGCCCGGCTGGCTCCGGCGGCGGCCGGGCCGAGCTTGGCGGCGCTGTTTGCCGACAGCCCCTTTGCCAGACTCGAGGGGTTCGAGGGTGCGATCGTGCGGGAGCGCCCGCTGGTCCGTGGCGCCCTCGATTTCGAGGCGTGAGTACGTCCGGCCCGCGCGGTTGGATGCTCGACACCAATGTCGTTTCCGAACTGCGCAAAGGGCAGCGGAGGCGTGCGGGCGTGGGCCGAGGCCGTGCCGCCGGCGGCCTGCTTCCTCAGCCGGGTAACGCTGGCCGAGTTACGCTTCGGCATCGAGCGGGTGACTGATCCAGGCTTCCGGGCAGAGTTGGAGACCTGGTTGCAAGGCGGCGTGCGTGCCTGGTTTGGCGAGCGGAGCCTGGAGGTCGACGAGACCGTATTGCCGGCTTGGCGGCGATTGGTCTGGGACGGCGAGAAGGCGAACTATACATATGCCCAGCCTGATGCGCTGATCGCTGCGACCGCCGTGGTGCATGGGCTCGGTGTCGTCACGCGCAATACCGCGGACTTCCTTCACTCCGGCATTCGTGTGCTGGATCTCTGGACAATGGCGTGATCTGTCTTGATCAGGCGGGCGAGTTTGGCTCACCCGGTTGCATCGCCGCCGGGTTTCCAGAGCAACGTCTGGCCGCTGCTCTCGTTCTCGGCACGCGCCAGCACGAACAACAGATCCGAGAGCCGGTTGAGATAGTGGAGTGCGACCGGGTTGAGCGGTTCGGCAGCGGCGAGCGCGACCAGGCGTCGCTCGGCCCGCCGGACGATCGTACGCGCAAGATGCGCGCATGCGGCAGGCGTGCTGCCGCCGGGCAGGATGAAGCTTCGGAGCGGCGGCAGGCCTCGATTACACTCCTCGAGCGCTTCCTCGATCGCCCGGACCTGAGACTCCTGGATGCGGATCCGAGGTTTGGCATCACCCTCAGGGACGGCGAGATCGGCGCCGAGATCGAACAGATCGTTCTGAATGCGGCGCACCAGGCTCGCGGCCCGGTCGTCGCCCGCGACCGCGTTGCCGAAGAGGCCGAGCGCGGCATTGGCTTCGTCCACCGCACCGATCGCCTCGATGCGGAGCGAGTCCTTACGCACACGCCGGCCGTTACCGAGCGAGGTTTTGCCCCGGTCGCCGCCTTTGGTGACCACTCGATCGATTCGAACCATCATTGGCCGCCATCAGAATTGGTCAGCACGAACCGTATCTTGACGAGCATGGTCGAGGGAACCGGGAGTTCCGCCTGGCGAGCCGGGACGAAGTGCCATTGCCCGACCGCTCCCCGAGCGGCGCGATCAAGCAGCGAGTAACCCGAGGTCCGGAAGATATCGACCGCGGCTGCGCTACCATCCGCGGCAATATGCACTTTCAGGATCACCGAGCCCTGCTCGCCTTCGCGGACCGCGAGTGCCGGGTAGGCCGGCGGGATGTTGTGGACGGCCGAGTCGATTGCGGCCGGGATCACCTGGCTCCCGGAGACGAGGCCGGTGCCAGCGGCACCGGGGTTGCCAAGGCGGACCATGGGGGCTGGTGCCGGGCGCGGTAGCGGCTGAGGACGCGCTGCCGGTCGCGTGCTGGCGAGAGCTGGAGGTGCTGCCGGTGCGGGTGGCGGAGGCAGTGGCAGCGGCGCCGCCGGTGCTGCCGGTCTCTGTGGCGGCGGAGACAGGTCCGGCGGAGCCGGGGGCTCAGCCGGAGGTTTGGCGCTGGGTGCGGCGGATAGTGCTGCGGCTGCGGCCGTCTGGCCTACGGCGGGGGTGTTCTGCTCGACCAGCTCGACCTCGGCGAGCACCGGAGGCGCTTTGAGCCCTCGGCCCGGCCAGACCCAGGCACCTGCCAGCAGCAACAGCGCCAGGAGGGCGTGGCAGGCGAGGGAGAGAACGAACGACCGGCGCATCAACCGGGCAGGAGATGCGGCAGATCGTCCCGGCCAAATGCCAGCCCGAACGCCGCGGCAGCGGCAGGCAAGGTGGCCATGGGCGGGCCATCTCCGGTGATCCGGCCGCAATGCAGCACCACCAGCCGGTCAGCGTAGCGGAGCGCAAGGTCAATGGCATGCAGCACGACCACCACGGTCCGGCCGGAGGCGGCAATCGCGGCAAGCTGTTGCATGATGCCGAAGGCAGCCTTCGGGTCGAGATCGGCGGTCGGCTCGTCGAGCAACATCACTTCGGGCTCGGTCGCAAAGATCCGGGCCAGCATCGCCCTCCTCGCCTCGCCCCCGGAGAGCCGATCGATCCGCTCAGCGGCGAGCGCGGCAATGCCGGCCGCGGCGAGGGCCCGCTCGACCGGCGCGCGCTTACGATCGGCGTGTGGAATCCGCCCGAGGAACGCGATTTCCTCCACCGTGAGCCCCCAGGCTGCCCGTGCTCCTTGAGGGAGATAGGCGACACGCTTTGGATCAGGTTTTGTCGTGCCCGGAAGAATGCCGCACAAGGCTTTCAGAAGTGTGGATTTTCCAGCTCCGTTTGGACCTACGAGCGCGGTCAGCCGGCCAGATTCGGCGGAGAAATCGACCTGGTCGAGGATGCGCCGCCCGCCGCGCACGATCGTGAGCCCCCGGACCGCGATCATCGGCCCATGCGCCGAGCGAGCACGACCAGGAAGGGGGCGCCCAGCAGGGCGGTCAGCACGCCGAGCGGCGGCTCGGCATTGAGCGGCAACAAGAGCGCCGCGATGCGGACCAGGAGGTCGGCCGCAAGCAGCAAGGCCGCGCCGGCCAGTGCCGAAGGCAGCAGCAGGGCAGCGGGACGCTCACCAAGCCAGGGCCTGAGCAGGTTCGGGACCGCCAACCCGACGAAGCCCACCCCGCCGGCGGCCGCGGCCGCGGCGCCGGCCGCGAGAGCGGTGCCGAGTGCGGCGCGACGCATCGTTTTATACGTTGGGATACCGAGGCTTGTAGCTGTCTCCTCCCCTAACGTCAGAGCGTCCAGGCCGGGGCCGAGGCGGAGCAGCATGGCGGTCCCCAGCAGGATTGGCGGCGCCGCCAGGGCGCAGTCGAGGAGGGTTCGATCGGCGACGCCACCCAGCAACCAGAATGTGAACTCGCTGAGTGCGTAGGGATTCGGCGCCAGCGCCAGAGCGAAGGCGAGCAGTGCCGCCGACGCGGCCGAAAGCCCGATCCCGGCGAGAATGAGGGAAAGCCCGCTCGGCGACCGGCCGGCGAAGGCGATGAGTGCGACCGCGCCGACCCCGGCGCCCAACATTCCGGCGAGCGGCAGCGCGGGCGCGAAGGACGCGGCGAGCCCCCAGTAGAACGCGATCACCGCGCCGAGCGCCGCCGTTCCGGAAATGCCGAGAAGGCCCGGATCCGCGAGCGGATTGCGCAGCGCCCCCTGCAATGCTGCACCGGAGGCGCCGAGCCCGGCCCCGACCAGGAGTGCCAGCAGGCTGCGCGGCAGGCGGAGTTGCCAGAGGATGACCGGCGCCGGCAGGCCGATGCCTGCGGTTCCGAGGAGCAGCGAAAGGATGAAGAGGAGCGCTGTCGCCAGCGCAAGGAGACGCATCAAGGCGCAATCGCGGCCGCCGCCCGCGCGGCAAAGGGCGAGCCACACATGAGCCATGCGGCAGGGACGGTGCGGCGCGGCAGGCGAGCGATGGCTGGATCATCGAGAAGCCGGGTCGCGAGCGAAGGAAATCCTCGTGCCTCGGGCAAAATCAGGAGATCGGGCGGATCGGCAAGCAGGCGCTCGAGCGGCAGCCAGCCGCCGCGCGCGGCGTCGCGATATCCGGCGGCCTCGATGACGGCGCCGGCGAGCGAGTCGGGGCCAGCGGCAAGGCCACGTGGCTGCAGCAGGATCGCCGTTTGCCGATGCGCCGGGTGCGGCAATCGGGAGAGTGTCGCGTCCATTTGGGAGATCAGCAGAGCGGCGCGGGCGGGCTTGCCGAGCAGTTTCGAGACCCGGGTCAATGCTGCGCGAATGGCGGCGAAGGATTGCGGATCGGCGATCATGACGACGCGGAGGCCGAGTGTTTTGAGTGCGGCGACCACGGTTTGGGCCCCATAGCGCTCGGCCAGAACGAGGCTTGGATGCAGCCGGAGCACCGCCTCCGCCGAGGGGCGGACCACGGGAAGGTGGGCGGCGGCGTCTGCCACCGCAGAGAGCGCCGGGTCACGGGCCAGCGGGGACAATCCCGCGATCTCGCCCGGCGCCAGCAGGACCAGCATCTGGTCGGTGCAGAGATTGAGGGAAACCACTCGCAAGTGGGCGGCGGCGGGCTGCCCAGGGAGCAGAATAAGAGGGAGCAAAAAAAGGCAGAGGGCGAGCGCTCCTGCCGGCAGCGCGATCTGCCTCACAACACCGGCACGCCGTGCTGCTTGGCTTTGACCTCGGGCTCGACATGGATGGTGACGACGAGGTTGCCCATCTCCTTGCGCAACGCTTCTTCGATCCGGTCGCAAATGGCGTGCGCCTCATCGACCCGCATTTCCCCGGGGACGACGAGGTGGAACTCGAGGTAGGTGAAACGCCCGGCGGCGCGGGTCCGGAGATCGTGGGCCTCGATTGCGCCGGTGGCGTGATCGGCGACCACGGCGCGAATGCGCTCACGGACCGGCGCATCCGGAGCCTCGTCCATCAACCCGCCGACCGAACTTCGGATGATCTTCCAGCCGGAGAACAGGATGTAGAAAGCGACCGCAACCGCGAGCACCGGATCGAGCCAGAGCATTCCGCCACGCACCGCGAAGATCAACCCGACGATCACGACGATGGAGGTGACGACATCGGTCAGAAGGTGGCGCCCGTCCGCCGCGAGGGCCGGGGACGACGCAAGGCGGCCTTCGCGCAGCAACAGCGTCGCCCAGGCTGCGTTGCCGCAGGTGGCGAGCGCATTCAGGCCGATCCCGACGAACGGGGTGCTGATGGCGAGCGGATGCTGCCAGACGGACCAGGCGTGGCTCAGGATGAGGAGGGCGGCGACGACGATCAGGACGCCTTCGATGACGGCGGCGAAGAACTCGGCTTTGCCGTGGCCGTACGGATGATTGGTGTCCGCAGGCTTCGCGGCGAGGCGGATGGCGCCGAAGGTCAGCGCTGCCGCGGCGACATTCACCAGCGTTTCCAGGGCGTCCGAATAGAGGGCCGCGCTGCCGGTGACCCACCACGCCAGGGCCTTCAGCGCCAGGACGACGAGGCCCACGAAAATGCTGCCGATGGTGATGCGCTGGAGCCGTTGCACGTTGTCGTTCCGCCCTTCGGCGCGTCCCTCTGGTGCGCCGAATCTGACACCTGGTGCTCATCGAGGGGCATCCATGGTCGGCACACCAGCCTTTATTTTCAGTGGCCTGCTGATCCCCGTAGTTTGTTGCAATACGCAACAAACGTCGGGGGCAGGACACTACCAGCAACCCGGCGCCAGCGTCATCCATTGCCGATGCCAAGCCGGCCGTCAGGGGACCGGAAGCCAGCTCCGGGCGGCGGCGGAATGGCGGGCGGTTTCGATCACTTTCTGGACCTCCCAGCCCTCGCGGAAATCGGGTCCGACGACAGGCGCGCCGGCAATCGTGGCGAGGAAGTCGGCGGCCTCGATCGTCTTCAGCTCGTTGAAGCCGAGCTGATGTCCGGGAGCGGGGCAGAAAAGGCCGTACGGCGGATGCTCCGGCCCGGCCTCAATGCGGAGGAAGCCATGGCGCGAGGTCGGGTCGCCGGCTCGATAGAACAGGAGCTCGTTCATCCGCTCCTGGCTGAAGGCGAGCGCCCCCTTCGAGCCGGAAATCTCAACAGCGAGCTGCATCGTCCGGCCGGTCGCCACCCAGTTCGCTTCGATCGCCCCGCCCATGCCACGGGCGAACCGCACCATCAGCCGCGCGATGTCATCGACCGCCACTGGCCGGCGGGTCGCGCTCTCACGCGCGGATGGGCGCTCCTTGACCACCGTCTCAAGTTCAGCACAAAGCGAGACGATCGGGCCCAGCAGGTAGCGCGCGAGGCCGATGATGTGGCTGCCGAGATCGGCCAGCACGCCGCCGCCCGGGGGCTCGAGCCGCCAGGTCCAAGGGGCGTCCGGATCGGCCATGTAACCCTCGGCGTGGATGCCGCGAAAGCCGGTGATCTCGCCCAGCTCGCCGGATTCGATCATCGTTCTGGCCAGCCGGACGAGCGGGTTCTTGAGATAATTGAAGCCGACCTGGGTCGCGACGCCGGCGGCTTCGGCAGCCGCCATCAGTTCGCGCGCCTTGGCTTCGGTCTCGGCGAGCGGCTTCTCGCAATGCACGTGCTTGCCGGCCGCGATGGCGGCAAGCGCCATCTCGTGATGCAGGGCGGTCGGCGTGGTGATCGAAACGATCCGGACGGCGGGAGCTGCGACCAGATCGTGCCAGTCCGCCGTCATGCGCCTGAACCCGAAACTCTCGAACGCGCGGCGCGCGCCGGCCAGATCGTTGTCGGCGACCATCTCCAGCACCGGCCGCTCGGGCAACGGGAAGAGGCTCGCCGCCGCCTGATAGGCGAGCGCGTGCGCCTTGCCCATGAAGC
>JBOHMN010000467.1:0-2548 GCA_050730175.1 Acetobacteraceae bacterium | reverse complement strand
GATCGCTCGTTCGGCTTGAGATTCGAGTCGGACTCTTAGCAACCCGGCTCAGTAGGCCTTGACCACGGGGGCCTTGTGTCCCCGTACGACGAGGGTGGAACATGACTGAAACTTTAGAGACAGTTGCCAGGCAGCATGCTTTGTTCGGTTTCGACGAAGCCTGGCTCGCACGACACCGCGAGCCACTCATAGATCCTGACTTGCCTATTATCGATCCGCATCATCATCTGTGGGACCGCGGCAATCACTACTTGTTTGACGAATTCTCGGCTGACATTGCAACTGGTCATAACATTCTCGGCAGCGTGTTCGTCCAGTGCGATGAGATGTACCGTGCCGATGGCAACCCGGACTTCGCACCGCTAGGTGAGACGGAATTCGTCAACGGTGTTGCGGCAATGAGCGCAAGCGGCCGCTATGGTAGCGCCCGCGTCTGCTCCGGCATTGTCGGCGCGGTCGATCTACAACTCGGAGCACATGTCGAGCCGGTGTTAGAGGCGCATCTGCGGGCCGCTGGCGAGCGGTTCCGCGGGATTCGCGGACGTTCGGTCTGGGACGCCGACCAGACCATCAAGGGATCGGGCAGGGATTTCCCGCCCGGGCTCTTACTGGATACACGGTTCCGCGACGGCTTTGCACGACTCCAGCGATACCGGCTGTCGTTCGATGCCTGGGTGTTTCATCCGCAAATCCCCGAACTGACCGATCTCGCCGGTGCATTTCCGGAGACGGCAATCGTCCTTGATCACATCGGGGCTCCACTTGCCATTGGCGTATATACCGGAAGAAGGGAAGAGGTATTCGCGACGTGGCGGCGCAACATGGCGGAGCTCGCACGGCGGCCAAATGTTGTCGTGAAATTGGGTGGTCTGGGTATGCATTTGTTTGGCTTCGATCTGGACGCCGGACATCGCCCAGCGCCCGCTCCGTCAGAGCAGCTAGCGGTACTCTGGCGTCCCTATCTGGAAAGCTGCATCGAGCTCTTTGGCGCCCGCCGCTGCATGTTCGAAAGTAACTTTCCTGTGGACAAGCGGTCAACGAGCTACCCAGTACTGTGGAACGCTTTCAAGCGTGTTGCCGCCGGGTATTCGCAGGCTGAGAAAACCGCGCTATTCCATGACACCGCGCGGCGGGTGTATCGCCTGCCTATCTGACTGCGGAGCGGGCTAGGAGGCTAGGTAGCACTGCTCAGCAATGCGCGCCTCGGTCAGCGCATCGCCTGCGAGTTCACCAGCGATCCGGCCGCTCCGGAAGGTCAGCACGCGGTGACAGAGATGAGCGAGTTCCTCGTATTCGGCGGAAGCGATCAGCACGGCAGTGCCAGCGGCGGCGATGTCGGCGACCTTCTGCAGAAGCTGCCGCCGCGATCCGACGTCCACGCCTTGCGTCGGTTCATGGAGCAAGATCACCGCCGGATCGGTGCGCAGCCACTTCCCCAACAATGCCTTCTGCTGATTGCCGCCACTCAGCGTGCGCAGCTTGCGGTCAGGGTCGGCAGGACGTACATCGAGCATCGTCAGCACGTGCTGCACGTCCGTGCGTTCTGCCCCGCGCCGCAACCAGAGCTGGCGCATGAAGCGCTCGCCGGCGCCGATCGCGACGTTTTCCAGCAATGTCGCGTTGGGAATGCCGCTCTGCCGCTGCCGATCAGCCGGTAGCAGTGCCATGCCTGCAGCGATGGCACGTTCTGGCGTCAATGCAATGAGCAGCCGATCCGCGACCCGGACGCTGCCTCTCTCAGCCGGCACTGCGCCAAACAGCAGATACGGCACCTCGTCGTGCCCCATGCCGAGCAGCCCAGTCAGACCGAGGATCTCTCCTTCGTGGACATCGAAGGTGACGTCTCTGACGATACGCCCGCTGAGCCCCGTGACACTCAGGACGCATCTGCCGTGTGGCGCTCCGATGCGAGCGGGATAGAGCGTTTCCAACTTACGGCCCAGCATTGCCGTAACTAGATGCCGCGCCGTAGTGGCAGCTGTGGAGACCGTCTCCACCAGATGTCCGTCGCGGAGTACAGAGACTGTATCGGCTATTTCCGTGATCTCGTCGAGGCGGTGGCTGACGAAGATCACCGCGGAGCCGCGCCGTGCCACGGCTCTGACTGCGGCGAATAGCGTACGCACGGACGGAGTCGGCAGGAAGGCTGTCGGCTCATCGAGTACCAGTACGTCGCCGCGCGTAAAGTCGAGATCCTGAAGCGCGCGGGCGAAGCCGAGTAGCGCCCGTTCAGCCGGCGGCACATCGCGCACCTTGAGGTCGGGGTCGATGGCAAGCTGCATGTCAGCCAGCGTTTCCCGCGCCTTGCGCCGTTCCTCCGACCAACGCACGCGGCCGAGCCGCGTCGTCAGGTAGCGGCCGACACGCAGGTTCTCCAGAACCGTCATGCTGGCGACAACGCCGACATCCTGATGCAGGAAATGCAGCCCGAGACGCGACGCTTCACCTGGCCGGATCGGCAGCGGTACGCGCGCCCCGCGGATCGCGATACTGCCGGCGTCGGGCGCGTGGTAGCCCGACAGCAGCTTGATGAGCGTCGATTTGCCCG
>JBOHMN010000466.1:0-7020 GCA_050730175.1 Acetobacteraceae bacterium | reverse complement strand
GGGCCACACAGCCCCACCACATCGCGCTCCATCATATCGGCCAGCGTCGCGACCCCCGTCGTCAGGCCGAACGGCTCGAAACTCACGCCGACCTCGCGCCAAGCCTCTTCAACCCCAGGCCCAGCACCCGCACCAACTGTGATACCCTTCTTCATGGCGTTGCTTTCCTTCGCGGATTCGACACCCCGAGCCTACAGGCTCAAGGCGGGCAACGCCGCCTGGAACGTTTCAACAGACGCCGGGACATCCCCGCCGGCCGGCGGCGCATGCGGCCATAAGCGGGACTTATGAGGCTGAATGAAATTCCGATTTGGCGCAACGGAGGTTGCAGCCTTCAGTCGGCTTTGGCGCTCGATAGGGGACCCTGGATGTATCGCCGCAACGCGGTGAAGACCAGATTGCATGTCGGTGAAAACGTGCTCGGCTGCTGGACGGCGCTGGGAAGCCCGGCGGTCGTGGAACTGCTCGGCTTCGCTGGGTTCGATTACATCGTGCTGAATCAGGAGCACGGACTGGGTGATCTCGGCCCGCTCGTGGCCCAGTTGCAGGCGCTGTCGGCGACACCCGCGACCGCGGTCGTGCGCGTGCCGTGGAATGACCACGTGGTACTGAAGCGCGTGCTGGATACCGGCGCCGAAGGCGTGATGATTCCATCGATCGAGACGGCAGAGGAGGCGCGCACTGCCGTTGCCGCCTGCCGCTACCCGCCGCTCGGCCGGCGCGGTGCGGCGAGCAGCTCGGCGCGCGCCTCGCAGTACGGCATGGCAGCCGATTACGTCGCGACCTGCGCCGGGAATCTGCTGATCGTCCTGCGGATCGAGTCGGCGAAGGGAGTGGCCAACATCGATTCGATTCTGGAGGTGCCGGGAATCGATGTCATCTTCATCGGACCGCACGATCTCTCCGGCACCGTCGGGCAGCTGGGCAACCTGAAGCATCCCGAAGTGGCCGGGCTGATCGCCCGAGCCGAGCAGCAGGCCCGCGCCGCCGGGACCCCGATGGGCACCGTGCCCCATCCCGGGGCCACTTGGCGTGATATGTTCGAGCGCGGCTATCGGTTCGTGAACGCCGGCAGCGACGTGAGCCGGTTGCGCGACGGCTCGCTCAGCGACGTGCGTGCCTTCCGCGAGGTGTATCGGGCTCAGCAGTGAAAGGGCGCTTCCGACGATGTTTCAGCTCAACGACCTTCCGGCCCAGGTCGACGCCGGCCTGATCGAACTCCTGACGCAGGCGGAGCCCGCCACGATTGGCCATGTGCGGCATGTGGGTTTCCTCGACCCCGCCGTCCGGCTGCTGACCCCGGGCTACGTTCGCATTGCCGGCACCGCGGTAACCGCGCGCTGTTACGGCGCCGACACCACGATCGTCCACTATGCGCTTGGCAAGCTGCGCCCCGGCGATATCCTGGTTCTGGATCGGGCAGGCGACGTGCGACACGCTGCCTGCGGAGGTGGGGTCGCCTATGCCGCCAGGACGGCAGGCTGCCTCGGAATCATCATCGACGGCGTGGCGACCGACATCCAGGAGCTGCGCGAGTACGGCCTGCCCGTCTGGGCGCGCGGCCTCTCCGTCGTGACCGGGAAGCGTCAGTTCGAACACGGCGAGTTCTGCGTTCCGGTTTCCTGTGGCGGGGTGGCGGTTGCACCGGGAGATGCGGTTCTGGCGGACGAGAATGGCGTGCTCGTACTGAAGGCGGAGGAGATCGCCGCCGCCGCCCGCACGGCAATCGGCATGCAGGCGAATGAGAAGAAGACGCTGGAACGCCTCCGCCACGGCGAGCGCATGCCCGACATCAACGGGACGAATGCCCGGATCGCCGGGATTCTCGCTCAGGCGAAGGGAGCCTAGTGACGGCAGCCGCGGAGGCGCGGGTTCTGGAGAGCCTCGCAGCGAAAGCGGCGACCGCACTCTCCCAGCCGAGCGCCAGCCGCACCGGCGAGGGCGTGCAGGCGATGGCCGACCGGGTAGAGGCGTACGTTGCGAGACTCGGTGCGAGCGTGCGCCAAGTCGTCGGGCAAAAGGCACCGATCGTGGAAGGCGTGCTCGGCGACGATCCGGGATTACCGACACTCCTGGTGTACGACCTGTACGACATACAGCCGGCAGTCGGGCAGCCGGGATGGTCCGTGCCGCCCTTCGTCGCTGCCATTGCTGCCGGGCGGATGGGCACAACCGGCTGATCGGGCGCAGGGCGTTCAATTCGAAAGGGCCGCTGATCGGGACCCTGGCGGCGGTGCGCTGCTTGCCCCCACGGGCGGTCAAAGGGGGTCAAGGACAAAGCCCTTGCCGCGGTTCTTCAGGAAACTGCTGTGCCCGACACGCGGGAAACCCGCGTCCGTTCCGCGCGTGATTGCAGCGTACTACGCTTGACACTTCACGCGCGCAGTGTGACCTTGCATACAACTTGCACGGGGAGGGGTTCCATGCTGTCCCGGCGGACACTATTGGGCGCGAGCGCGCTTGCATTGCCGTACGTGGTTTCCGCGCGTGCCGCAGAGACCCTCGTGGTGAACGACTACGGTGCCGAGTTCCAGGACATCATGATGCAGACTACAATCAAGCCGTTCGAAAAGAAGTTCGGCGTCAAGATACTGTATGACAGCACCGGAACCGCGACGCAGAACTACGCCAAGATCCGTGCCTCCCGCGGCTCCCCAGGATTCGATGTTGCCGCTGGCATGACACCGCCCGAGATCATACTCGGGGCCAAGGAAAAGCTGCTGGTGCCGATCACAGAGAAGGAGGTTCCCAATCTCAAGTACCTGTGGCCGCAGGCAACCAAGGCCATCCCGTCGACCGGCGTCGCGGAATATTTCCAGTACACCTCGCTCCTGTGGAACGATACGAAGCTCCCGAAACCACAGTCGTGGAACGACTACTGGAACCCGGGCCCGGTGTATGGCGACAAAATCAAAGGGCACCTGATAGCATTCGGACCGGGTAATCTTCTTTGCATCTATGCGCTCATTATCGCCGCCAAGCTCAAGGGCGGCGGCCTCGACAACATGGCACCCGCCTGGGACATGCTGAAAGCACAGAGGCCATGGATCGGAACGACGGTCGTGGCATCGGACGCGGCGGCTCCGTATTTCGAAAACAACGAGGTCTGGCTTGCCCCTTACTGGAGCGGTCGGGCTGGCTACTACAAGGCGCACAATTACCCGGTGAATTATACGATCCCGAAGGAGGGTACGATCGGGCTGGCGGTATGCGCTGCGGTACCGATCGGCGCCAGCAACAGGAAGTTGGCATTCGAGTTTATCAATTTCGTGCTCGACCCGGAGGTGCAGCACAATTTCTGCATCGCCTACCATGTCAGCCCGGCGCGACGGGATCTGACCGGCTGGCCCAAGGAGTTCGTCGAAACCCAGATCACCACCCAGGACAAAATGAACACGGTCGACTTCCCGGACAGCACGGTAATCGGTGAGAAGCGTGGGGCCTGGACGCTCAAGTGGGACGAAATCATGGGCAGGTGACTTGCCCTCGGTTACTGCCCCGGCCACCCGCCGTACTGCCGAATGACGTATCGACCTGTCGTCATGAGCAGGAGTCGTGAGAGGTCTCGCCATCTGCGTCCCTGGCTGATGGCGGGGATCCCGGCGGCCTTCCTGCTCGTTGCCTTTATCATTCCGAACGCCTTCCTGCTCTCCGCCAGCTTCGTGCGCTCGAAGGCCATGGTGCCGACCGGGCAGTTCACACTCGGAAATTACGCGACGCTGCTCAGCGGCAGCTATTACCTGCACACCATTCTCCGCACTTTCATCATCGGCATCACTACCGGAGTGCTGGTGGTGGTTCTCTCGTTCCCGGTGGCCTATCTCCTGGTGCGTACCACCAGCCGCTGGAAGGGACCCTTGATCGCGCTGTCGCTGGCGCCGCTTCTCGCCAGCGTGATCGTGCGCACGTATGGCTGGTGGGTGATCTTGAATCGTCAAGGCGTGCTGAACCTGCTGCTGCAGGACCTGCACCTCATCGACCAGCCGCTCCGGCTGCTTCCTTCGACGGGCGCCATCATAGTCGGGCTGACCCATGCGTTGCTGCCCTACGGCGTACTGTCGATCATGGCCTCGCTGAACGGCCTCAACCCCAATCTCGAGCGTGCAGCCATGAGCCTGGGGGCCGGCCGCGCGCGCACGTTCCTGACGGTTACGCTTCCCCTGTCCGCTCCCGGGATTGCCGGGGGGTTCCTGCTGACCTTTGCCATTGCGATCAGCGCCTACGCGACACCATCCATTCTGGGCGGGGCGTCAACCCAGGTCATGGCGACGATGATCGAACAGTTCATGCTGCAGCTGCTGAACTGGTCGCTCGGCTCGGCGATGGGAGTCATTCTGCTGCTCAGCGCCCTCATACTCCTGCTGATAACCTTCGCGATGGGACGTAAGGTGGGACCCGCATGAGCAGCCGGGTATCCTGGCCCGCACTGCGGATCGTCGTCGCCGCCGTGTACCTTTTTATGCTCGGCCCTATCGTCATCACCGCCGCGGTCTCGTTCAACAAAGAGCAGCGGTCGTACTTCCCGCCTCGCGGCTTCTCGCTCCACTGGTGGCATCAGGCGTTCACGGCGCAATGGCTGCAGCCGCTGGGCTTCAGCCTGCGGCTCGCCCTCCTGGCCGCGATCGTTTCCGCTCTACTCGGCGTGCCGATCGCGTTCGCGCTGCGCTACCGGAGCTTCCCCGGGAAGTCCGCCCTGGAAGCGGTGACGGTGGGGCCCTTGATTCTGCCGAGCCTGGTAACTGGGATCGCGCTGATGCAATCGCTCACCCTCGCGGGACTGGGGCATTGGATGGGGTTCGGAGCCCTCCTGATCGGCTACGTTGTCATTTCCCTGCCGTTCAGCGTCCGCACGGTGGCCATCAGCCTCACGGGCATGCCCGGGCATGTCGAAGCCGCCGCGGCAAGCCTCGGGGCAGGGCCGCTCTCGGTCCTCCGCCACATTACGCTGCCCCTGGTCGCCCCCGGCATACTGGCGGGCATGATCTTCGCGTTTATCCACAGCTTCGACGACGTCAACCTCTCGCTGTTCCTGGCCCGGCCGGGAGCCACGCCGATCACGATCCAGATCCTGAACTTTCTCGAATTCGGGTTCTCACCGACACTGGCGGCCGTTTCCGTGCTGTCGTTGATAGTTCCGATCGGCGCGGTGGCGCTGTTCGGCCGATGGGCCGGGCTGGGTAGTTTCCTGTTCCCGGAAAGCGGCCATGGCTGAGCCGGCGCTTGAACTCTCTCGCCTGGCCAAGACGTTCGGCGAGGTGCGCGCCGTCGATTCGATCGATCTTATCGTGGCGCAGGGCGAATTCGTCACCCTTCTCGGCCCGAGCGGTTGCGGGAAAAGCACGACGCTCGGGATGATCGCCGGCTTTCAGACGCCGGACGAGGGGAGCATCCGGCTGATGGGGCGGGCGGTCGAGCGGCTGGCGCCGTTCCGGAGGGACGTCGGCCTAGTGTTTCAGGATCTCGCCCTCTTTCCGCACATGTCGGTTGCCGCCAATGTGGCGTTCGGGCTGCGCATGCGACGGATAGGAAAACCGGAAATTGCCAAGCGCGTTGCCGCGGCACTGGAGATGGTACGGCTGCGCGGACTTGATGAACGACGGCCCGGGCAACTCTCCGGCGGCCAACGGCAGCGGGTCGCGCTGGCCCGTGCGCTGGTGATACGCCCCGCCATGCTGCTGCTGGACGAGCCGCTCTCCAGCCTGGATCTGAAACTCCGCGAGGAACTGCGGTCCGAAATCGCCCAACTGCAGCGGCATCTGGGTATTGCGACGGTCTTCGTCACGCACGACCAGACCGAGGCCCTCACGATGTCGGACCGCGTCGCCGTGATGCGTTCGGGCCGGATCGAGCAGATCGGCCTCCCAGCGGAAATCTACGAGCGGCCCGCCAGCCGGTTCGTCGCGGAATTCATCGGCAGTACAAACGTTGTTCGGGGACGGCTCGCGACGGCGCCGGACGGGGATGGCATAGCCAGTATACGGACCGGGGCGGGTATGGCCGCGGCGCGCGTGCCGGCCGGCACCGGACCCGACGTATTGCTCACCATACGGCCCGAGCGGCTGCGGTTTGCCGCGAACGGCCGCGCACCGGACGGCGTCTCGACCTGGGCGGCGGACGTCGACCACACGGTATACTCCGGGAATCGTATCGAGATCTGGTTGCGACTGGCGGACGGAAGCTCCGCCGTTATGGAAACGGTTAATGCTGGTACGCCCCCGCCCGCTCCAGGCGCGAGCGTGAGCGTGTGGTTCGGCGTCGACGACGCGTGGGTCATCGTTGACCGGGAGGAGTCGCTCCGGGCGACGTGAAACGTCGGAGGGTAGCATGGTTGCAACGAGCAGAGGTGATGTCCGGATAAGCCCACTCGAAGGCGGGTTCGGTGCGGAAGTGCTGGGCCTCGATCTTTCGGAGGAGCTTCAGGAACCGGAGTTCCGCCGGATCGAACAGGCATGGTTCCGGCACAGCTTCCTGATTTTCCGCGACCTCAATATGACACCCGGGCAGCACATCGCCCTCACTCGCCGCTTCGGCCCCTTGCACATCATGACCCCTTTGCACTTCAACCTGCCCGGCAACCCGGAGATCATGGTGCTGACCAACGCCGAGGAAGGAGGCAAGGCGTTGGGCCTCAGGAATGCCGGGATGGGATGGCATACGGATGGCGAGGACAAGCGGATCCCGAATGCCGGGTCATTGCTATATGCGCTGCAGATCCCGCGCGAAGGCGGCGATACGCTGTACGCGGATATGTATGCCGCCTACGCGGCATTGCCCGCAGCCATGCAGGACCGCATCTCCGGACGGAAAACGCGCTTCAGCCGGATCGATATGCACAAGATATACTATCCGCACCTGCCGCCCCTGACCGAGGAACAGAAGCGTGAGCGCCCGGATGTACTGCATCCGATCGTCCGCACGCATCCGCGCACGGGTCGCAAGGCGCTGTACGTCGGGCGCTGGGCCCGCGACGTCGCGGGGATGGATCCGGAAGCGGGGCGGGCGCTGGTGGCGGAACTGTTC
>JBOHMN010000465.1:0-7502 GCA_050730175.1 Acetobacteraceae bacterium | reverse complement strand
GGCGGCAACGGTACGGTTGCTGGCATTTCCCGTTGATAGCCGCAAATCCCGGGCAAGGCACCGTCCTCCGCGGGCGGTTATCTCTACTCCCCTCGACCGGCCTGCCGCCCGGAGGCATGATGCGGGCATCGGGGAGAGGGCCGGAGCCCTTTCCATAAATTCCGGAAGGTCACGATGATGTATTCCGATGTCTCGTTGTTCATCGACGGCGCCTGGAGCGGGAGTGCGGCAGGCAAGACGATCGCGATCATTAATCCCGCGAGCGGCGAGCCAATCGGCAATGTCGCACGCGCAGAGGCCGCGGATCTCGACCGCGCGCTCGCCGCCGCCGCCAAGGGTTTCGAGACGTGGCGCCGAATTTCCGCAAACGACCGCGCCAAGATCATGCGCAAGGCAGCCGGGCTCATGCGTGACCGGGTGGACGCAACCGCGCGCATCATGACCACCGAGCAGGGCAAGCCGGTCGCCGAAGCCAAGGGCGAGACGCTGGTTGCCGCTGATGTCATCGAATGGTTCGCCGAGGAAGCACGCCGGACCTATGGGCGTGTCATTCCGGCGCGTACCCCCGGCGTCTATCAGCTCGTCATCAAGGAACCGGTCGGCATCGCCGTCGCATTCACGCCCTGGAACTTCCCGATCAACCAAGCGGTGCGCAAAATCTCGGCAGCACTCGCCGCCGGCTGCTCGATCATCATCAAAGGGCCCGAAGAGACTCCCGCTTCGTGCGCCGAACTGGTGCGCGCCTATATCGATGCAGGGGTCCCGCCCGGCGTCATCAATCTTGTCTTCGGGGTACCGGCGGAAATCTCGAGCTATCTCATCCCCCATCCGCTGGTGCGCAAGGTCTCCTTCACCGGCTCGACCGCGGTCGGCAAAGAGCTCGCGGCGATGGCCGGGGCACACATGAAGCGGATCACGATGGAACTCGGCGGGCACGCCCCCGCGATCGTCTTCGAGGACGCCGACCTCGACGCGGCAACCAGGATTCTCTCCGCCAACAAGTTCCGCAACGCGGGGCAGGTCTGCATCGCGCCGACGCGCTTTCTCGTGCAGGAGAAGTTGTACGACGATTTCGTCAGCCGCTTCACCGCTGCCGCCAGGAAGTTGAAGGTCGGTGATGGCCTCGACCCGGCGACCCAGATGGGCCCACTGGCGCATGAACGGCGCGTGACAGCGATGGAAGGATTCATTACAGATGCGGTGCAGAAGGGCGCCGAGGTCGTCACGGGCGGCAAGCGGATCGGCAACAAGGGCTATTTCTTCGAGCCGACCGTGCTCACCAATGTGCCGAAGACCGCGCGCGCAATGAACGAAGAGCCGTTCGGCCCGGTGGCGATGATCACCCCCTTCCGGGAGTTCGACGAGGCGGTTGCCGAAGCCAACCGGCTGCCCTACGGGCTTGCCGCCTACGCCTATACCCGTTCCGCGAAAACCGCGAACGCAATTGCGGGCGCGGTAGAGAGCGGCATGATCGGGATCAACCATCACGGGCTTGCGCTGCCTGAGGCGCCATTCGGCGGTGTCAAGGATTCGGGTTACGGCTCGGAAGGCGGGCTCGAGGCGGTCGAAAGCTATCTCGTCACCAAGTTCGTCTCGCAAGCGAGCGCTTGACTGCAGACAATGAAGCGCGTGCTCAGCCAACCTGAGCATGCGCTACTTTATCTGGTCGAGCGGATTCACGCGCTCCGGGCACCGCTCTCGGGTTCCAGTCAAGCGCGATCCGCCCTGGCCAGCGGACCCGAATCGCTGCGGCTTTCCGACGCGCGGGGATTACGATTCAGAAACTAAACGCCCACCCGGTCACATTTGTTTCGCACGCATCACCCGGCCGAGTTCAGCGAGGGCCGCGCGCAGGTTACCGCGCTGGCGCGCGAGCAGGCTCTCTGCAACTTCCGGCTGCAACCCCTGCGCGAGCAGTAGTGCGCGCTTCACGTTTCCGCAGGCGGCACTGAGCAGCCCTTCTGCTTCGGCTTCTTCGACGTCGGCGAGATCCACGATCGTGCGTACGGCTCGCCCGTGCAGCTTGGCGCTGGTGATCTCGAGATCGACCATTCTGCCGCGATAGACGCGATGGAGCTCCATCATGAGCAGGCTGGAGAGGAGATTGAGAATTGCCTTCTGCGCCGTGCCCGCTTTGAGGCGGGTCGATCCCGCGATCGGTTCCGCGCCGGTCTCGGCCAGTACAGGAAATTCGGCGGCGGCAAGCAGCGGCGTTCGAGGGCTATTGGCGATGCCGATGGTCAGTGCGCCTCTCTCTCGCGCGCTCTGGATCAGGGCGAGGGTGTACGGTGTCGTGCCGCTCGCTGCGAGCCCGATCACCGCATCCAGACTGCCGATGGCGTTTGCTTGCACCGCCGCCCGGCCAGCGGCGGCGTCATCCTCGGTGCTCTCGACCGCGCGCAAAAGAGCCTCGCTGCCGCCCGCCGGCAAAAGGAGGGTGCGCGCGACAGGCCAGCCAAAGGTCGGAAAAAGCTCTGCCCCATCCTGGACTGCGATGCGCCCCGATGTGCCGGCGCCCGCATAGACAAGCCGGCCCGAAGTTCCCAGTCGGTCGGCCGTCGCACGCGCTGCCGCCGCGATCGCCGGCAAGGCGGGGCCGACGGCCGCGACCGCGGCAAGCTGGGATTCCCAAAGCACGGCAAGTGCACTCTCGGGCGGCAAGGCATCGAGTTCGGCAAAGCGTGCGTCGGCAGACTCGGTCGCGGCAGGGGGCATGGTTGTTACCAAAAAATTTGTCTGGAAGGCTCTAGCCGAATCACTTAGCTTGACCTAGAAGGCTCGGCCGGCGCAGGTTTTTGCGAAGCGCCGTAACCGAAAGCGAAGTTTGGCGAAGCCCACGCGACCTCGTGGCACGCTCACCGAAAACAGAGGATGCAATGTCGAAAGCTTTCATAGCCCAGGTACTCCAGGAGTCGGCCGACCTCTCCGGAGTCGCGGCCAATCGTGCCGCTGGCGAACTGATGGCGGCCGTGGTGAGGGAACTGAAGAAGACCGGCAAGTTCAAGTTGCCGAGCTTCGGAACCTTTACCGTGCGCAAGACCAGGGCGCGCAAGGGGCTCAATCCCCGAACTGGCGAGTCGATCCGGGTCAAGGCGGGCAAGACCGTCCGTTTCAAAGCATCACCTTCTCTCAAGAAAGCCGTCTGACCGACAAGCGGCAGGCGCCGGCCATGCCCTTGCGGGACCGGGGGTAACGCCGGCAGAGGCTCCGCTGTTCAAGCCCGCATGGGAACCCCGGGTTTCCTGTCGGTAGACCAGACGCCTTAAGGAACGCCGGGCAGTGCGAAACGTTGCTCGTTCGAATAATGTTCCTGTTCCGCATCTGTTCGCCCGACTGGCGCCCTCACTTGGCATGGGCCGTTCATGCTGGCTGCCTTGCAGCCTCGCTGCAATGGTGGGAATTCTCGGCGCAGAGACAGGCCGCCTCCCGGAATGTGGCCACCTCCGGGAGGATTTGCGCCATGAGCACCAGCGGTTGACCGCTGCACGCGTGCTGATTCGCTCGATGGCGCAGCAGCAAACCACGCACGATGGTACGCGTGTGCCGCTCTTTGCCGGGATCTGGGCCATCTTCGGCCACGGCAACGTCGCCGGACGGGGTGAGGGGCGTAAGGCGGGAATTGCCGAGATCCCGCACGCGGAAAGCCTCGCCGTCATCGCTCGGCGCGCAGCTTCGCATCAGATCGGCGATCGCCGCCGTGCATCGGCAAAGAAATGCAGACTGGCGGGCGCGTAGAGGAGAATGACGTGACGGAGAGCGACATCGAGGCCCGCGAGCAGGTGCTAAGGGCGGCAATAGAAGCGGCCGGAAGCAGCGTGCGGGCGTTCCTGGCCGAGCCCGCGCGGCTCGCCGTCGCCAGCAAGGGTCCGCAAGACTTTGTCAGTGCCGCCGACACTGCCGTCGAGGAGCTGCTCAAGGAGCGGCTGCTCGGCGCCTTCCCTCACGACGCTTTCCTCGGCGAGGAGACCGGTGGCACCACGGGCGATCCTCTCTGGGTCGTCGATCCGATCGACGGCACCGCAAACTTCGTGCGGGGCCTGCCACAATTCTGCGTCTCGGTTGCGCTTCTGACAGGCGGGCGGATGACGCTCGGCGCACTTCTCGATCCCGTGCGGAACGAGCTCTATGTCGCGAGAGCCGGCCGCGGCGCCACACGCAATGGCCGCCCCATTACGGCGGCGCCGACCGCGAGCATGCACGACGCAACCGTCGAGATCGGCTGGTCCACGCGCGTTGCCAATACGCGCTATCTTGAACTCCTGACGCGCGTTCTGTCCGCGGGTGCGGCGGTCAGACGCGGCGGCTCCGGAGCACTCGGGCTCGCCTATGTGGCCGACGGCCGCTCCGACGCCTACGCAGAGCTGCACATCAATGCATGGGACTGCCTGGCGGGTCTCCTGATCGTGCGGGAAGCCGGCGGCCGCGTCAGCCCTTTCCTCAGCCAGGGTGGGCTCGCACGCGGTGCGCCGATCCTTGCGTCTGCTCCCGGCCTTGCGAGCGCAATGTCGGAACTTACGGGTATCCCGCTCGAGCCAAGCTGAAAACGCGTTGGCCAGCCAGAGCACTGAAAACAAAGTGCTGGTGTGCCGCGACAGGGCTCCATTCGTGAGATACTAGCGTCGGAATCGGCACACTCGCGCTGCAAGCGCTCTCTCGCCGCCCACCCGATCCTTGCAATCCTTGCCTTGACGTGAGCCGCCGGAAATCCGGTGATAGTGCGCGATGTGTCACTCTTGAAATACGGCGGAGGGCCAGCTGATGCATGATCTCGTGTTGCAAGGCGGGCGGGTGATCGATCCCGCGCAGGACTTCGACGCCGTTGCCGACGTTGCGTTCTCCGCCGGCAAGGTAGCTGCGGTCGGCCACGATCTCGGCGAGGCTGCCGAGCGGCGCAACGTTTCCGGCCTGCTCGTGGTGCCGGGTTTGATCGATCTGCACACTCATGTCTATTGGGGCGGGACCTCTCTCGGTGTCGATCCTGATGCCTACGCGAAGCCCTGCGGCATCACGACCCTGATCGATGCCGGCTCCGCCGGAGCAGCCAACATCAGAGGCTTCCGCCGCCACGTGATCGAGCGGGCCGAAGTTCGTATTCTTCCTTTCCTGCACATCTCTTTCCCGGGAATCTTCGCATTCAGCCGCTATTTCATGATTCCCGAATCGGCCGAGCTCCGCCTGCTCGATCCCGTTGCCTGCCGTGATGCGGCGCGCGAGCATGCCGATCTCGTCGTCGGCATCAAGGTTCGGCTCGGACGATCGGGTTCAGGCAACTCCGGGATTGCCCCGATGGACATTGCTCTCGACGTCGCGGAGGAGGTTGGCTTGCCGCTGATGACCCATCTCGACAATCCGCCGCCTGCGCGCCACGAGGTGATGCAGCGTCTTCGCCAGGGCGATATTCTCACGCATTGCTTTCGCCCCTGGCCGAATGCTCCGGTTGCTCCCGACGCTTCCGTGGCGGCCGACGTGCTGGCGGCGCGTCGTCGCGGCGTGATCTTCGATATTGGCCATGGCTCCGGCTCGTTCGGCTTCGCAACCGCCATGGCGATGCTGCACGAAGGTTTCCTGCCTGACGTCATCTCCTCCGATGTGCACGTACTTTCGATCGACGGGCCGGCCTTCAATCTGCTCGAAACGATGGCGAAATTCCTCCATCTCGGAATGCCGCTCGACCAGATCATCTGCGCCGTGACGGCCAATGCGGCGCGCGCGGTCCGCCTCACCGATCGCGGCACCCTGAAGCCTGGCCTGCTCGGCGATGCCACCCTGCTCGCGATCGAGGAGGGAGACTTCACCTTCACCGACGTGCTCGGAGAGAAAATGCACGCCGCGCATCGATTCTCCTGCCGCGGCGCCGTCCTCGCAGGCCGCTGGTGGCACTAGCTCATTCCCGGAAATCCTGCGCGAGCGGCACGAGGTCCAGCAGTGCAACCAGGGAAACGCCGCCGATCGTGTTGCCGATCAGCGCAACAGGATTGCGCTTGAGGTCGGCTTCACCTTCCTCACGGACCACTTCAAGAATGACCGCTGCGCGCGGCGCGGTGTGGCGGACACGCTGGGTCTGCTCCGCCTCATCGAGGTGCAGCACATCGGAGCGCGGAGGGTCAAAAAGATGTCGAGCCATGCTGGGAAGCATCCAAAAAGCTGGGGTTGGATGTGGCGGGGCCAGAGCGTCGGTTGTCAGATGAACAACACTACGTGAGACCGTTCTCGAGACGCGGGCGTCACGGGGCGTTCCGGCCGCGATGAAACATGGGCCCTCCTCCTCTGATCCATCAGACGATCTCCAGGCCCGCCACCATTCCGGCGGCGTCCTGACCTCTACTGCCGTGTGTCCGCCGTCGATCAATGTTGCGTGCCTCAGGGGCCGGGCCTTGTCTTCTTCGCGACGTGCGCCGGGTACGAAGTTGCCCGTGGCTTCAAAGAAGCCGCAACTGGAACCTGCGCGGGCCTCAGGTCCGCCGCATAGCCAGGGCACGCGCTGCGTGCCGCGAGATCGGTCGCATCCTCATGATCGGGCTGTCACGCTGCGGTCGCAACGCCCACGATGGGCATCGGCCGGCCGCCGTTCTCCAGGAATGGCCGCGCCTGCTGCCCCGCTTCGCTCAGTGGCGGAAATGCCGCATGCCGGTGAACACCATGGCCATCCCGGCCCGATCCGCAGCCTCGATCACCTCGGCGTCACGAATCGAGCCACCCGGCTGGATGACCGCCGTCGCACCGGCCTCGACAATCGCCTCGAGCCCGTCGGCAAAGGGAAAGAAGGCATCCGAAGCCGCTGCACTGCCCGCCGTGAGTGGCGTCGAAAGCCCCGCCGCCCGCGTTGCCTCCGCAGCCTTCCATGCCGCGATCCGCGCCGCATCCACCCGGCTCATCTGCCCCGCGCCGATCCCGACTGTGGCGCGTCCCTTGGCATAGACGATCGTGTTCGAGCGGACATGCTTCGCGACCCGGAAGGCAAACAGTAAATCCGCGATCTCCACAGCGCTCGGCGCCCGCTTGGTCACGACCTTGAGATCGTTCGCCCCGATCCGCCCATTATCGCGCGTCTGCACCAGAAAGCCGCCTGCCACGCTGCGAAAGGCAAGTCCCGCCTCCGCCGCATCCGGGACCCGCCCCGCCAGCAGCAACCTGACATTCCGCTTCCGGGCGAGAATCGCCTTCGCCTCGTCGCTCGCGTCCGGCGCGATGACAACCTCCGTGAAAATGGCAACGATCCGGCGCGCCGTTTCCGCGTCGAGCGTCCGGTTCGCGGCGACCACACCACCGAATGCGGAAACCGGGTCACAGCGGAGCGCCAGCTCCCACGCCGCGGCAAGCGAATCGGCGCTCGCCACACCGCACGGATTGGCATGCTTGATGATAGCGACGCTCGGTTCCATGAACTCGGCCACGCACTCGTAAGCGGCGTCGGTATCGTTGATGTTGTTGTAGGAAAGCGCCTTGCCCTGCACCTGTCTCGCGGTTGCGACACCCGGCCGTGTCCCGCTCACGTAGAACGC
>JBOHMN010000464.1:0-5961 GCA_050730175.1 Acetobacteraceae bacterium | reverse complement strand
GAGAAGACTTCGCTCCCTGACGGTCGCGGCTCAGTTTGGCTTCGCCGCGCAGGCTCAGCAGCCAGAAAACCACCGTCGCCACGAGCAGTTCGACGGTTAACAGAGGCAGCGCGTGGACGATCCAGCGATCGGCCGAGAACGGCACCTGGGCGGCCTCGCTGACGGTGCGCGCTTCCGGCGCTCCGGGGTTCAGCAAATCGCCGCCCATCGACGAGCCGAGCAGCAGCGCCGCTCCGATGGTGACGGGAGAAATCCGTGCCGTCCGCAACAGCGGCACAAGCACCGTGCCCACCAGCACCGCCGTACTCATCTGACTGATGACAGGGACGTTCACCAGGACGCCGACGAGTACGGCGCCCGGAATCAACAGCGGCCGCACTCGCCGCATGGGCCGCACCAGAACATGAACGAGGTGCCGATCGCAGCCGGTTTGCCGCAGTACGTAGGCGAATCCGAGCGAGCAAGCGAGGGGAATGACGAACTGCTCGTTGACCAAGGTGGTCAGGAACTTTTGCACGATGACATCCGGCCGGCCAGCCGAACAGCCCAATGCCAAGGCCGCCAACAACAGCGTCAAACGCACATCCACGCGGCGGGCGATGGCCCAGATGACCGCGGCGATCGCCAGTAGACCCGCGAATAACGTCATGCCAAAAAACCCCAAATCCCAAATCTCAAATCTCAAATCTCAAATCCCAAAATCGGACGGGGAGCATCCTGTTTGATATTATGCCTTTGAATTGCTTTTGGAATTTGGGATTTGGGATTTGGGATTTGGGATTTAAGGATTACGCTATGTCCGCCAATGACACCGCCGTCCTGAATGCTTGTCCCCGCGGCAGCGCCGAGGGCGTCGCCTGGGATCTCGCCGACCTCTACGCCGGCGCGGACGATGCCAAGATCGGCCGCGATCTCGACGCCGCTCGGAAGCGAGGGCAAGCCTTCGAGTCCACCTATCGCGGCAAGATCGACGTGCCCGGCGGTCCCGCCGCCGATGTCCTGTTCGCCGCCGCGCGCGAACTGGAAGGACTGTACGAGCAGATGGACAAGCCGATCATCTACGCCGGTCTGTTGCACGCCGCCAAGACCGACGATCCTCCGCGCGGCGCTCTGCTGGCCCGCACGCGCGAACAGCGCACCATCATCAACAAACATCTTATCTTTTTCGATCTCGAATGGGTCAAGGTCGCCGACGATGCCGCCGAGCGCCTGCTGGCCGAGCCGTCGCTGGCGCGTTATCGGCATTACCTGGAGCAGAAACGCGCTTGGCGTCCTCACTACCTGAGCGAACCGGAAGAGAAAATCCTCGAAGAAAAAGCGGTCACCGGCCGCGCCGCCTTCGTGCGCCTGTTCGATGAATCGGTGGCCTCGCTGCGCTTTCCCTTCGAGCATGCCGGCCGGAGCGAAACACTGTCGTTGCAGCAGATCAACGCCTACCTCTACGACGCCGAGCGCGACGTGCGCCGGGCCGCCGCCGAAGGCTTGACGCGCGGCTTGCGCGACAATGCCCGGCTGTTGACCTATCTCATGAACACGCTGGTTCTCGATCATCGCTCCGATTGCAACCTACGGCACTTCGACAATCCAATGGGGCCGCGCCATCTCGCCAACGAGATCAGCCCTTCCGTCGTCGATGCCTTGATGACCGCCGCGGAGCGCTATCACGGCACCGTGCAGCGCTATTATCGCCTCAAGGGTCGCTTGTTGGGCGTCGATTCCCTCTACGATTACGATCGCTATGCTCCGCTATTTCCGGACATGCCGGCGTGCGATTGGCCGACG
Organism: Acetobacteraceae bacterium; assembly: GCA_050730175.1. Classification (GTDB taxonomy): domain Bacteria; phylum Pseudomonadota; class Alphaproteobacteria; order Acetobacterales; family Acetobacteraceae; genus JAKAWQ01. The sequence continues at coordinate 4,179 of JBOHMN010000464.1, read as the reverse complement.
GCGCAAAACATCGTTCAAGAGAGCTATGAGGCGTTCAGTCCACGCGCCGGCTCAATCGTCCGCGAATTTTTCGAGAAAAACTGGATCGATGCCGAGCTGCGCGACGGCAAGCGCGGCGGCGCCTTCAGCAGCAGCACCGTACCCAGCGTACATCCGTACATCCTGATGATCTTAACCGATTAGTTTCGCGACGTGTTGACTCTGGCTCACGAACTCGGCCACGGTCTTCATCATTACCTGTAGCGCGGCGTGGGTTCTCTTCAATGCGATACGCCGCTGACGACGGCGGAGATGGCCAGCGTCTTCGGCGAAATGTTGACCTTTCAGCGTTTGCGGCAGCGCTACGCCGAACCGCGTATCCGGTTGGCCATGCTGTGCGGCAAGATTGAGGACAGCTTCGCCACGGTGTTCCGCCAAGTGGTGCTGACACGCTTCGAGCAATCGCTGCACCAGGCCCGTCACGAGCGCGGCGAACTGACGACGGAACAAATCAACGAGCTATGGTTGGCGGAGAATCGGCCGATGCACGGCGACGTGGTACGGCTAACCGACGGCTACGGCTGGTGGTGGTCGTACATCGGCCATTTCGTGCACGTGCCGTTCTACTGCTATGCCTATGCCTTCGGCGAACTCTTGGTGCTGGCGCTGGTGCAGAAGTACAAGCAGGACGGCCCAGCGTTCGTGCCGCGTTATCTGGAGCTGCTCTCTTCGGGCGGCTCGGACGCGCCGCATGTGTTGCTCGGCAAGCTCGGCGTCGATGTCAATGACCCGGGTTTCTGGGAACTAGGATTGCGACTGCTCGATGGGATGGTTTCCGAGGCGGAGGAGTTGGCGGGACGCATCTAATGCGTTGAAAAGGGATCGGCGGCCACTCAGGGTTGCGCGGGTAATTCCAGGACTGTCCGCCATCGTCGCGGCATGCCCGCGAAGGCGGTTTGATAAGTAGCCTCCAACGGCACCAGGACGTGGCCACCGGGTTCCAGATACAAGGGCATGTCGGCAAGCGGATCGCCCACGGCGAGCGCTTCGATGTAGGCTCGCGTTGTCAAATCGCACTCATAGGCCGCCAGTGTCAACGGTTTGTCCTTCGGCAACTCAAATGGCTCGTCCTGCACCTCCGCCCAGATGGCCGCGTGAATTCCGTTGGGATCGCGCGGTCCCGGAGGAAAGGGATCGATGAAGAGCAGGTGGATGCGATGTTCGAGTAATTCACAGGCTTTTTCCACGAAAGCCCGCAGGGCGTGCCGGCTCGCCTTGTTGCCGGGTGAAACGACCTCAAGCATCGCCACGATGCGGTCGCCGCTGACGTGGCGCACGACAATGGAACTCTTCTTGCGGCGATAGAACTCCGCATCCGTTTCCGCACGAAATTCGCTTTTGGGACGTGTCCGGACTATCTGTTCTGGCAACGCATAGTAATCGTCCGGCAGCAAGCCGCCGTTCAAGGCCCGCGCCATCTCGGTGATCCAATCGTGATGAAAGGCGTGAAAGATCTCCGCCGCGACGCGAGTCCAGCCGTGGATCGGCATGGCTTTTCCCTCTAACGGAGCGGCGGAATCCTCTCCCCAACGCTTTAGACGGCACGGCGTTTTAGCTCAGGGCTATGGAGCGTCCAGCACGCGCTGCCACCGCCGCGGCACGCCGCGATAGGCTGCCCGATACGTCACTTCCAGCGGCACGTTGACGTAGATCTCATCCTCCGGGAATAGCGGCATGTCGATCAACTCCCGCCCCACCGCCGTTGGTTCCACATAGGCACGCTTTCGCGGACCGGCTGAATACGCCGCCAAAGTCAGCGGCTCGCCGGCCGGCAGCTCGAACGACGTATCGCTGAACTCGGCCCAAATAGCTGCGTGGATGCCGTTGGGGTCGCGCGGGGTGGGCGGGAACAGATCGAGAACGAGCAAGTGATAGCCGCGATACAGTGCCTCGACCGCTTTCTCGATGAACGAACGCAGGCCGTGCCGCGATGCCTTGTTGCCCGGCGAAACGATTTCCAGCAGCGCGACGATGCGATCGCCGCTGACATGGCGAATGACGAGGGTGCGGCGTTTGAGAACGTAATCGTTCATCTCGGCCTCGGCGGTCATGCGCATGCGTGGCGGAGCGACGCTGACCGCCACGCCGCCGCCGGAGTTGGAAGGTTGGTCGGCGGCGCCGTTGACCGCCGCATTGCCGAGGACGACGAATTCAGCATTCTGGAGTCGCCATGATCTTTGCCCAAGTCCCAGCGGACGCCGTTCTTTGCTTTCGTCGCGTCTCCTCTGGGATTCATTCATCTCCTCGCCTACAATGACTTGGTGCTTAGTGGTCTTCCGTCAGGAGAGTATCCGCCATGCCATTCACCGTCGAAGCGATTTACGAAAACGGCCTCCTCAAGCCGGCCGAACCGCTGCCACTGAAGGAAAGGGAACAAGTTCAGCTGACCATTCGTCGGGCCGCCAGCGTTGCCGATCAAACCTACGGCATGATCGGTTGGTCTGGAGATACGGCCGCGTTCGATCGTCTCTTCCAAGAGGCCGATAGCGACCGCTTGGAGTCCGTATGATCCTCGCCGATCTGGCCGATGGCGAAGCGGTGTTCCTGGATGCCAACATCTTGGTCTATCACTTCGCTCCGCATCCACTTTGTGGTCCCTCGTGCAACCAGCTGGTTCGCCGCATCGAGCAGCAGATGCTCCCCGCTTACACCTCAACCGCCGTACTCAGCGACGTCGCACACCATTTGATGACCTTTGAAGCCTCCGCTCGCTTCGGTTGGACATCCAAGGTGGTGCAGCATCTGCGTCAAGATCCCTCGGCGGTGAAACAACTCAGCACGTTTCATCAAGCGATCCTCGAAGTTCCCAAGCTGGGCATTCAAATCCTGACCATTCCGGAACCCTTGATCGCCACGGCGGCCCTGCTAAGCCGGCAAACGGGCCTGCTTAGCGATGATGCCCTGATCGTCGCCGTCATGCAAGCGAACGGCCTGACCAACCTCGCTAGCAACGACGCCGACTTCGACTGCGTGCCGGGAATCGTCCGCTACGCTCCGCTGTGAGTTTCTACTTCTTCGATCCCTCCTTTGCGGCGGCCTTCTTGGCCTCATCGAGTTGCTTGCGCCATTTGTCGGCTTCCTCTTTCTTGCCGGTCGCTTCGTACAGTTGCACCAGGCGTTGCAGCGCCTCGGTCACACGAATCTTGCCCTGCGCCGGGATGGTCTTGTCGCGTGCTTTCATGCCCTGATAGCCGGACAGCAGCAGCGGCTCGGCGTCAGCGTATTTCATCCGACCCAACAGCGCGCCGCCGAGCAGCGAGCGCGTGTTGAAGGTCGTCCAGGCGTCGGGCTGTTTGCTCTCACGGACTTTAAGACAGTCGCGCAACAGCGGCTCGGCGTCGGCGTATTTGTGCTGATGCAGCAGGTTTGTTCCCAACGACGTCATCCGCGCCGCCGTGCGTGCATCCTCGGCACCGAAGCGTTTGCGTGTCTGTTCGAGGGCAGTGCGGTAGAGCGGCTCGGACTTGGCGAACTCTCCGGCTTGATCGTAGGCATTGGCCAGGTTGTGGCGGGAGAGGAGCGTGTTGGGGTGGTCGGGTCCGAGCTTGGCCTCCCTCTGCTTGAGGGTCTGCTCGTGCAGGCGGATGGCCTCGGCGGTGCGGCCGGCGGACCAGTACGCATTGGCCAGGTTGTTGCGGGAGGTGAGCGTGTCGGGGTGGTTGGCTCCAAGCTTGGCCTCCATCTGCTTGAGGGTCTGCTCGTGCAGGCGGATGGCGTCGGCGCTGCGGCCGGCGGACTCGTACGCCAAGGCCAGGTTGTTGCGGGAGTTGAGCGTATCGGGGTGATCGGCTCCGAGCTTGGCCTCCATCTGCTTGAGGGTCTGCTCGTGCAGGGGGATGGCCTCGGCGTTGCGGCCGGCGGACCTGTACGCCTCGGCCAGGTTGTTGCGGGAGGTAAGCGTATCGGGGTGGTCGGCTCCGAGCTTGGACTCTCTCTGCTTGAGAGTCTGCTCGTGCAAGCGGATGGCATCGGCGGTGCGGCCGGCGGACCAATACGCCAAGGCCAGGTTATTGCGGGAAATGAGCGTGTGGGGGTGGTCGGGTCCGAGCTTGGCCTCCCTCTGCTTGAGGATCTGCTCGTTCAGGCGGATGGCCTCGTCGATGTGGCCGGCGGACCAGAACACACCAGCCAGGTTGTTGC
>JBOHMN010000463.1:0-3772 GCA_050730175.1 Acetobacteraceae bacterium | reverse complement strand
GCAATATTCATCGCCACGTGCTGCAGCAACACGACGTTGAAGCGGCCATCGTCAAAGGGAAGTTCCAGCGCGCTGGCGGTCTGGAACGACACTCGCCCGCTCTGTCCCGTGCGCTCGGTCAGATATCGCGCAGCATCCACGAATGGCTCGCTGAGATCGACACCCGTAACCCGGCAACCATACGTCGCAGCCAGAAAACGTGCCGGCCCCCCGACTCCCGCGCCGACGTCCAGAACCGACATATCGGCGCTAATCTGAGACAACTTGGCAAGCTCGGCGGTCGCAGCGAGCCCGCTCGTGTGAAACTGGTCGAGGGCGCTCAGTTGTTCGAGCGTGAGAAGCTGATCCTCCGGCCCGAAAGCCATGAGCGCCGTCTTCAAGCGTTCGGTCAGGCCCGTCGCGCGGTAGTGGTCGCGCACGTCATCAAGGATATCCGTCATTGCAAGGTTTCCCAAAGAAATCTCGTGGGTAGCGCGGATGTCGAGGTTTGGCATCGGGGTGACTTCCGAGTTGTGGATAGGACGTATGACCGCTTCCCGGGATCCACTATTCGGAATAATGTGGACGGCTTGTGAAGCGGAACTTCACAGTCCGCTTTTTGAACCAAGAAACCGCCGACACCAAGGGCGGCGAACACATTGCCGTTCCCCGATGGCCGCGTTCTCGTCCTCGCTTACAAGTTCCGAAGGAAGTCGATCATGGCAGCGCTGACCTGCGGCGCACGTTCTTGCTCGGTCCAATGGCCGCAGCCCGGCAGCATGATCGTCGGTCGAAGTTTGGGAACCATCGCCGGCTGCTCCATAATGAACTGGGAAAAGACAGTGGGTACAAAATCCCGGTCGCCCGCGATGTAGAGCGCGGGAACGGTCACCGCCGCTCCGGCGAACGGAGACAGCAGCTCCCAGCTGCGATCGATGTTACGCCACCAGGCGAGGGGACCGCGGAACCCGCTCCGCGTGAATTCCGCGACGTAAACATCGATGTCGGACTCTGTGACCCAACTCGGCAACGCCGCCGGATCGGTTAAGGAAGGACCCTTCCGGGGCACCATCCCGCCAGCAAACCCTCCGCCGCCGACGGTCCGCGGCCTGTCGCCCGAGAGTGAGTAGAGCAGAGAACGGAAGGTGCGACGCAAGTCGCGCTCAAGCGCCGCCTCAGCCTCGGGGGTTTGGAGAAAGAGCTGGTAGAACACCGCATCCTCGTTCCGCGGCATGAGCGTCGTTGGCGGCACCGAGCCGCCAAATGCCCTCGGCCGGAACGGCACGCTAAGCGCGATAACGGCACGGAAACGATCGGGGCGCAGAAGCGCCGCTTGCCAGGCTATCGTCGCGCCGATGTCGTGGCCGGCGATCACCGCCGGCCGGGCACCCAGAGCGTCGACGAGACCCACGATGTCGCCGATGTCATGGAGAATCGTATACTTCTCCACTTCCTCGGGACGGTCGCTTCGCCCATAGCCGCGCAAGTCTGGTGCCACCGCACGGAAGCCGGCCTTCGCCAGCGCCGGGAGCTGATGGCGCCAGGAATACCAGCATTCGGGAAAGCCGTGGCAGAGGACGATGAGCGGACCTTCCCCCTGCTCGGCGACGTGCAAGCGGATGGCGTTTGTCTCGATCATGCGATGCGTTACCTCGGGCATCGCCGAATCCACCCAGGCTGTCGGCTCCGGACCAACCTTGCTGGGTTCAGCGGCCACGGCCTCGAACGGCTCCGCAAATGCGGCAGCGAGGGTGAGCGCGCCCGCCGCCCGGATCATGTTCCGCCTGGATAACGTTATATCTCGCATCGCGTTGCGCCATTGATTGGCGCGGATCTCGGGGTTCGGCATCGGTGTCACTCCCGCTTTGCAAGCGCGACGTACGACCGCTTCCCGCGATCGACTATCCGCGCTAATCTCCACGGGCTATGAAGCAGCGCTTCACAGTCAGGCAGGGCGCGCTCGACGGCGTGGAGGCGTTTCTGAGCGTTGCCCGCCATCGCAGTTTTCGCAAAGCGGCGGCGGAGCTCGGGGTAACGCCATCGGCCATCAGCCAGACCATACGCGCACTCGAGGCGCGCGTCGGCGCTGCGCTCTTCATCCGTACGACACGCAGCGTCGGTCTTACCGAAGCCGGCGAACGATTCCTTTCGCGCGCAAAGCCAGCCTTCGAGGAACTCGTCGCCGCAAGCGAGGTCGCGCGTGAACTCGGACAGCGGCCGGCTGGATTGTTGCGCCTGGCGGTGCCGCGCGTTGTGGTGCCGCTCCTGCTCGAGCCGCTGATCGCATCCTTCTGCCAGGCGTATCCCGAAGTCGAGGTGGAGATCGCCGCCAGCGAACAACTGGTCGACCTCGCGGCCGAAGGCTTCGACGCCGGTATCCGTCTTCGCCAAGTCATTGCACCCGATATGGTGGTCGTGCGGCTGACACCGCCGTTCCCGTTTGTCGTCGTTGGCAGCCCCGATTATTTGCGTCGGCGGAAGCAGCCGAAGCGGATTGACGATCTGCGCGAGCACGCCTGCTTGCGCCTCCGCCGGTCGAACGGGTCGATCGCACCCTGGCCGTTTCTCGACGGCAACAAGACGGTCGAGGTCGTCGTCTCCGGGCCGCTTATCGCGCGGGACTACCCCACACTCCTCGGAGCGGCGATCCGAGGTGTGGGACTGGCACAGGTGCCCGGTCCGGTCGCCGGAGCGCCGATTGCCGACGGCCGATTGCAGGCGCTACTGACGCCCTTCGCCGTCACAACGCCTGGGGTTTTTCTGTATTACCCTGACAGACGTCAGGTCTTGCCGAAACTCCGCGCATTCATCGACCACGTCAAATACCCGGGCGCTGACGCTCCGCGCGGCGGAACGATTGCTCGGAAGTCGCGCGAGTTCAACCCTTGATCGCAGCGAACTACAGTCGATTCCACGCTCTTGCGCGAGCCGAGGCACAGCAGCTCGGTACGACAGGCGCGAAACGGTCCCGCACCCGTTCCACCGCCGTCAGGCGAATTGCTTCCAGCGTCCGGTGATCAAAGCTGCGGCCATCTCGCTTCATGCCGCTCACTACAGCAAAGTACATGGGAAGGTACAAACCAACAATGCCGCCTTATTTATCGACTTGCGAGTATTGTGTCCGCTGATCGCCGTACGGTTGTTGCCGAGGGCAACAAGCGCCGGGGGCAGGATATCAGTGCCGGAGATGAGACTTGGGTGATACGCAGTGGGAGCCACGCGTGAGGTGCCGGGGAGCTTGGGCGGTTCCCGCCTGTGACGGAATGCCCGCCACGGCCCCGAGTTCCATCCCGCGAGCGCGATGGGGGGCCTCGCGGTTTTCCGCCCTACATCTTGCTCCAGCTCCAATCGGTGAAGATCGGCTAGAGCATGTTCAGGTTGACTGAACATGCTCCCTGTTTGCTATCTCGAGCAATTTCATCGCCCTGACCGGCATCGCGCGATTCCGGTCAGGGCGACATTGCTCTAGGTCGCACGGTTGCTCTGAATCGAACCCGGCGTCTCAGCATGCGAAAGCGTGTTCGCGGTAATGCCGCGTACCACTTTCTCCAGCGAGTCGCGCAGATCTGCGAAGGCTTCTCGCCCGAGCAATTGGCCGATGGCGCTTTCGGCAGACTGGGCCCCGTCATAGACAACCGCTTCCAGGTGCCGCCCCTTCGAAGTGAGGCGAATGATGCGGGCGCGCCCATCGGTCGGGTCGTGGACGCGGGTAAGGTAGCCCAGCTCCTCCATATCGCGGAGCACGTCGTTCACCGCCTGTTTGGTGACCTGAAGCTGTTCGGCAAGTTCCGAA
>JBOHMN010000462.1:0-12300 GCA_050730175.1 Acetobacteraceae bacterium | reverse complement strand
TCGCAAGGGGGCAGGCCACTAGGTTCACGAGTACGTGATTCGAAGCCGAATCGCAACTCGGGCGCTTTGATATCAGAAACCGCGCACGAGTCCCATATTTCGTGATTTCAGCCAGGAAAATAGATCGGGCGGTCTGTTTCTCCCTGGCGCTGCGAAGCCGATCAGCGGACCGACCCTACGCAGCCTTTGTCAGACCCGGTAGCGCGTGCGCCAAGCCAAACCGGCTTCGGTTGCCGTGGCGGGGCGGTACTCGCAGCCGACGAAGCCCCTGTAGCCGATCGCGTCGATCCGCCCGAAGACGTACTCCCAGCCGATCTCGCCGCTGCCCGGCTCGTGCCGCTCCGGCACGTCAGCGATCTGCATATGGGCGATCAGCGGCAGAAGCTTGGCCATCCGGCGGGTCACGTCGCCCTCGGTGATCTGGCAATGATAGATATCGAACTGCAGGGCGACTGTACCCGCGCCGACGGCGGCGATGATCTCGGCTGCCTGGCGCGTTGTGTTCAGAAAATAGCCTGGCATGTCGTGATGGTTGATCGGCTCGATGAGAAGCTTCACCTTTGCCCGCGCCGCCTCATGCGCCGCCCAAGCGAGATTGGCGGCGTAGACGGAGGTCGCGGTGAGATGGCTGACGCCTGGCGGGAGGATGCCGGCCATGACGTGCACCTGCCCGCAATGCAGCGCGGCGGCGTAATCGAGCGCGCGCGAGAGGCCCTCGCGGAACTCGGCTTCGCGCCCTGGCACCGCCGCCAGCCCGCGTTCTCCCGCCGCCCAGTTCCCGGGTGGGGCGTTGAAGAGCACCTGGCTCTGCTTGTTGTCCTTCAGCCGGGCGGCGATTTCCGGCGCGGGAAATTCGTAAGGGAAGAGGTATTCGACGGCGTTAAAGCCGGCTTTGGCCGCACGCTCGAAGCGGTCGAGGAAGGGGACCTCGGTGAACATCATCGAGATATTGGCGGCCAGTTGCACCATCCGTGACTTCCTTTCGCGCGCGGCATCGAGGTTACGGCAGTTCGGGCCGACGGCAAAGCGAGGGCCGGGAATCGGGCGCGGGCGAGGCAAACGCGCCGCTCGCCTGACCGTGCGAAGGAGGCTCAGATGCGGCCGCTCACCGCCGCACTGAGCATGGAAAGCCTTGCTCCGATGCCGCGGTGGAGTGGCGGCGATCCGAGGCGGCGGAGGTCGCCTTTTGCGAGCACAGCGGGCAGGGCCGCCGGCAACGCGGCGCGCGGCAGCGGCAGAGAACGTGCCTCGGCGAGCCAGCTTTGCGCTTCCTCGGCCAAGACGCGGCGCACCGAAAGGAGGGAGGCCGCCGCGGGCACCGCCGCGACCGCGGCGGCTGACAGCCCGTGCGCGGCGAGCAGGTCTTTCGGCAGCAGCACGCGCCCACGGCGTGCCTGAAAGGGGATGTTGCGCAGAACTCCTGCCGCCCCGTAGGCCGCCCCGAAGCGGAGGAGCGACGGCTCCGCCTCAGCGCCCAGGAGCCGGCCGGCCGCCGCGGCGAGGCTGCCGGCCCCGGCGAAGAGATGCTCCCGCCAGGCGGCAACGGTTGGAAAGTCGGGCTCGACCTCATCCTCGCGCGCGGCAATCAGGGCGAGAAGCTTGGCCGGCTCGAGCCGGCCTTCGGCGATCAGGGCCACGAGTGGCGTGGCGACTTCGTGATATCGGAGCGCACCTTCGACAACCTCGCGCCACCAGGCGAGGCGCATCAGCGCGAGGTCAGGCTCGCTTGCGACCTCCGCTGCGCGGGCGATTTCGTGGTTGAAGGCATAGAGCACAAACAAGGCTTCCCGCGCGGCGGCGGGGGCGAACAGGGTTGCCAGGTAGCGGTCCGGGTCGTGCGTTCTGACGAGCGCCGCCGGCGCGCTTAAAACGGGCGGCATCGGCGGCCAGTTCGCCGACCGCAACGCCTTTGAGCAATGATCAACATGCTCATCCGGAACACTACCCTTTAATTGCAGTGGGTTCTCTCTCGCCTTACGTTTGCTGCCCCCGACAGCAAACGTAAGAGGGCAGGACGCTGTCTTGACGCATCCTTTCATGGGTCATAGCTAAGCGAGACGGTGCGACCCAGGGATAATCGGAGGCCGCGCTGCCCGCCCGTGATGCCCATCGATTGGAGATGTCTCATGGCTTTCGAACTTCCCGCCCTGCCCTATGCGCATAGTGGGCTTGCGGCCCACGGCATGTGCCAGGAAACGCTGGAACTGCATCACGACAAGCACCATCAGGGTTATGTCAACGCGCTCAACGGTTTCGTCGAGAAGATGCCCGAGCTCAAGGGCAAGTCGCTCGAAGAGATCGTCGGGCTTTCGCACAACAAGCCCAACATGGCCGGGGTGTTCAACAATGCCGGGCAGCACTGGAACCATACGCAGTTCTGGCCGGCGATGAGCCCGAAAGGCGGCGGCATCCCGGGCAGCCTGGAGAAGAAGATCATCGGCGATTTCGGCTCCGTCGCGGCGTTCAAGGACGCATTCAAGGCGTCGGCGGCCGGCCAGTTCGGCTCCGGCTGGGGGTGGCTCGTGCTCAATGCAAGCGGCAAACTTGCGGTGACGCGCACGCCGAACGGCGCCAATCCGCTGGCGACCGGCGAGGGTAAGGTGCTACTCGGGATCGACGTCTGGGAGCACAGCTATTATCTCGATTTCCGTAACCGGCGTCCCGATTACATCCAAAACTGGCTGGACAAGCTTGCCAACTACGAAGTCGCGGAGGCCCGGCTCGGGGCCGCGTAAGCCGGCTCCCAGCGTTCAGTTCGCCTTCGTCTCGGCAGGGGCTTTAGTGCCCTTGGCCGCCTCCGGCTTGACGATGCTCGTGATAGTTTCCCGCATGATCTGAACGCGCACGTTTGGCGCGATTTCGACTTCGATCTCGCGCGCGCCCTCGCGAGCGCGCTGTACCACGCCGAGGATGCCACCTGCCGTCACGACGTGATCGCCACGCTTGACTGCTGCGATCTGGCGGCGCAGCTCCTTCTGCTTGGTCTGGTGCGGCCGAATCAGCAGGAAGTAAAAGACCGCGAAAATCAGGATCAGCGGCAGGAACGAACCGAACGAGCCGAATAAGTCACTGCTACTGGTGGCAGCCTGGGCAAAGGCCGGGGTAATCAGCATCGAAGGATCCGGGTTGCGATAACGGGGCCGGGACCATACTGTTCAGCCCCTTCACGTCAACCCCGATCCTGCGCGGTGATGGAACAAGCATTGATCGAGTTCATGCGCCGCATCGCCGAAGCGCTCGAGCGGCTGGCCCCGGCGCCCGCAACTCTGAATTTCAAGGCGGCGGACGCTTTTGTCTGGCGCCCGGAGCCACCCGGACTGGCCGCGTTTGGCGCGGTCTCGCGGGTTGAACTGAGCCTGCTCAAGGGGATCGACAGGCAGCGACAGACTCTGCTGGAGAACACGCGCCGGTTTGCCGCTGGCTTCCCGGCCAACAACGCCATGCTGTGGGGGGCGCGCGGCATGGGCAAATCGTCGCTTGTCAAGGCGGTGCACGCGGCGGTGAATTTCCCGCCCGGCAAGCTCGCCTTGGTCGAAATCCACCGCGAGGACATCGCGTCGCTACCAGTTCTCCTGGAATTGCTACGCACAAGCGAGCGGCGCTTCCTGGTGTTCTGCGATGATCTCTCCTTCGAACGCGAGGACACCGACTACAAGGCGCTGAAATCGATTCTCGAAGGCGGCATCGAAGGACGGCCGGCCAATCTGCTTTTCTATGCGACTTCCAACCGCCGCCATCTCATGCCGCGGGAGATGATCGAGAACGAGCGCGCGACCGCTATCAACCCGGCGGAAGCGACCGAAGAGAAAGTTTCACTATCCGATCGGTTTGGTCTCTGGATCGGGTTTCATCACTGCGACCAGGAAACGTATTTCGCGATGATTGACGGCTACGCCGCGCACTACCGGCTTACGATCGAAGCCGAGGCGCTGCATGCGGAGGCGGTAGAATGGTCGGTAACCCGGGGCGCACGTTCCGGCCGTGTTGCCTGGCAATTCATCCAGGACCTGGCCGGCAGGCTAGGCATGGAAGCCCGCGAAGGCGCGGTCGCGGAGAGGCGTGCCAGGGGGTGAAGCACTGGTACCCGAAATCAGACTTGGGTGATACGGGGTAGGGGCCATTCGTGGGATGTCGACGAGCTTGGGCGGTCCCCGAGAATGGCGGGCCTCGCGGTTTCCCGCCTTACATTTTCGCCCTACATTTTCGCTTGTTGCCGGCGGACGCTGGCGGCGCGCCGCTTGAGCGGGGTCATGCCAGGGGTCCGGCCAGCGAGCTTCCTTCGATGGGGAGCCGGACCTTATACCCGATACCCGGAGCATGGAGATGCCTGGGACAGTGGGGGAGGCGCAGGGCCGGCCATTCAGGAAGGGGCAAAGCGGCAACCCGGGCGGGCGGCCGAAACGCGCGGTGGAAATCCAGGCGCTGGCGCGCCGACACACGAGTTCTGCGATCGCGACCTTGCTCGAAATCGCGACGCGCGGCGCGAGCGAAAGCGCGCGCGTCGCAGCGGCGAATGCACTTCTGGATCGCGGCTGGGGCAAGCCCGGATCGGCAGTGCTGGGCGCGAACCTTCCGGACAAGGTCGAATTCACGATCATGCCGCTTCCGGGTTCGGCAGCAGCGGAAAGGGGGCTGGCATCGCGGGGGGGCCCTCGTCCGGGGACGAATAAATCCGCAATTCCAGCGTGACCGGGTTTCGGGCACTGAATCCAGGCTCGCTCGATTTTGGGCGCCCCTCCCGCCACCGGGTGCGCGTGGTCCCAAAAGAGTCCTACCCCGCCATGGGTCGCCCTGGGGTAACCCGTTAGCGGTGACGTGAACACCGGCCGGGCGTTGTTCGTGGTAACTCTGGCCGTGGCACGCTCAGGGTCGCTGTGCCCCTTGGCGATATTCGGCGTGAGCAACGGTGAAAGGCTCGGATGGGTGGCCGGACAGTTTGTTGAGCCGCAGAGGAAGGCCGTGCGAGGAGATTCTGCTCGCTCGGCACGGAGCGGGAAGGTGAGCAGATGCGCCAGCGTCTCGCCTCAGCCTGGCCGAGCGCTGCCATCGTTCGTTCCGCCTGCACAGATCTGACACCGGCGGGGTGAAGACATGTGCGGCTTAGTCGGCCTGATTGCGCCGAGCTGCTTCCACGACGAGACGGCGGTTGCGCAACTGGTAACGAGAATGCGGGATCGGCTCGTCCACCGAGGGCCGGACGATGCCGGGTTATGGATTGATGCGTCCGGTGGTGCGGCGCTCGGGTTTCGCCGCCTTTCCATCATCGACGTCTCGAGCGCGGGTCATCAGCCGATGCTGTCCGGCGATGACCGATTTGCCGTTATCATGAACGGAGAGATCTACAATTTCCAGGACCTGAAACGGGACATCGAATCCGTCTCGGGCGCACGCAATTGGCGCGGCCACTCCGACACGGAAATCCTCGTCGAGGCAATCGCACTCTGGGGATTCGAGGCGGCGATTCGCCGAGCCAACGGCATGTTTGCCGTCGCGGCCTGGGACCGGTGGGAGCGGATTCTCTGGCTCGCACGCGATCGGATCGGCAAGAAGCCGCTCTATTACGGATGGGCGGGCGAGGATTTCGTGTTCAGCTCCGAGGTCAAGGCGCTCTGGCCGCACCCGCGCTTCGATTTCACGATCGACCCGACCGCTGAGATGCACTACATGCAGCTCGGGTACGTTCTCGGCGGGCGCACGATATTCCGGGAGCTGAAGCGGCTACCCAACGGCCATATTTTGAGGCTGACCGAACGAGACTGCGTCCGCCACCAGTTGCCGGCGACGAACGCGTACTGGAATTTACGGGAAATCGCGCTTTCAGGCATCGCGGAGAGAGAGTCAGGGCGGAAAGCCTCTGCCGAGGAGTTCGAGGCCCTGCTGAAGGACGCCGTGCGCATCCGCATGGTCTCCGACGTGCCGCTTGGATCGTTCTTGTCCGGTGGAATCGATTCGAGCCTCGTCACCTCGGTGATGGCATCGGAGTCCACCGACCAAGTCCTCAGCTTCTCGATCGGATTTCACGTCGAAGGCCGAGACGAAGCGCCATACGCGCTCGCCGTCGCAAAGCATATTGGCACGCGGCACGAAGAGCTTTACGTGAACGAGGATGACGTCATCCGTGCGGCTCTCGACCTGCCCACCATATACGACGAGCCGTTCGCAGACGACTCGGCGATACCGACGCTTCTTTTGTGCCGGATGGCGCGCCGGGAAGTGACGGTGGCCCTTTCCGGTGACGGTGGTGATGAGCTGTTCGCCGGCTACGACCGGTACGCCATTGCCGATAAATGGCTCGCCCGCGCGGCGGCGACCCCGGGGCCGGTGCGCTCTTTTGCGGCGGGATCGATTTCTGCAATCGTCCAGCCGATGACCAGCCCGTGGGCAGGACACGCGAACGAACGGCGCTTCGAGCTTTTGCGCAGGCTGCTCGCATACAACGAGCCGGAGCTCTTCAACGAGAGCGTCATGTCGCAGATCTTCCGTCCGGAACGCCTGATGGCCGTGAATGGCGCCTCGGCGCATCCGCTGATGGACGGTGGGTACGCGCTCGGCTGCTCCTCGCCCATCGATCGAATGACATTCATGGATCTCGGGTCCTACCTGATCGACGATATTTTGATGAAGGTCGATCGGGCGAGCATGGCGGCCTCGCTCGAAGTCCGCTGCCCTCTTCTCGACCATCGGATTATCGAACAGTCCTGGCGGTTTCCCGCGGCCGACAAGACCGACGGCAAACGGCACAAGCTCGTGCTGCGCAAGGCGCTTTACAAGCACGTGCCGCCGGCGCTGGTCGATCGACCGAAGTCGGGGTTCGGTGCGCCGGTCGAAGTCTGGTTGCGACGGGAGCTCCGTGACTGGGCGGAAACGCTGATGAGCCGGGACTCCCTCGCTCGGCACGGCATGCTCAATGTCGATGCGTGCCGCGGACTTTGGGAGAATTTTATTGCGCGGGGACGGGGATGGCATCGCGGAATATGGCATGTGCTCATGTTCCAGGCGTGGCATGCCTCCTTACCGGCCGCAGCGGGATCGGCGTGAGGGAAGGGTTACCGAGGTCCTCCATTGCACTACGCGGCGCCGGCAGCGGTTATCGCGATTTGGTGATCCCCTGATGAGTCACTCCGCGGCACCCCTGCAATCTCCGGGATACAGCTTCCCTCGCGAGGCGGAGGCAGCGCGGGAAGTGACGGCCGGCGAATCCTCGATCGTGGCGCGGAGACGCCTCAGAGTACTCGTGTTCACTTCGGTTTTCCCCAATCCGCGCCAGCCGCTGCACGGAACCTTCGTGTTCGAGCGGACCCACCATCTCGCCAATCTTGCCGATATCCGGGTCGTTGCGCCGATTGCCTGGTACCGGGCGCTCAACGGGGGTCCCGACGCCGGCGGGGCGGGCGGTGCGCTTTCGGTTGTGCACCCGAAATTCTGGTATCCCCCGAAGATGCTGCCGGTGGTACGGGGCGTCTTGATGGCGCTCTCGGTCTTTCCGCATGTGCGGCGCCTGCGGGGAGAATTCGACTTCGATCTGATCGATGCGCACTTTGCCTACCCGGACGGATTTGCCGCCGTTCTGCTTGGCCGATGGTTTCGCCGACCCGTGTGCATTACGCTTCGGGGGACGGAAATTCTCCAGTCGCGGACGCGGAGCGGGCGCAGGCTTTGCGACTGGGCGATCAATCGCGCCGAGCGGATAATCGCCGTGGCCAAGACGCTGGCGGAGCGCGCACGTGAGGCCGGGATCCCCGCCGCGCGTATCACGACGATTCCGAACGGAGTGGATGGTGCCCGGTTTCACCCGATAGACCGGGGCGAAGCGCGGCGCGCCATCGGCCTTGCCGAGGCCTGCCGTGTTCTCATCGGGGTCGGCCATATCTCGCCGCGCAAGGGGTTTCAACGGGTGATCCGCGCTCTTCCGCGGGTTCTGGAGGCGATCCCCAATGTCAGGTTCGTGATCGTCGGCGGACGCGGCGCAGAGGCCGATAACAGTGCCGATCTCCGCGCGCTGGTTGGCGCGCTTGGGCTTGCCGATCGGGTTCTGTTCGCCGGCCCGGAGCCACCTGATCGCGTCGCACTCTGGCTCGGGGCAGCCGATGTATTCGTGCACGCGAGCGACTTCGAAGGCTGCCCAAACGTCGTCATGGAAGCGATGGCCTGCGGCCGGCCGGTTGTCGCGACAAAGGTGGGCGACGTCGAACGCATGGTGCCATCTTTTGCCGGGCTCCTCCTGGATAATTCCGACGATGACGGCGCTCTGGCCGATGCTCTTATCGTGGCTCTGCGACGGGAATGGGATTCGGGGAAGATCGCCGGGTTCGCCTCGGAGCGATCGTGGGAGGTTGTCGCCCGCGAGGTCCAGAGCCAATGGGAGCTTGCCGTGCGTCTTTTCGCGCATGACGCCCTGCCCGGTTGATCTCCGCAGGCACAATCCGGGTCGACGGATCCACCTTATGCAAGCCCGCGGAACTATTCGCGCTCACGCAACTAATCCAGCTTGCGCAATGGGGGATCCTGAGGCGTCTCCTGCCATGTTGCGGTAGCGGCCTCGTGAACAGAGTCGCATGGCGTTTCCCGGCCAACTTTGATATGAAGCGTCCGGGAACCTTGGCGGTGCGATCGCGCAATGCTGCAATCTCCCGGGTCACCGTGCTGTATTACCGGGAATGATACTTGGCTGACCCGTCGGAGCGGCCATTCGCGAGGTACCGGAGAGGCCGGGTGATCGCCCGACGTGGCGCGGTGCCCACAACGATCCGTCTTGTGGGCATCGCGGGTGTCCGCCAGAGGTTCTGCTGTCGCGCGAGTCACGAGAGAGCGATAGGGAGTACTAGTGGTCCGACTCTAACGCTTGTTGCCCTTCGAGAAGGCTCTGGGGTCGGACCACTATCTCTTGATTTTCAGTGGCCTGCCCATCCCCTTACGCTTACTGCCGTGGGCAGCACAAATGACGGGGGCAAGATGCTAGTGCGGCAGCGGTTGCGGCGGCGCGACGGCGCGGGTCGGGTGGTAGAGGGGCGGCCCATAGACCTCGGAGGCACGCTTGCGAAACGCGACCACCATCCGCCGCACCGCCTCGAAAAAAACCATACCGCCCGCTTTCTGCAGGAGACGACTGCGGAATTCGAAATCGACGAAGAAATCGACGCGCGTCGCCGAGGCCTCCGGTATGAAGATCCACTGGTTCTTGAGGTACTTGAATGGACCGTTCTCGTAGGCGACGAGGATGCGCCGGGGCCGCTCGAGCGTGACACGGCTGGTGAAGCTTTCCCGGAACGGGCCGAAGCCGATGGTGAGATCCGCGATCAGCAGAGAATCACTACGGCTCCGCACGCGGGCGCCGACGCACCAGGGCAGGAAGTGCGGATAATCGCCGACATTAGCGACGAGATCGAACAGCTGCTCCGGCCGATACGGAACGAGCGTCTTTTCCTTGTAGGACGGCATCGATTTCAGGCGGCAGCGGCGCGGAGAGCGAGCCGCGCGGCCTTGAGGCGGGCGAAATCGGCGTCTGCGTGATAGGAGCTGCGCGTCAAGGGAGAGGCGCTCACCATCAAGAAGCCCTTGGCCCGGGCGAGCGCCGCGTAATCGGCAAACTCATCGGGGGTGACGAAGCGCGCGACCGCCGCGTGCTTGACGGTCGGCTGCAGGTACTGACCGATGGTGAGGAAATCGACGTCCGCGATGCGGAGATCATCCATCACCTGCTGAACTTCCGCGCGTTCCTCACCGAGGCCGACCATCAGCCCGGATTTGGTAAAGAGAGTCGGATCGAGGTGCTTCACCTGATCGAGCAGGCGGAGCGATTGATAGTACCGGGCACCAGGCCGGATGGTGGGATAGAGGCGCGGGACGGTCTCGAGGTTGTGGTTGAAGACGTCGGGACGCGCCTCGACCACGAGCTCGGCCGCCCCGGGCTTGCGCAGGAAATCGGGTGTCAGAACCTCGATCGAGGTTCCCGGCGCGGCTCTGCGGATGGCCAAGATCACCGCCGCGAAGTGGGCAGCACCACCGTCGGCCAGATCGTCACGATCGACCGACGTGATGACCACGTGCTTGAGGCCGAGCTTCGCCACGGCATCGGCGACACGCGCCGGCTCGTCCGCGGCCAGCGAGACCGGGAGGCCGGTTGCGACATTGCAGAACGCGCAAGCGCGCGTGCAGACGGCACCCATGATCATCATGGTCGCGTGACGGTGCGACCAGCACTCGCCGATATTCGGGCAGGCCGCTTCCTCGCAGACCGTGACGAGATGGTGCTCGTGCAGCAGGGCTCGGGTTTCGTGATAGACGGGATGGGTCGGCGCCTTGACCCTGATCCACGGGGGCTTCTTCTGGATCGGGTTGTCAGGCAAGTGCGCCTTCTCGGGATGGCGGAGCGCCGCTGCCAGCCGATGATCGATGACGATACGCGTGCTCGTCGGGCGCGTGCTCATCGGGCGCCCGCTCATCGGATCGAGAGAACGTGCAGGGGGTTGCTCGGCCATACTATGAAAGATGGCCGAAGGCGGCTTCGCGTCAAGCCGCGAGAGCGATACCGCGGGGGATGGGGCGCAGATGGCTCAGAAGTGAATGGCGCGGCCGTAGGCATCGAGCACCGCCTCATGCATCGTCTCGCTCACGGTCGGGTGGGGGAAGATTGTTTCGATCAGCTCGGCCTCGGTGGTTTCGAGAGTTCGGGCGATCGTGAAGCCCTGGATCATCTCGGTCACCTCCGCGCCCACCATGTGCGCGCCGAGCAGGGCCCCGGTTCCGGCATCGAAGACCGTTTTCACCATGCCTTCCGGCTCGCCGAGCGCAATCGCCTTGCCGTTGGCGATGAACGGGAAGTGACCGACCCGGACCTCGTGGCCGGCGGCGCGGGCGGCCGCCTCGGACAGGCCGACCGAGGCGACCTGCGGGCGGCAGTAGGTGCAGCCCGGAACGTTGTTGTGATCGAGCGGACGCACCCGGTTGAGGCCGGCGATCTTTTCGACGCAGAGAACGGCCTCGTGGCTTGCCTTGTGGGCGAGCCAGGGCGGTCCCACCAGATCGCCGATGGCGTAGATACCGGGCTCGGCGGTGCGGCAGAATTCGTCGATGACGACGTGCGTCTTCTCGACCTTGATCGTGGTCCCTTCGAGGCCGATCCCTTCGACATTGCCGACGATGCCGATTGCCGAAATCACGCGATCGACAGCGATTTCGTGTGCCTGTCCACCGGTTTCGATCGTTGCGGCGACAGTCTCCGCGTTCTTCTTCACGGCTTTGACGGACGCGGCGGTGAAAATCCGGATGCCTTGTTTCTCGAAGGCCTTGCGGGCGAAGGCACTGATCTCGGCATCTTCCACCGGGAGGATGCGGTCGAGCAGCTCGACCACGGTCACCGCCGCCCCCATGTCGTGATAGAAGCTTGCAAACTCGATGCCGATCGCGCCCGAGCCGATGACCAGGAGGGACTTCGGCATGGCGGGCGGGACCATCGCCTGGCGGTAGGTCCAGACCAGCTTGCCGTCCGCCTCGATGCCCGGCAGCTCACGTGCGCGGGCACCGGTCGCGAGGATGATGTGCGGCGCGGCGAGGGTCGGGAGAGCCTTGCCGTTCTTGGCGAGTGTCAGTTTTCCGTGGCCGGCGAGTTTGCCCTCGGCGTCGAATACGGTGACTTTGTTCTTCTTCAGGAGGTGTGCGACGCCCGACGAGAGCTGCTTGGCGACCGCACGAGACCGCTTCACCAGCTTGTCGAACTCGAAGCGGGGATTGTCGGCGGCGAAGCCGAAGTCGCTGAGATGGTGCAGCAGATGATGGATCTCGGCGGCACGGAGCAGTGCCTTGGTCGGAATGCAGCCCCAGTTGAGGCAGATGCCGCCGAGGTTTTCGCGCTCGACCACGGCGGTTTTCATGCCGAGCTGCGCGGCGCGGATGGCGGCGACGTAGCCGCCCGGCCCGGCGCCGAGCACGATCAGGTCAAAGTTCGTCTCGGCCATGGTCTTGGTCCTTGTTGGCTGAAAGCTTCGCCCGGCGCGGATCGCTGCCGCGCCCGGCCCGCACGGCACCGGGAGGGGATTCCGCGTCGGCAGATGCCAATCGAGCCAGCGCCGCACCGCTGAGCCTCTGCACCGTCCATTCCGACATCGGCTCGGCTCCGAGTGTGGCGTAGAATTTCTGCGCAGGTCCGTTCCAGTCGAGCACGGACCATTCGATTCGCGCGCAGCCTTCCGCTTCGGCCAGGCGGGCGAGGTGACGAATGAGGGCGCGGCCGATGCCGCGGCCACGATGCTCGGGCGCGACGTAGATATCTTCGAGATAGAGGCCCGGGCGGCCGGTAAAGGT
>JBOHMN010000461.1:0-5156 GCA_050730175.1 Acetobacteraceae bacterium | reverse complement strand
GCTCAAGGCAGCGAACGAAGGGGGCAAGACACCAGCCTTACACATGATGTGTCTACCGGTCCGTGCCATGACACAGACGTGTTCTCGGGCTCCCCTGTACCGACGGGAGGGCAGGCTGCTTACTGCGTCTGCCCGCGGCCGATGTTTCAGGCTCCCGAAGCCCACGCGGATTGATGCGGATCAATGCGCCCACCGAGATAGCGGTCATCTTCGCAGGCCAGTGCCACGGCGCGCCACCTGGAGGCGTGGCCCAGAGCTTCGCTGGTGACTGCGGAATCCGGAACCAGTTTCGCCTGCACCGTGGGTGTTGCCCGTCGCGAATCAAAGGAGTGAAAGATGAAGATGCACGGAACCGTACTGTCGTCAGCTCTTGTCGTCGGGCTGATGTTTGGTCTGCAAAGTGCAGGCGCGCAAGCCGATGCGCAAACAGGCGCGGGTGGTCGAACGGTACCGTCGGTGACCGGGCCGCAGCATGCCGCGGCTGCCGCGAATGCGGCCCATGAGCATGGAGGTGCAGCGGAGTTCCAGATCCCAAAGGTAATGGAAATGGAGCACGAGGAGCTGCATGCCGATCTCGCCCGCGTGATCGCGGCAGGCGGGAAAACGGGGAAGGCAGCGAAGGAGGTGGCAACCGTCCTCGACCCGCATTTCGCCAACGAGAACAGCTATGCGTTGCCGCCGCTCGGACTGCTGGTGCCGCTCTCGGAGGGCAAATTCGACTGCGGCATGGCCGGGGTGCTCAAGATGACCGACAAGCTCGCCGCCTCGATGCCGGAGATGCTTGCGGAGCACAAGGAAATCACTGCCGCGCTCGCCAGGCTGGCCGCCGCCGCGAAAGCAGAGAACAATACGGAGGGCCTGCGATTCGCCGAAGCGCTGACCGCGCACGCCGCCGGAGAGGAGGAGATTACCTACCCGACGGCGTTGCTGATCGGCCTCTACGTTAAGGATAAGTCCGCCGGCTGCCCGCACTGACCACGGCCAAGGGTCACCACGAAGCCTCTTCCGCGGGTCAAGGCGCGGGCGCGGAAGTCTCACACCAGTGTCCTGCCTATGAAGTTCGCTGCCACACGCGCCCATAAGGTTAGCTGCCACACGCAGCGAACTGAGGGGATCAGCAGGTCATAGAAAACGAAAGGCCAGTGTCCCGATCCGGCCGCCCAGATAGGACAACGAACTTCGCGATCGGGAGACCAGGGGTGTTTGGTCACCCCGGCACCCCCGACCGAAGCGAACGGTGTTGGCGTTGTCGAGCCGGGAGGGCGCGCATGCTTGGCCGACCGGCAGCGCCGGACAAAATGAGAAGTGCTGGCGTGCGGCCGCCTCCCTTGCGGCAATTCGGGCGCTCTGCTAGACGCCCACCATGAGCCGGTGCCTGCGGCGAACGGCTAAGCCGATGAAATTGCTAGCCACTCGGCCCATGTGCTCGCCGCCCTCGGGGGCGCACGGAAGGTACTATTCAGGCAACGAAGTGCGAGCGTCAGTCGGTCAGTCCAGGCAGCATATGCATGTTGAGGCAGCGGTAGCGGGCCAGCGCAGCACAGCCTAAACTTGGATTCGCGCCGCGCCGGGCGCAAGCAACGGGAAAGGACTTGGCGGCAATGGCTGTTCCCAAGAGAAAGACCTCGCCCTCGCGGCGCGGAATGCGGCGCAGCCACGAGGCGCTGCGTGCTGAACCGTACGGCGAATGCCGGAACTGCGGCGAGCAGAAGCGCCCGCACCATGTCTGCAGTCACTGCGGCTATTACGACGGCCGTGAGGTCGCACCGGCCGCGGACAAGGGGCTGAAGGGCGTCGTGCGGGCCTGACCCGGCCGAGCCTGGAGGTTAGCAGCCGTGGCCGGTGCTCCCACGCTCGCGGTCGATGCCATGGGTGGCGATCATGCGCCGATGGCGATCGTTGATGGTCTCGAGATCGCCGCCGAGCGCCATCCCGAGATGCGGTTCCTTCTGGTGGGCGACAGCGCGCGCCTGAAGCCGCTGCTGGGCCGCTGCCGCCGCGCCGCTGCCAACGCCGTCCTGCGCCACGCCGCCGAGGTGATCAGCGATGACATGAAACCCACGGCGGCACTCAGGCTACGCAACGCCTCGATGCGCGTTGCGATCGACGCGGTCGCTTCGGGCGAAGCCGGGGGCGTGATCTCCGCCGGCAACACTGGTGCCTTGCTCACCCTCTCGAAGATCGTCATCAAGACGCTACCGGGTATCGATCGCCCGGCGATGGCGGCCGTCGGCCCGTCCGAGCGGGGTGACGTGATCATGCTCGACCTCGGTGCCAACGTCGCGTGCGACGTGCGCAACCTGATTGAATTCGCAGTGATGGGTGACGTCTTCGCCCGCACCGTCCTCGGCCTGACGTCACCCACGATCGGGCTTCTCAATGTCGGTTCGGAGGAGTTGAAGGGCGGGGAGCAGCTCAGGGAGGCGGCCGAGATTCTCAAGGAAAGTCCCTTGGGCCCGCAGTTTCACGGCTTCGTCGAAGGTTACGACATCGCGGCCGGAACCACCGACGTCATCGTCACCGACGGCTTCACGGGCAACGTCGCACTGAAGACAGGCGAGGGCGCCCTCAAGCTCGTGCGTGGTCTGTTGCGCCAGGTCTTCGAATCGAGCCTTTCCGCCCGGCTCGGCTACTTGCTCGCCCGTCCGGCCCTCGACCGGCTGCGTGAATGGCTCGATCCGGGCCGCTATAACGGTGCCGTCATGCTCGGGCTGAACGGCGTCGTCGTGAAATCGCACGGCGGCACCGACGCCGAGGGTTTTGCGCACGCCCTCGACGTCGCGATGGACATGCTGCTGCACGGGTTCAACGAGGGCATTCGTGCCGGCCTGGCCCGGATGGGCTCGTTCGAACTGGTCGGTGGGCGCAAGCCGGCGGATGGCGGGCAGCCGCTGGCCTCGGCCGTCTGAAAGCAACCGGCATGATCAACGACTTCGGGGGGCTCCTGTTCGCCGCGCCCGCCATCCCGGGAACGCGCGTCGTTCGTTCCACGCTGGCCGGCGCGGGGGGCTACCTGCCGGTGCGCGTGCTCGATAACGACGAGCTTGCCCGATCGGTCGATACCTCCGATACGTGGATCCGCGAACGCACCGGTATCCGCCAGCGGCATATCGCCGGCCCTGATGAAACTGCCGCCGCCATGGGCGCGGCTGCCGCCCGGAGCGCACTCGCCGCGGGCTCGATTGCGGCGGCAGAAGTCGATGCGGTGATCGTCGCCACTTCCACGCCCGATCGGGCGTTTCCCGCCACGGCTGTCGCCATCCAGCACGCACTCGGCGTGCCGGCCGGCTTCGCATTCGACGTCTCGGCGGCCTGCACTGGCTTCATCTACGCACTCGGGGTGGCTGACGCGTTTATTCGCGCCGGCCAGATCGGCTGTGCGCTCGTGATCGGCACCGAGGTCTATTCGCGGATCCTCGACTGGCAGGATCGCAGCACCTGCGTTCTGTTCGGTGACGGCGCCGGCGCGGTTGTTCTGCGTGCCGGGGAAGGCAGCGGCACGTCGGCCGACCAAGGGCTATTGTCCACGCACCTCCATTCCGACGGGGCACAGGCCGACATCCTGTACGTGGACGGTGCGGTCGGCCGCCATGATCGTCCCGGAACGCTGCGGATGAACGGGCGCGAGGTGTTTCGCCAGGCCGTCACGCGGATGGCCGACGCGGTCGACGAGGCGCTCGCCGCCAACAATCTCACCCACTCTGACATCGACTGGCTGGTCCCGCACCAGGCCAATCTTCGTATCATCGACGCGATGGGCCGCCGCCTCCATCTTTCGCCCGAACGCGTGGTGGTCACGGTTGACCGGCACGCCAATACCTCTGCCGCCTCGATCCCGCTCGCCCTGGCCGAGGCGGTCGCGGACGGGCGTATCCGAGCGGGTCAGCTCGTTCTGATGGAGGCTTTGGGCGGCGGCCTGACCTGGGGGTCCGCCCTGTTGAGGATATGATACGCTTCGCCTGCCAAATCTTTGAGCTTTCGTGATTTCTTGACGCCGCGTGACGGGTTGCCGTAGCCTTCGCCGATGGCGACCATCACGCGTGCGCATCTGGCCGAGAAGATCTATTCGGAAGTCGGCCTGTCACGTAACGAGTCCGCCATTCTTCTGGAGGCGGTGCTGAGCCGCATGGCGGCGTCGCTGGAGAGCGGGGAATCGCTGAAAATCAGCGGGTTCGGAACGTTCTCTGTGCGCCAGAAAGGGCGCCGTGTCGGGCGCAATCCGAAGACCGGCGTGGAAGTCCCTATTCTGCCAAGGCGCGTGCTCGTGTTTCGCCCAAGCCAAAGCCTGCGCGCGCGTGTCAACGGCCTCGAGCCCACCGGAGCGGAGGACGAATGAACACGCCGCCGCTGCGTCATGTGCCGCCCGCTTCCGGCGCATCGACGAACTCCGGAACCGAAACTGCCCTGGCAAGGGCACGCAAGGCACCCAATGCCTTTCGCACCATCAGCGAAGTCGCGGACGAACTGCACATTCCCCAGCATGTGCTGCGCTTCTGGGAGACCCGCTTCGCCCAGGTGAAGCCTTTGAAGCGCGGCGGCGGGCGGCGCTATTACCGCCCGGACGACATCGGGCTGCTGCGCCGAATTTCCGATCTTCTCTACACCCAGGGCTACACCATCAAAGGCGTGCAGCGCCTGCTCCGCGAAGGGGGCGGGCGGCTTTCCGAGGAGATTCCGCCGCCATCAGCAGCCGAGCAGGCCGCCGCCGCTGCCGAGCGCGCCGGCAATCCCGAACTGCCGATGCCCGGGCTTGCCCCGGGCCAGACGGGTTCAGCCCGCGTGCTCGTGCGCCAGAAGCACGAGCCGGAGGCGGACCTGCTGCGCACGCTGCTGCGTGACACGCTGCACGAGCTGGAGGCAATTCGCAGCCTGCTCTGAGGCGGCTCGGCTTCGCGTTGCTCCGCGGCGCCCCGGCTGCTACAGCACGGATTGGCCGGAGCGTAGCGCAGCTTGGTAGCGCATCAGTCTGGGGGACTGGAGGTCGCGGGTTCAAATCCCGCCGCTCCGACCAACATTTTCAATAACTTACCGCGCCGGCGCCGGCCGGAATGAGCCTCGCAGATACCGAACAGATACCACTCGCCTTGCGCGAAGGCCGATTCTCACGGTCCCGTGACGGCAGCCCGGTGATGGCGCATCGAATGGCAGGTGAGGGC
>JBOHMN010000460.1:0-2409 GCA_050730175.1 Acetobacteraceae bacterium | reverse complement strand
CTTGCCGGCCTCGTCGTGAAAAGCGATGGCGTTATCCTCCCGGTCAACCCTGCAGTGCTCCAGGTAAAGGTGGCTCCAGCCGTCGCTGAACCTGGGGAGGAGGTGAAGGTCCTGAACCCTCATGGCGCCTCCGCACGCTGCGGCGGCTGGCACGGCGCCACGGAGAGCAGGCCGAGGCCGAAGGCCTTGCCGGCGCCGATACCGCGAGCAAGCGTGGCAGCGAACAGGGCTGGGTCGGTGACGTTGAGGGCGCCGTCGTAGCGGGCGGAGAACAGCCGGATGGCGGCACCGTCGCGGGTCTTGTTGACGTGGAGGTAGCCGGACGAAACCCGGGTCAGGTCCTTGTCGACGGAGAACCCCGCCTTGCAGGCGCGGCCGGCGAGCCAGTCAATGAGGCAGTCCCGGGGCACGGGCACGCGGCGGCCGGCTCCCTTTTCGATTGGCTGGCCGTCCGGCCCCAGCGAGCGGGTCGAAAGGCGCCGCGTCGCATTCGCCGCCAGGCGAAAACGAAGCCGTTGTCCGTTCGTGAAGGACGGCTTGCAGGGTTTCACTTCCGGACGGGTCGCGAGGAGGTGGCCGGCGTTTTGGAAGGCGTAATCCCAATGCGGCTTTGTCGCGGATTGGACCAGGATCACGGCTCGGCCCCCGGGCTGCGGGTCAATCCGGAAGAGGAAGCCGGCGTCGGCACCGCGGGGGCCGTGCACCTCCCGCAGGGTTTCCGCGGGCACGTCGGCCTTTCTTCTGTCGGCCAGGTGGTGTTGCTCGGGGAAATCGTCGGGCTTGTAAGGCGCCAGAAATTCCGGGTCGCGCCGCCTTCGTGGGTCCGAGGGAAACGCCATGCAAAGGCGCTGATGGACGTGGTACAGGTTCCGCAGCCAGAGCCGCCCGGGCCTGGGCCGGTCGGGGTTGTCGCCGGTGTCGATGAGGAGGCAGGAGGTGTACATGGCTACTCGACCTCCTCGGGTGCGAGGCGCCGGCGACGGGTTTCGAGCGATCGGAATTTGACGATCTCGCCGCGCTTTTCGACGATCCGGCCGCGCCATTCCGGATCCTCTGGATCCACGCGGTCGAGGCCCATGCCCAGGCCGTATTCGATCATCGTCACGGCGTCGTGGCAGAGGCGGCAAAGGGAGCGCAAATCGTCCGGGAGCTCGCTCCCGCCGGCGCGCCGATAGGTGACGTGATGCACCGTGGCCGCCGGGGACTTGCAAAGGACGCAAAGACCAAAGTCGCTCTCCAGCCGCGCGTTGCGCCGGTTCCTGTACTCGGTGTCGGCGTAATCGGCCGTCGGCCTTGGCGGCGCCGGCGTCTCCTGCTGGGCGGGCTGGTCGGCGACCTTGACCTCGTCGGGGGAAACTTGCAGTTGCTCGCGTGTCACGATTCGCGGTTCGTGCGCGGGGGGATCGAAGGTGCGCGGGACGTCATACCAGACGAGCGCATCCTCAGGGGCTTGCGGCTGCTCTGGCGTCGGCTGCCAGTCCAGCAGGCAGTTGAGCGTCTGGGGCGCCGGGTCCCCGGCTAGCCGCCTGCGCCACGGGACCGACCTGAGCGCGGAGAGCGTATCGGGGAACTCGCCTTCCCCGTGCTCAAATAAGGGCCGCGAGGGCGGGCAGCACTTTCTGCCGAGGTAAAGCGCCCATTTTGGGGCCCTGATTGCCGCGGCAAGGCCGGCGATCAGGGCCGGCCCTCCCCAGAGGGCGACGAGGAACGAGGCGTCGCAGAGGTACTCACGGCGGGTGAGCATGGCGCCCGCCTTCGTTTCGCCCGCAGCGGTGGGCAGGGACATTCGCGCTCCCACCGTCTGGTAATCCCACCAGCGAATTCCCGGCATGTCAATGCGCACCCCCATGCGGAGCGCGGCGAGCTTGGGGAGCCATTCGACGGGGGCCTCCGGGCGCGGAATCCCCAGCGCCGCGCAAAGCATCCCGGCGACTCCGGACTTGGTCGGGGCTTCCGCCGTTCGCCGGATGACGAATTTCGATTGCTGGTCGCCCCAAGCCTGGAGCGGCCCTTCCAGGCGTAGGAACAGAGTGTTCGCGGTCATCCCGCCACCCCAACGGCGTCTGCCTGGGGATCCCGCCGGTTGCGCTCGGCTGCCGCCATCACCGCCTCTACCAGTGCGGCGAGGGACCCGAAGTTGTTTTCGGTGAGGGTGCCCCGTTCCTTGTCCTCCTTAGTGCTGAGCTGCTGTCGGAGGTTGGGTGAAAACCAGAACCGACTCGCCGGCACGCCGAATCCGGTGTCCATATCGCGGACATACTGGGCGAGCTGCGCGACGCTCTGTGAGATGATGTCTCGGTCGCCCTCGCCGACGCTGGCGGCGTTCGCCACCGGCCTGGCGAAGGCGTTGGCGTAGCTGATGGGAGAATCGCGGATCTCGACCAAAATGCCGTCGGGAGGGTTGTGCGC
>JBOHMN010000459.1:0-3091 GCA_050730175.1 Acetobacteraceae bacterium | reverse complement strand
GACAGGCCGAGGCCATCGCCGCGAGCGGGGATGCCGAGCACGCGATTTTGCTGCTGCGGGAGGCGGAGGGACTCTGGCGCGACCAGGCGCTCGCCGGGTTGCCCGGCCGCTGGATCGCATCGGTGCGACATGGCCTGCACGAGGAGCGGCGACTGGCAACGGGTCGGCGCGTCGACCTCGAGTTCAGCCTCGGGCGGCACGCGGACCTGATCGGCGAGTTGTCGCAGCTCACAGAGCAATACCCGCTCGACGAGACGTGGGTCGCGTTCCAGATGCAAGCTCTCTACCGTGTCGGTCGTGAAGTCGACGCGCTCAGCCTCTACCAGCGCGATTACGAGCGTCGCGCCGAGCTGGGGCTTGACCCCAGCCCTGGCCTGGCAGCGCTCCAGGGACGGATCCTGCGGCATGACCCATCTCTGGAGGCGACGTCTACTGATCGTCGCATGGTCCGGCGCGCGCCGTGGAACGGCGGCCTGCCGCCGCGACCGGGCTTGTTCGTGGGCCGTCACAAGGAACTAGCCGTACTCTGCGATGCACCGGACACCGGCACACCCTCGGTCCGGATCGTTCACGGCATGGCCGGCTGCGGAAAGAGCACCTTGGCGATCGAAGCCGCTTACCGGCTGAGCGACAAATGTCCCGATTCGCCGATATTTCTGACCTTCCGCGCGCATGAGGCCGGACAGGCCCCGCTCGCCGCCCGGGACGCGCTGCGCCAGCTTCTAGAGCTGGCTGGCCACATTCATGAGCCAATGCCGAAGACGACGACGGCACTAGCGGCACTCTGGCAACAGGAACTCGCGGGTCGGCGCTCGGTTATCGTGCTCGATGACGTGCCCGATGCCGCCGCGATAGCCGGTGTCCTGCCGGCGGCAGGGGAGTCTGTCGCTATCGTCACCTCGCGGCCGGTGCTGCCTGGACTACCCGGTTCCGTGGCCCTCAGTTTGGACGAACTGGCGCTCGACGACGCGATCGCATTGTTCGTGCGGGCCGCTGGGATAACAAAGCCTGACGACCCAACTGTCCTCTCGCGGGCCGTCCGGCTCTGTGGGTGCCTGCCGCTCGCGCTGACGATGAGTGCCAGCAGAATTCGCGATGAAGGAAGCACGGTCGCGAGATTTGTAGCCGAAGTAGAGGAACGGCGCGCGTTTCCGGATCGCATAGGAATAGCGGTTTCTGGGCTCATGCAGACCTTCGAGCTTTCCTATAGCGGACTTGATGCCAGCCATCGGGAGTTCTTCAGGCGACTCGGAATGAATCCGTGTCCCAACTTCAGCCCGAGCACCGCTGCGGTCCTCGTCGGTACCACGGTTGAGAAGGCTGAATCTGCTCTTGGAATTCTTCACGGCCGCCACCTCATAGAGCGATCCGTTGCCAATCGGTACCGTTTTCATGACCTGCTTAGGGAATACGCGGCTTTCGTCGCCGAACGTGATGACCCTGATTGGAAGCGACGCGCTGCCGAGCGTCGACTCCTGGACTATTACCTGATGTCCGCACGTCAGGCGGACGAGCTACTCTATCCGTATCGTCGCCGTGCGCCTGAGAGTGCGCATGATGCTTCCCGTGAGCAGCGGTCCGAAATTAATTCGGCGGCCGCGGCGGTGAGGTGGTTCGACCTGGAGTGGCGCAATATCGTCCAGCTAGCGAGTTATGCCGCACGTCATGAATGGCAGCAATACTGCGTCGGGCTGGCCGGAGCGGTGGCAGGCTTCGTCGAAGGGCGCGGCTACTTGAGCGACGGAATTGACCTGCACCGTACCGCGCTTCGTATATGCCAGGATCTTGGCGACTCGGCACGCGCCGCCCGGGCGGCGGGAGAATTGAGCCTTCTTGAACTACGCACCGGTAACTATGTGGATGCCTTGGCGCATGCTAGCGAGGCGGCCGAGGTATTCCGGTTGGCGGGCGATGGCGACGGTGCGGCGGAAGCAATCGATCGAATGGGAGCGATTCATCGCCATATGGGGCGGGCGCGGGCGGCACTCGCATACCATGATGAGGCGCTAGAGATCTACCGCAAGGTATCTAACAGCCATGGAATGGCTGAATCCCTCGGCCGTGCCGGTACGGCTTATTACAGCCTGGGGCGTTATGGGGAAGCGATCGCGCATCATAAGAATGCACTCTCTCTTTACCGGGAAACCGGAGACCGGAGAGGCGCGGCGAAATCGTACAACAATATCGGCGATGCTTTGTCTCGGCAAGGTCGTTACCGCGATGCCATGTCTAATCTTGAGCAGGCGCTAGGACTCCTGCAAGAGGTGAACGCGTTCCACGACATTGCCGCGGTGCGTTTGAACATGGGATATATTGCGCAATCAAAGGGGAAATACCGCGAGGCCATCGCCGCATACCGTTTGGCGCTTGATACATGTCGCAAGACCGGCGACCTGCGCCACCTGGCGGCTGCGCTCCACGATATCGGGACCGCCTATCAACATCAGGAATATTATGATCAGGCCCTAATCCACCATGAGGAGGCCGAAGCGATCGCCAAGCAACTGGGGGATCTGGGCATGCAGGCGCTCACGAATCTCGGGATCGCCGACGCGCTGCGCGGGAGCGGGAGCTACAGCGGGGCGCTCGACCGATACGGTCGTGCCCTTGAGCTCGCGTTGCAGACGGAGGATCTACTGCAGGAAGGTAAGGCGTTCCAGGGCATGGCAGAGACAAGGCTCCGAATGCGTGACCTTGCGGCCGCCCGGATCCACTTCCGGGAGGCGCTCAACACCTTCCGGGACGCG
Organism: Acetobacteraceae bacterium; assembly: GCA_050730175.1. Taxonomy (GTDB): domain Bacteria; phylum Pseudomonadota; class Alphaproteobacteria; order Acetobacterales; family Acetobacteraceae; genus JAKAWQ01. The sequence goes on along the minus strand of JBOHMN010000459.1, from coordinate 344 downwards.
GGCGTTCCCGAAGCCGAGAGGGTGGCCTTGCGCCTCGCGGCACTTGATGCCTGAGTGCCGAATTATCCTGATAAATCCTGATACCTGATGAGGCTGTGGACACGTAACGACAGATTCTGGTCATGAGCACACGGAAGTTACCGCCGTGATGCTGGCGGCCATGTCATCCTTGTGTGGTGAAGTCACACTTTGCGAAAGCGGTCGTGGCGTTGGTCGTGCTGGGAGGCGTTGGCACGGCACTATTGCAAGGCCATCACCAGCCCGTCCAGCCCGCCCGCGCGCACGTTGTCGCGATTGCCTACCCGGACTGGCAACTCGACGGCTAGTTCTGCCTAGAATCAAGT
>JBOHMN010000458.1:0-3394 GCA_050730175.1 Acetobacteraceae bacterium | reverse complement strand
CGCTCGAGCGCCCCTGCTGCGGCTTGCAGCCGGCGCACGAGTTCCGCCCCGGAGCCGCTCCGCACCGCAGCCTCATGCAGGGCGCCGAGCCCCGGTGGCGGGCCTGGCCCACGCAACACGCCCCGCTCGAGTGCCCGCGCCGCCGCCCTTGCCGCGCCCGGGGCCATCCCGGCCGCGAATAGCGGATGCTTCAACAGCGCGAGCAACGGCACCGCGGCAAAATTCGCCGCTGCCGCCTGCGCCAGGAGGCGCAGGAACACGGCTGGCGGGGTCGCCTCCAGCGGCTCGCCGGCGCTGTCGTCCGCGACCACGCCGAAGCGGCGAAGCTCGGCAGCAACCCGCCGCGCCAAGCCGCGATCCGCTGTCACCAACGCGACCCGTGCCCCGGCGATCTCGAGCGCGTCCCGGAGAGCGAGTGCGATCGCCACCGCCTCCTCCTGCTGATCGGCCGAATCGAGCCGCGCAAGCCCGTCAAGGCTGCCTTCGGCCACACCCATGGTCCAGGCGTCGAGCGCCGGCGCCGGCAACAGCGCGCGGCGCAGCAATCGGGCGCGCCCCCCGGGAACTTCACCCGGCAGCGCAGGAAACTCCCCAACGTCCTCGCGGCGCGCGCCGAGGGCAGCCAGAAGCCGCGCGATACCGGCGTCCGGATGCTCCGGGTACCCGGTCGCAAGCGCCGCAAAATCTTCGTCGGCCATTGCGCGGTCGAGCCCGGGCAGAATGACCCGCCCTTGCGCGAGCCCCGCGATGACCCGGATCAGCCCTGCAACGGCCGGAATTTCGCCGCTGCTGCCGGCCGCCCAGATCGGATGCGAAGGCGGCTTCTCCTGCCAATTCCGGGCCAGTGCCCCAAGAAGAGCGACCTGCCGCGCGACGGGATTCATCAGCCGCTGCTCGGCAAGCCAGGCGGGCCAGGCCTCGGTTACGATGCCGAGGAACGTGAGCGTCCGCTGCCAATGCGCCGCGTATTCCTCGGGGACCGCGCGTGGCAACGCGGCTTTCAGATCGACACCTGCCCGCTCTGCTTCGTCCTGCAGGGCGGCAAGCTCCGCCGCGAGCGCCCACGCGCGATCGACCCGCCCCGGCATCCCTTCCCCACCCGCCGCGGCCATGATCAGCCGGGTGAGCACCGAAAGGCGCTCCAGAGCGCCGACCGTCGGTCGCAAATCGAACTCCCCCTCGAGCGCCAACGGAGCCTCATCCAACGCACCAAAGGCAGCGATTCGCGGCAACAAGAGCGGCCGGCCAGCCGATTGCCTGAGGAACGCCTCGGCGAGGGCCCGCGCCGCGCGTCGCGTCGGCAGCAGAATCAGCCCGTCTGCCACGCGGCCGGGATCGTGCCCGCTCGTCTCGAGCCAGTGCGCGGCGATGCTGTCGAGGAACGGCGCCCCATCCGGCAATGCAAAAAGGTTCATTGCGCCCGCTCGCCCTTGCCGATCGCGGCCTGTCGCCTCAAGCCAGGCGACCGAGCCGCTCGGGCCAGCCGCGGAGTAGTGCCTCCCGGCTCTCCTCACCCGTGATCACAAGCGCAATCTCGAGCGCCCACTCGGGCCTCGCGGCACCGAGCCGCTCGGGCCATTCCAAAAGAACGATGTCGGCGAGCGCCTCGTCCCAGCCGAGTTCGGCGAGTCCCGCCGGGCCATCCAGCCGCCAGAGATCGAAATGATGCACGATGCCGAGCCGGGTCGCATAGCTCTGCACGAGCGTGTAGCTCGGGCTCGGGACCACGAGATCGGCGTCGCCACTCGCGGCAACGAGAAAAGCGCGCGCGAGTGTGGTCTTGCCGGCGCCGAGCGGCCCGGACAAGAGAAGGGCATCCCCCGCTCGGGCCAGCCCGGCCAGCGCCGCGCCAAGCGCAGCCGTCGCCGCCGCATCGGGCAAAGCCTTGGTCAGCGCACAGGAAATCGACTCAACGGGCACAGGACAGAGCTTGCCGTGCGGCGCCGGTCACAGCAACTGCCGGTGCTCGATCGTAAGGCCGCCCCGATGGCCACGCGCCGGGCTAGACCGGCAACGGCCCGGCGCGACAGGCTCCGCGCCGCAAAGCCCCGAAGCGGCGGCCCCGAAGAGCTGCCGGGAAGCGAGACGGATAACGTTTACACGTGCCTGCGGCGACAGAAAACGTGGCCAAGGAGGCCGGTGGCGAGCAGCGCGGGTGGCCTAAGCAGAGATTCGTGGCGTGGCCAACGGAAGCGGCATGCGCTCCGCATTGAGCTTGCTGACGGCGCGGTGGATGGCCTGGTCGAGTGCCTCTGGGCTGGCGAAGGTCTGGTGGGCGAGGTGGTGCGACTTGAGGTCGCGCCAGACGAATTCGATGTCGTTCAGTTCTGGCGCGTACTTGGGCAGCCAGTCGACGGTGAGCGAATGCGCGCGGGCGGCGAGCGCCGCGAGCGAGAGTTTGCTGGTGTGGATCGGGCCATTGTCTTCGACCAGCACGACCGGCTTGATCGGTTGGCCAAGCCTGGGACCATACAGCCGATCGAGTTGCTCGAGATGGGTGATGAAGTCGGTGCTTCGCTTGGTTGGGCTGGTATGTACGATGAGCTGGCGCGTGAGGTGATCGATCGAGTCCAGCATCGCGACCTTCTTGGCTTGGCCAGGGGCAGGGCTGCGCGGGTCCGCCCCCACTGTCGCCCAGCCGCGGGCAAGACAGGGATGCGTCAGCGCCTCACTTTCATCGCCACAGAGCAGAACGATGTCGCCGGCTTCGGCCTGCTGCTTGCGCAGGTGCAGGCGCAGGCCGACCCGGTCGATCTCGGCGGCGACTTGGCGTCCCTTCAGCGTGTGCCGCGGCCGCCGCCGGCGGAACTTTTTTTCGCAATGCCTTGGACAGTTGTGAGCGGCTGACGCGAACACCCTCACGCGCTTCGATCTCGGCCCGCATCCGCGGGATGGTCCAATTGCACCGGTCGGCCACGGGTTGCTCCAGCAAGGGCGTCACCACACGCAACGCGGCCTCACTCTTCACTGGCGCCGGGCCAGCGGCCAGGCCGGCCTTCCGCGCCGCGGCGCCACCATTCATGAAGTCGCTGCGCCGCAGGCGAACCGTGTCCTCCCGCACGCCGAACGCTTCGGCGATCTTCCGGACATGCCTGGCACCTCCGAATCGACGCCGTTAGCGAATCGGGCCGCCAAACGTTGGTCAACCCACCGGGTTCTGCTTAGCAGGGCGTTTTCGTGGTTCGAATCATATGGGTTGACTGGATTGACCAGCGGCACGGGCGACAGCCTGGATCGCCACGTGACGCCGCGTGGTATCCCGCACGGCGTTCCTCGCGATGACGCCGCAGGCGCTGATGTTTCGGGCGATGGTGCGGCGGTCGCGCGGACTGATCTGTTTTATGGAATCGCTGTACTAGTAGCCGCTCCATAAACTGTAGCCTCTGCCGCGAGA
>JBOHMN010000457.1:0-3912 GCA_050730175.1 Acetobacteraceae bacterium | reverse complement strand
GCGCCGGTGTCCCGGTGCCGTCCGCGGCTGGCGATCGCCGTCCGCAGCGCCAATTCGTCCCGCAGCTCGCGATGGCAATCGGTCCGGCTTTGCGCCATTCTGCGACGAGAAGCGCGATGAACTCGCGGAGCACTATCTTGGATGGATCGGAGGGCGCCGATAGCGGTCTGATCGGTATCGGCCTCTATACCGTGCCGGAGGCGGCGCGGCTTACCGGCATCCCGCAAGCCCGCCTGCGCCGCTGGCTGCGGGGCTACACTTACGCCGCCGGCGAAGGACGGGCCGCCGCCTCGCAGCCGGTTTGGCAGCGCCAGCTTCCGGAGATCGACGGCACGCTCGGCCTTGGCTTCCTGGATTTGATGGAAGCGCGGTTCATTGACGCCTTCCGCAAAGCGGGCGTCCCGTGGCGCGTGATCCGGCTGGGTGCGGAGCGTGCCCGCGAAATTGGCGGAGCCGACCACCCCTTCTCCTCGCAACGGTTCCGCACCGACGGCCGGACGATCTTCACCGAGATCGTCGATCAGGCCCGCGAACCGCAGCTTCTCGACTTGGTGAAAAGCCAATTTGCCTTCGCCCGCGTCATCGGCCCAAGCCTTTATGCCGGGATCGAGTTCTCCAATCGCGATCCTGAGCCTGGCGAAGGGCCGGTGCGCTGGTGGCCGCTCGGCCGGCAAACTCCGGTCGTCATCGACCCGGCCCGCAATTTCGGAACGCCGATCATCAGCACGGGCGGCATCCCGACAGCCGTCCTCGCCGATGCGGTCGCGGCCGAGGGTTCGGTTGCGAAAGTTGCGCGGTTGTTCCGGTTGTCGCCGCGATCGGTCGATGCGGCTCTGCGGTTCGAGCAACGGCTTTCCGACCGGCTCGCGGCTTGAAGGTTTTCCTCGACAACAATCTCTCGCCCTATCTCGCCCACGCGCTCCACACGCTGCTTGAACCCGAGGGCGATCAGGTCATCCATCTGGCCGACCGTTTCTCGCCCGACACACCGGATCGCACATGGATCGAGGCTTTGGCGGCCGAGGGCGGCTGGATCGTCATTTCCGCCGACCGGCGCATCCATCGCAACAGGCTGGAACGCGAGGCGTGGCGGCGCAGCCGTCTCGTCGTCTTCTTCCTGAGTCCGCAATGGCATCGCCTGCGCCACATCGAGATCGCCTGGCGGCTGTTGCGCTGGTGGCCGCGCATCGAGGAGCGGGCGCGGCTTGTTGCGCCGCCGGCCGCCTTTGAGCTGCCGCGGGACTACCGCGCCGGCCGGCTGCGGGTCTTGCGCGGATAGCCGCTCCCAGGGTGCCGGCCGTTGAAGGGGGGAGTACCCCGGTTTTCACGCCGGTCTTGCGGTGCGCGCCTATGGCAGCGTGCTTTTGGACTTGCCTGGGAGTTTTGGCGGACGGCCGATCCGCGGTCGCCGTGGACCGCGGGGCGCGGCGCCGGGCCGAGGCAGATCTGATCTCGACCACCCCAGGCGGATCATCGATACTCGCCGTTAAAACCGCTCGCGATATGATCGGCTCGCGACGGTCGGCGGGAGACAAGCGGCCATGGGGGTCAAAGCGGGATGCGCGCCGCGCAGTGAAGTGCTCGAAGGCGAGCTGAACGATGCGCTCTTCGCCGCCAATTTCGGCCGGCTGATCCGGAACGAGGGGCCGCCGGTCTACCGCGAACCCGCTCTCTTTTTTCGGAACACGTTTCCCACGGAAGCCCTGTGCAGCCTGTGCCAGCGCGTCTTCGCCCCGCTCGCGAATCCGGCGGATGCGGGGCGATTCTTTCGGTTATCGACCGGATTTGGGGGCGGCAAGACGCACGCGCTGATGTCGCTGTGGCATCTCGCCCGGAACATCGCGGACCCGACGATGGGCGCTCATCTGCTGGCGCCGGCAGGAAGACCCGCCAAGGTTCGCATCATCGGGATCGACGGCGAAGGGGCCGGTTACCCGATCTTCGCCCGCCATGGCGATCAAGAGGCCCGGAGCCTCGCGGCCGAGTTCGCCTTCCAGCTCGGCGGCCCGAGCGCGCTCAACGCCTTTGGCGCGTTCAACACGGCGGCGGCTTGTCCCGACGATGCCACGGTCGATGCGCTGTTGCCAAAGACCATGCCGGTGCTGATCCTGCTCGATGAAGTCGTCCTCCATATGGACAAGCTGACCGAACAGGAGGTTGGCAATCTGTTGGGGTTTCTCCGCATCCTGATCACGGCGGTCACCGGGCGGCCGCAAGCGGTGCTGGTGATCACTGATCCGAAGGACCAGCCGAGCAACGCGGACAACGCCGCGAAGCTGATGCGCCTGGCGCGGGATTTCGAGCAGCAGACCGGCCGTCAGGCAACGATCGTCGAGCCGATCGGCAATCAGACCGCGCAGGTCATTGTCCATCGCCTGTTCGAGCAGGTGAAGCCGGACGCCGCAGCCAAAGCGTCCGCCGACCATTTCTCGCTCTACCAGCGAGTGACCGAGGATCACCCGACGCTGATCCCCGAGGCGGCGCGCGGCGCCGATTACGCAAAGCGCGTTCGCGACGAATATCCGTTCCATCCTCGCCTGATGGACACGGCCGAGAACCGCTTGCGGGTCATGCCGGATTACAACCTGTCGCGCGGCACGTTGCGGCTTTTCGCTCGCATGGTGCGGGACCTGTGGGACGATCCGGACCGGGACCCCGAGCTGATCACGGCCGGCGATATCGACTGGTCGAGTCCGCGCATCCAGACCGATCTCTTGAACCGCCTCGACCGCGAGAAATTCAAGGCAGCGGTCGGCGCCGACATCGAAGGACATGCGCGCGATCTCGACGGCGGCAAATGGGGTGTCCATCGCCGCGTCGCATCGGCCTTGCTGCTCGAAAGCCTGCCGCTGGAGGCCAACAGCGGCCTTGATCCCGCGGATTTGACGCTCGCGGTGGTGCGCCCCGACGAGGCCGGCAACGAGCCGGCCGAAGCCTTGGACCGGCTGAGCGGGACGTGCTGGCACCTCTACCCGATGAGCGCCAGCGCGAACGGCTGGCAGTTCCGCTATGAGCCGAACATTCTGAAGCAGATCGAACAGCGGATGACCCAGGTGTCGCGCGAGGACGCCTTGGACCGGCTGCGCACCGAGGTTCAGAAATCGTTTCAGGGCGGCTTTGCCAGGCTGCTGTCCTGGCCGCCCAACGCGAAAGCCGTCCCGGACCGGCCCGAGTTGCAGCTTGCGCTCTGCGACGGCGAAGCCGTCGCCAAATCCGTGGTCGCCAATGTGGATGATACGCCAGGCGCCGAGGTATTGCGCACCTATCGCAACGCCATCATGGCGATAGCGCCGGATGCGTCAGGGCTGGAAAAGTCCATTCAACGCATGCAGCGCTTGATGGCGGCGGAAGCGATCGAGAACGAAACCCCGAACAGCGAAGCGGGGAAGCTCGCCCATGAGCAGTTGAAGAAGCAGCGGCCGGAACTCGTCAAGGCACTGCGGCTGGAGGCCGCGCGCACCTTCACCCGTCTGGTGCTCGCCGATGGAGCGGTTCTGACGATCGATGAGCGGTTTGTCGTGCCCCCGGAAGCCTCGCCCCTGAAGCTGCCCTCGGGGCAGGACGCGGTGCGCGGCTTTGTCGAGGACCGCAAGCTGATCTGGGGACCGACAGACAGTCTCGATCCCGACCTCTTTGTCGAGCGCGTGTTCAAGGGTGCCGTGCCGGCGCCGGACCGGCCGGAGGCGCGAACCACGGCGGCCTTGCACAAGCGCTTTCTGGCGGTGCAGGGGCTGCGGCTCGTCGGCGATCCGTCGGTGATCCGTGCGTCGATCCTGCGCGCTGTCGAGCAGGGCCGGCTGGCGGTCCGGTGGGAGGATGGAACGGCCTTTGACAAGGATGGCGCGGTGGTCGATGGGCCGAACAAGATCCGCCGCCGCGACGCGGGCCGGAAGCTCCAGACGCTGGCGATGG
>JBOHMN010000456.1:0-12641 GCA_050730175.1 Acetobacteraceae bacterium | reverse complement strand
GCGATTCCAGTCAGGGTGATATTGCTTTAGGCCGACAAAGCGCGGCCCGGGTATCGGGAATAATTCACGGGCGATCGGGAACCCGGCGCTCGTTTTCCTCTCTCGCTCCCAGCGCGCCCCTCCTTTCCCTTCACCCTCCGGGAGGGGGTCAGGGTGGGATGAGCCACGCATGAATGAAAGCGGGGTACTCAGGTGCCGACTCTTACGCCCGCCAGAGAGATGTGCACAGCCACGCCCCCGAGACCAGTGCGCGAAACTTAAAGGGTGTCCGGCGCACCGCCCTGCCTGCAAAGAATTGACGCCTTGACGGCGCCGCGCGAAACCGTGGCATGCCGATCGCTGCCCTTCTGCTCGCCGCTGGAACTGGCAGCCGCTTCGGCGCCGCCACTCCAAAGCAATTCCTGCCCCTGCTCGGCCGCCCGGTCATCCGCCACGCCGCCGAGGCGCTGGCGGCCCATACGGCGCTCCTGCAGCCGGTCGGAGAATCCGAACCAATCGAGCAGGCGCTCGCCGGCTTGCCGCATCTGCCCCCCGTCCCGGGTGGAGCGACTCGCCAGGCCAGCGTGCTCGCCGGCCTTGAGGCCCTCGTCCCGCACGGCCCCACTATCGTCCTCGTGCACGACGCCGCCCGCCCCCTGATTCCTCCCGGCACCATCCCCGCCCTCCTTGCCGCCCTCGAGGCGACACCGGGCGCCATCCCTGCCCTCGCCGTCACCGACACGCTGAAGCGCGCCGGCAAATCCAGCCGCATCGAGGCCACAGTGCCGCGAGCCGGGCTGTTCCGCGCCCAGACACCGCAGGCGTTTGATTTTCAAACCCTCCTTCACCTGCATCGCGCCGCCTCGACCGCGTCGGCCACCGACGACGCCGCGCTTCTCGAGGCCGCCGGACTTTCCGTCACGCTGGTCGCCGGATCGGAGGAAAACATCAAACTCACGGTGCTCGAGGATTTCACCCGCCTCGCCCACGCGCTGACCGGAAGCCGCATTCCCCACACCGGCTCCGGCTTCGACGTGCACGCCTTCTCCCGCCATCGAAAGCTCATCCTCTGCGGTATAGAAATTCCGCATGACCAAGGGCTTGCTGGCCATTCTGATGCCGATGTCGGAATCCACGCCCTGTGTGACGCAATCTACGGCGCGCTTGCCGAAGGCGACATCGGCCGGCACTTCCCGCCCTCCGAGGCAGCCTGGAGAGATGCCGATTCAGCCGGCTTCCTCGCACATGCCGCGTCCCGCATCGCCGCGCGCGGTGGCCTGCTCGTCAATGCCGACCTCACAGTCATCTGCGAGCGCCCGAAAATCGCCCCGCACGTTCCGGCCATGGCCGCCCGGCTGGCCGCCCTGCTCGGCGTTTCCTCCGACGAGATTTCCGTCAAGGCGACCACCACCGAACGCCTCGGCTTCACCGGACGCGGTGAGGGGATCGCCGCCCAGGCGCTGGTCACCATTCTTTTGCCGCTCCGCCCGGGCCGCCTTGATCCGGCCGGCCACCCGGGCGCACTTCTACCCACCGAAAAGGAGAATCGAGCATGACCGAGGACGAAGTCCGCCGCACTGCCTTCGCCATGCCGTTGACCAGCCCCGCCTACCCCAAGGGGCCGTACCGGTTCGTCGACCGCGAATTCCTCACGATAACGTACCGCACCGATCCAGAGCGCCTGAAAGCGGTCGTCCCCGCCCCACTCGCTGTCGACCCCGCCAATCCGCTCGTCAAATTCGAGGTCATTCGTATGCCGGACTCCACCGGGTTCGGTGACTACACCGAATCCGGCCAGATCATCCCCGTCACCTTCCAGGGGCGAGCGGGCTCGTACAGCCTCGCGATGTTCCTCAACGATCATCCGCCCACCGCCGGCGGGCGCGAACTCTGGGGATTCCCGAAGAAGCTCGGCTCACCCACTCTGCACAAGCGTATCGACACTCTGGTCGGCACCCTGGACTACGGCCCCGTTCGCGTCGCCACGGCGACCATGGGATACAAGCACCGGGTTGCTGACCACGCTGCCGTCCGTGCAGCGCTCGCCCAACCGAACTGGTTGCTCAAGATCATTCCCCACGTGGACGGCACGCCCCGCATCTGCGAGCTCGTCGAATATTATCTCGAAGACGTCACGCTCAAAGGCGCCTGGACCGCCCCGGCCTCACTCGAACTCTTCCAGCACGCGCTCGCCCCCGTTGCCGAGCTGCCGGTTCGCTCCGTCGTTTCTGCCGTGCATCTCGTGGCCGACCTCACGCTTGGCCTTGGCAAAGTCGTCCACGATTATCTCGCCTGAATTCCACCTTGAGGGAGGGAAAAATGATTCGCGCCCCGCTGCTCGCCGGCCTCTTCACAGCCGCCACGCTCGCGCTGGCCGGCTGCGCCTCGATCCAGGCCCCGCCACCGGTTCCCGTCGCCAAGACGGAAACCATCCCACTGCCGCCGGTTGCCGCCGGCGTGCCCCAGCTCTGGCAACCCGGGCACTGGGACTGGAACGGCCACAGCTATGACTGGATCGGCGGGCAATGGATTCCGCGCGACAACCATTCCACCACCTTCATGCCCGGTTACTGGGCGAAGAATCCCAATACCGGGGCTTGGGCCTGGCAGCCCGCGCACTGGGTATCATAGCGAAGCCGCTGCTTCCGGCCAGGTACGCGGCGATGCCCGGACGGCGCTCCGTCCTGGTTGCCCTGGCACTCGTTCCGTTGTCCGGGCTCGCCGCGTGCGTTGCCCAGCCGGTCGGAGCGGCGAACCCGTATCCGCCGGTCCCGCCGGTCCGCTTCGAGGCGATTCCGTCCGCGCCAGCCCCGCCCACCGCCTGGGTATGGCGGCCCGGCTACTGGGGTTGGAGCAGCGGTCGATATGCTTGGACTCGCGGCCGCTATGTCCGCCGCCGGCCAAGCCGGGCACGTTGGGCGCCCGGCCATTGGACGACCCGCTCCGGCGTGTGGCAGTGGGCCCCCGCCCATTGGGACTGACGCGCGCGAGAGCAATATCACCGTGACTGGAATCGCCAGATGCCAATCAGGATGATGAAATTGCTCGAGAAAACAAAGAGCGCGTTCAGTCAGCGTGAACATGCTCTCGTGATTCGCAGCACCACCGCGTGCTGCCCAGGCTGCCAGCCATTTACAGCCCGCTTGCGAATGCCCATGATCGTCGTGCCCATGCACATCGGAAAGCTGCTGTCAGCACATTGCGATTTTGGAGGACCGCCATGAACACCAGAATCACTCGTAAGCAATTCCTCGTCGGCGCCGGCGCTCTTGCGGCAACAGCCGGACTGGTCTCCCGCCCGGCCAAGGCAGCGAAGCGCACCGTCATCAAGTTCGGCATCGACCTGCCGCTCGATCATCCGATCACTAGGCACGTCAGCGCCGCCGGCGAGCAAATCAAGACCGCAACACAGGGTGAGGTCGAGCTGGAGATCTTCCCGAACAGCGAGCTCGGCAACGACACCCACATGCTTTCCGGCGTCCGCTCGGGCGCCATCCAGATGATCGGATTCGGCGACAATGTCCTCGCTCCGCTCGTCTCTGCCGCGGCCATCGACAATATCGGCTTCGCCTTCAAGGACGCGAAGACAGCCTGGGCCGCGCTCGACGGCGCGGTCGGCGACATCGTCCGGGCGGATATCGAAAAGGTCGGCCTCTATCCCATGCACAACATCTGGGATGAGGGGTTCCGCCAGATCACCTCCAGCACCAAGCCGATCAAAACCGTGGAGGACTTGCACGGGTTCAAGATCCGGGTGCCGGTCAGCCCGATTTCGCTTTCCCTGTTCAAGGACCTCGGCGCCGCACCGGTGACGATGAATGTCGCCGAGCTCTACACCGCCCTGCAGACGCGCGTCGTGGACGGGCAGGAAAACCCCCTTGGCATCATCGAAACGCAGAAGTTCTACCAGGTGCAGAAATACTGTGCGATCACCAACCACATGTGGGTCGGCTACTGGCTCCTCATGAACGGCGCCTTTTGGAAAGGCCTCTCGGCCGACCACCAGAAGGCCGTCGCCGATGCACTGGACGCACAGGCCCTGAAGCAGCGTGTCGCGAACGAAGCGCTGAACGATTCGCTCCAGAGCAAGCTCGCCAAGCAGGGCCTCATCTTCAACACGCCCGACACCGGCCCCTTCCGCGATAAGCTGGTCGAGTCAGGCTTTTACAAGCACTGGCACGGCAAATTCGGGACGGGGTTGTGGTCGGCCCTGGAAAAATATACGGGCACGCTCGCCTGAGGGCGTGGCCGCGGCGTGGCCGACAAGCCGGGCTCCGGCCTGATCGGAGAGATAGAGGCTGGGGTCGTCCTGGCGTGCAAAATCGCCGTGGCCGCCCTCGTTCTCATCGAAATCGGCATCCTCTTCGCAAGCGTCGTCTGGCGCTACCTCCTCGACAATCCGCTCGACTGGTCCGGCGAACTCGCGGAGATGCTGTTCCTTTGGCTGGTGAGCCTCGGCACGGTGATCGCGCTCGGGCAGCGGGAACATATGCGGATGACGGTCGTCATCGGACGCCTCACCCCCGGGACCCGGCGGATCCTCGAGAGGATATCGGCGCTCGTGATCGCCATATTCACGCTTGCTCTGATCGTGCCGGGCTGGACTTACATGGTCCAGCAGGCCGCCATCACCATGCCGACACTGCAGATCCCGGGCTCCTGGGAAATCGCCGGCGAACTCGTGGCACTGCTCGTCCTGTTCCTGATCGCGCTGCGCCAGCTGTTCGTCGGCGCAACCCGGCGCGAACTTGCCATCACATTCGGAATCGGCCTGTTGATCGGCATCGCATTCTGGCTGCTTGAGCCGGTGCTGCAGAACATCGGTAACGCGGATCTCGTCATCTTTTTCGTCGGCATGGTCGGCGTCGGCATCGTATGCGGCGTGCCGATCGCTTTCAGTTTCGGCATCGCGACGCTGGGCTACCTCTTCTACACCACCACGATTCCGCTCTCCGTCATCATCAGCCAGGTGAACCAGGGGATGTCCTCGATCGAGCTGCTGGCGGTCCCGATGTTCGTGGTGCTCGGCCTGCTCCTGGAAATGACCGGCATCGCCCGGGCCCTGGTCGACTGTCTGAGCGCACTCGTCGGTCACCGTCGCGGCGGTCTCTCTTATTCGCTGATCGGAGCGATGTATCTGATCGCCGGCATTTCCGGGTCGAAGGCCGCCGACCAGGCCGCGATCGCACCGGTACTATTGCCGGAAATGAAGCGGCGCGGTGCCCATCCCGGTGAGCTGGTCGCCCAGCTCGCCTCTTCGGCGGCGATGTCGGAGACCATTCCGCCGAGCCTGGTATTGATCATCGTCGGCGCCGTGACCGGCGTTTCGACGTCCGCACTTTTCACCGGCGGGCTGCTCCCGGCGGGTGTTGCTGCCACCGCCCTCGTCGTCCTGATCTTCTTTCGCACCCGTCGCGACCACCCGCTCGGAGAGCGCGTCGGGGCCTGGCGCGCATTCCGCCTGTTCGTCATCGCGATCCCCGCCCTCGTCCTGCCCTTCCTGATCCGCTACGCGGTGCTGGCTGGCATCACCACGGCAACGGAGGTTGCGACGATCGGCGTCATCTACTCCGTGCTCGTCGGCATCCTCGTCTACCGCTGCTTCGACTGGCGGCGGGTCTTCCCGATTTTCGTCGAAACCGCCTCCCTCTCGGGGGCAATCCTGTTGATCATCGGGACCGCCTCGGCGATGGCCTGGGCGCTCACCCAGGCGGGCTTCGCGCACTCCCTCGCCGTACTGATGGGCGGCCTGCCCGGCGGAAAATTCGGCTTCCTCGGTGTCTCCATCATTCTCTTCATCATTCTCGGCAGCGTGCTCGAGGGCCTGCCCGCCATGGTGCTATTCGGCCCGTTGTTGTTTCCGATTGCGCAACAGGTCGGCGTCAACGTCGTTCATTATGCTATCGTTGCCATCCTGGCGATGGGCATCGGCCTCTTCTCGCCCCCCTTCGGCGTCGGCTTCTATCAGACCTGCCTGATCGGTAAGGCAACCAGCGACGAATCGCTCGGTCGCATCTGGCCCTACATGGCGACCCTGGTCGCAGCCCTCATCGTCGTCGCCGCGGTTCCCTGGCTTTCCACCGGCTTCCTCCACTGAACGCAGCACCTCAGAGCATGTTCAGGTTGACTGAACATGCTGCCTGTTTTGTTTTCTCGAGCAATTTCATCATCCTGACCGGCATCTGGCGATTCCGGTCAGGACGATATTGCTCTAGCCCGCCCCGTCTGCCCCGCTCGGTAGCGTATGCTATCCCCCTGCGGAGCAAGGCATGAGCAGTACCATTCCCCCTGCAACCGAAACCGTGCGCGGCGCAACGGCCGCGCGTCCCCGCCCGCTCGATGGTCTTCTCGTGATCACGCTCGAGCATGCCGTCGCGGCCCCTTTCGCGACTCGCCAGCTTGCCGATCTCGGCGCCCGCGTCATCAAGGTGGAGCGCCCGGGAGCCGGCGATTTTGCCCGCTCCTACGACAAGCGCGTGCGCGGCCTCTCTTCACACTTCGTTTGGTGCAATCGCTCGAAGGAAAGCCTCACGCTCGATCTCAAGCATCCCGCTGCGGCCGCGATCCTCGAGCGCCTGCTCATGAAAACCGATGTCCTGGTGCAAAATCTCGCCCCCGGTGCGGCCGCCCGTCTCGGCCTTTCGGAGGACAAGCTCCGCCCGCTCCACCCCCGCCTCATCCTCTGCGACATCTCGGGTTATGGCGCCGACGGGCCGTATCGTAACCGCAAAGCGTACGACCTCCTGATCCAGAGCGAAGCCGGTTTACTCTCCGTTACGGGAACGCCTGACCACCCGTCTAAGGCCGGCATCTCAATCGCCGACATCGCTGCCGGCATGTATGCCTTCAGCGGTATCCTCACCGCCCTCATCGGCCGCGCTCAGAGCGGCCGCGGCAGCCACGTCGAGGTCTCGATGCTCGAAGCGCTCAGCGAATGGATGGGCTTTCCCCTCTATTACACCTTCGAAGGCCAGCCTCCGCCGCCCCGCACCGGAGCCGCGCACGCCACCATCTACCCCTATGGTCCGTTCACTGCCCGGGACGGTGCGACCGTCATGCTGGGCCTGCAGAACGAACGCGAGTGGAAGAAGTTCTGCGACGTGGTGCTCGTTCGCCCCGAGCTCGCCACCGATCCGCGCTTCGATTCCAGCGCCAGCCGCCTCGCCAACGAGGCCACGCTGGCGCCGATCGTCACCGGAATCGTGCTGTCCCTCACCGCAGCAGAACTCACGGCGCGGCTGGATGCAGCGGGCATCGCCAACGCGCGCGTCAACGACTTAGCACAACTCTGGATGCACCCCCAGCTTGCCGCGCGCAACCGCTGGCAAAGCATCGCCTCACCGGCCGGCGAAATTTCCGCCCTGCTTCCTCCCGCCACGTCCAATGCCTTCGCCCCGCGCATGGCAAAGGTGCCTGCCCTCGGCGAGCACACGGAAACCATTCTCGCCGAGCTCGCATTCTCTCCTCGCGAAATAGCAAGCTTCCGCGCCGCGTGTGCAATCTGAACACGCCCTGCCCGCCGCGTCACACGAACGGTTGCGTAATCCCCTCCGCCGCCAGCGCCGCCTGCACCGCGCGACGCGCCAGGATACGTTCCGCGTGCGCACCAAGCGGTGCGATCCCACGCGGTGCAACCGGCAGCCCGCGACCCCATCGCACCAGCATGAAAAGAAACAGGTCGGCCGCAGAAAATCCTGATGTGAGCAGCCACTCCCGCCCGCTCAACTGCGCGCCAATCCGCCGGAACATCGCCTCGAGCCGCGCTCCGGCTGCAGCCTTGACGGTCGCCGCGGCGGTCGGATCGATGACATGCTCGTCCGGGTAGAACCAGGCGCGATACTCGGTCTGCGGCGTATTCGTCAGATGCACCATCCACTTGTAGAATTCGGAACGCTCCGCCGTGCCGATCGGTGGGGCAAGCCGCGCCGCAGGATGGCGGTCCGCGAGATGCATCGCGATCGCCGCCGTCTCGTACAGCACCAGATCGCCATCACACAGCACCGGAATCCGCCCGTTTGGATTGAGCCGCAAATATTGCGGGCTCTTCTGGGCATTCTTTGCCCGATCGACCAGTCGAAGAGCAAATTCCGCCCCGATCTCCCTGAGCATCATATGCGGCAGCAGGCTGGCATTGCCCGGGTAGTAATAGAGTACGTAGCCAGGCATTCCTGTTCCCTCCTGCTCAGAACTGCACGCCACGTGTCAGAGCCCCGTCCACCACGAGGTTCGTCCCCGTGATGAAGCTAGCCGCCGGGCTGGCCAGAAACACCGCCGCGCGCGCCACCTCCTCGGGCTTGCCCATGCGCCCCGTGGGGTTCAGCGCGAGGGCGCGACTATAAAGCTCCGGATTGCCTTGCTCGATCTTGTGCCATACCCCACCTGGGAAATACATGTTGCCGGGTGAGAGCGCATTCACCCGAATGCCCTTGCCCGCGAGCTGGTACGAGAGGCCCTTCGCGTAATGCACGAGAGCGGCCTTGAACACCCCGTATGGCCCCGCCGCGAAATCCACCTCCCGCCCGGAAACCGAGGAAATAACGACGATTGCTGCAGCATCGGAGCGCTCGAGAAACGGCATCGCCGCTTCCACCGCCTTCACCGTGCCCATCAGGTCGATCTCGAACTCCGCGCGCCAAGAGGCCTCGTCGGGCCCGATCGCCAACGCCGAGACGTTGGAGATAACGATGTCGAGTCCGCCGAACTCGTGCCCTGCCTCGGTGATCCATCGCCCCAGCGCCACGTGATCCGAAACATCGAGCGCGTGCCCGCTGGCTCTCACTCCCTTGGCCGCCAGTGCCTTCACCGTCGCCGCGACGTCCGCACGATCGCGCGCGCAAAGCGCGATGTCCGTGCCTTCCGTCGCCAGATGTTCGGCAATCGACCGCCCGATCCCGCGCGTGGCGCCCGTCACCACAGCGCGGCGTCCCTTCAGGCCGAGATCCATTCGCTCAGTCCTTTCTCCGAAAGCGCTTCCCGAGAGCGCGGGCGCTCCCCGCGCCAACCATCTATTGCGGATCGGCGAAATGGCCGAACCTGGCCCGTCCGCATCGGCCCGGCACCATAAAGGCAATCCAACGCTCGGCTTCCCCCTTCGCCATCCTCGCCTCCCTCCGCCAGCCGTGCGACGATGCTCTTCAACACCCCGGTTGACCACCCACCACCAGAACGAGGCTGCGCGATCGTCGACAGGGCCACCGGCTTCTGGCACGTTCGGCGGCGGTATGGCTACTGTCGGCGCGGGGTGCAATGGAGCGGTGCTTGAAGGGGTTCGATGGGCAAGAGATGGTTTTTCATCAGCGGCGCAGCGGCTGTCGTCGTCGCTGCGGCGCTGTACGGTGGTCTTGTCGCCTATCCGCAAGCCCGTTTCCGCGCCGCCCTCAGCGCGGCGCGGCAGTTTCTGCCCGCCGGGGTGTCGCTCGACTACAAAAGCGCTGACTATTCCCTCTTCTCGGACCGCGGCACCCTCACCGGCGTGGCCCTCCACAGCAGCGGCCCGCTCCCTCTCGATGTCGCAATCGCGAGGGTCGAATTGCTGCGGCCGTCACTGGCGTTAGGGAAGAACTGGCAACGCGCCGAGCACAACCCGGCGGCGCTCCGCCCGGAAACCGCAATTCCCGTTGCGGCCGCGCTGAAATTCAGCGACGTCAGCATCCACACTCCGAGCCTGTCGGAGAAAATCACCGCGGCGCGCATCAACGGGCTGCGCCTTTATCCCTGGGCGTTGCTGCATCCCGGAATCCCCACATTGGCCGACGTCATGACAGCACTGGCGCGCCGCCGGCAGCCGAGATCGCTCGCCGCGATCGTTCCCATTCTCCGTTTCGAAGCAGCGATGGTGCTCGGCGTGGGAAACACGGGCGTCGATCTGAATGGCATCACCGCGACGCTCAGACTCGCGGCAATACCTGGTCTGCCGGCCCGCAAGGTGACATATCGCATCGCCAGCACGACAGGGCCGGCGAACGAGCGTGGGATCTTCGGCGCCGGAACGGCCGCGCATGTCGCGATCGCACTCGGCGCCCCGGCCGGAACCGTGACGATCGAGAAGATTGCCATTGGCGGGTGGAATTTACGCAATCCGGCGAAACGGTTGCTCGCCGCATCGACGTTGTCGCCGAGCCTCTTGAGCGGCCTTGCCATCGGCCGTCTCCAGGCCGCAGCCGTGGCTCTGCAGCGGCCCTCGGGCCCGCCGATCACACTCGGCACGCTCACCCTCTCGCGGATCGCTGTTTCCGACGGCCTGCCGGTGTCGGCCGCATTTTCCTGGCACGGCCTTCTGCTGACGCGTGCGGAAATGCCGACCGAGGAAGCCCGCTTGGCCTTCGCCCGCCTCGGCCTCGATACGCTCACCGTAAACCTCGACGCGGCCTACAACTGGGAACTCGACGCAAACCGCATCGCACTTCAGAATGCCCGGCTGGACGTTGCCCAACTCGGTTCACTCGCCCTCTCGGCAAGCCTGGTGGAAGTGACACCGCATCCCGGCGTGCTCGACCGGGCGCGCCTCGCCCATGCGGTGCTACGTTACAAGGACGCGTCGCTCGTTGCACGCGCAAGCGGCGCGGCCGCTTCCTTGACGGATACGAGCCCCCAGTCGTTCCGCCAGCGGATGATCACTTTGATCCGCAATCGTGCGGACGAATTCGCCAGTTCTCCCGCCATCACAGAGGCCGCCAAGGCGATCACCACCTTCCTGCGAGCGCCACACTCACTGACGATCACGTTCTCTCCGGCGGATCCGGTGCCACTCGCAGCCCTCCGGAACGCCGCAACCATGACACCGCCCGCCCTCGCTTCGTTGGTCGGGCTCTCGGTCACCGCCAACCAGTGAGCACAACGATTGCACGCGCATGAGCCGGATCGCAGCCGTCCCGGGGTGCGTCGCGGGCCACACGTCCTGATGCGCCTTGCGCGCCTCATCACGCGCCGCCGCGCCGGCATCGCGTTCGAGATCCTCGTCAACCTCGTCCTGCCCTGGGTCTTCTGGAGGCTCGCCAAGCCGCGGTTCGGCGAGGTGCACGCGATCATGGCCTCCGCGGCGCCGCCGATCCTCTGGAGCCTCGCCGAATTTGCGCACCGCCGCCGGATCGATTCGCTCTCGGTCCTCGTGCTTTCCGGGATCGCCCTCTCGCTCGCGGGGTTCGCCTTGGGCGGCTCACCGCGGCTTCTCCTGGTCCGTGAGTCCTTGATCACCGGTCTGATCGGGCTTGCCTTCATCGCCTCAGCGGCCCTAGGTCGGCCGCTCGTTTACGTGCTCGCGCGTGCCGGCCTTTCCCGTCGCTCCGCGGCCGACCGCGCGGCCTTCGAGAGCCAGCAGGGAAACCCTGCCTTCCGCCATCTCTTCACGATCATCACCGTCGTCTGGGGCATTGGCCTGGTCGCCGAGACGTCGCTCCGCGTGACCCTTGCGTTCACGCTGCCGGTCGGCCGTTACCTGATCGTCGGTCCAATCATCGGCTACGCAACGATCGGCCTCCTCGTGCTCTGGGCCTTTCTGTACGCCCGCCGCGCCCCTGCCGACCCCTGATCCCTCCACATCACACGCACCGCATGCCGCTTCCCACCCCGGGCGCCCGCGGCTATATCGGCCATCCCGTGATGATCGATAGATTGCTCGCCATGGACGCGATCCGGCTGACACGCGAATCAGCGAATTGCGGCCGCGGAAGCTGAACCCGGCGTCAAGCGTACCAGAAGGGCATGGCAAACTTTGCCCCCGATGTCCTGATAGCCGGCGGAGGCAACGCAGGGCTCTGCGCTGCCATCGCCGCCCGGCGTGCCGGCGCCTCCGTTCTCGTGCTGGAAGCCGCACCGCGCTTCTATCGCGGCGGCAACTCGCGCCACACGCGCAACATGCGGCTCGCCCACGATGCGGCCACCGCGAACCTGACCGGGCCGTACATCGAAGCCGAGTTCTGGGACGATCTCCTTCGCGTCACGAACGGCACGACCGACGAAGACCTCGCTCGCATGATGATTCACGAGTCCGCGGATATGCTGCACTGGATCGCCGCCCAGGGCGTGCGTTTCCAACCCTCGCTCGGCGGAACGCTCGGCCTCGGGCGCACCAATTCCTTCTTTCTCGGTGGCGGCAGGGCCATG
Source organism: Acetobacteraceae bacterium (assembly GCA_050730175.1). Classification (GTDB taxonomy): domain Bacteria; phylum Pseudomonadota; class Alphaproteobacteria; order Acetobacterales; family Acetobacteraceae; genus JAKAWQ01. Next base: position 560 of record JBOHMN010000456.1, on the reverse strand, counting down.
CTGAATGCGCTCTACCGTACCGCCGAGACGCTCGGCGTTGCCATCCGATACGATTCCGAGGTCGTCGCCCTCACCATCGACGATCACCACTTCAAGGCTGCCGTCGTGCTCGAAAGCGGTGCCCGTTACAGTGCGCCAGCTCGCTCATTCATCGCCGCCGCCGGCGGCTTCGAAGCGAACATCGAATGGCTGAAGGATGCCTGGGGCAACGCGGCCGACAATTTCCTGATCCGCGGCAGCCCCTATAACCGCGGGACGGTACTGAGACTCCTGCTCGACAATGGAATCGCCGCAGTCGGCGACCCGACCGAGTGCCATGCGGTCGCGATCGACGCCCGCGCGCCGAAATTCGATGGCGGCATCATCACCCGGCTCGACTGCGTGGTCTTCGGCGTCGTCGTCAACCAGCGCGCCGAGCGCTTCTATGACGAGGGCGAGGACCTCTGGCCGAAGCGTTATGCCATCTGGGGTCGGCTGGTGGCCCGCCAGCCCAACCAGATCGCCTATATCGTCTTCGATGCGCCCGCCCTCAACCTGTTCATGCCCTCGCTCTATCCACC
>JBOHMN010000455.1:0-1705 GCA_050730175.1 Acetobacteraceae bacterium | reverse complement strand
CTACGGGTCCGATACAGGCAGCTGGACCACCGCCGACTTCGTCGACGCGGTCTACAAGAGTCTGATGAACGAACGCAAGGCACATCACGGCAAGCGGGGATGACGACGTGAAGATCTCGAGGATCGGGGAAGTGGCGGGGCGGTTCGGTGCAACGGGCCTCGTAGGCTCGGCAGGCCTGATCGCGCTGCTGTTCGCATCGGCACCGCTGTGGGCGCAGCGGCCGCGCGGGCCCATACGCAAGCCGATGGCCGCCGAAAAGGTGGCGCCGGCCGATCTGACCGGCTACTGGGTGTCACTCATCACGCAGGATTGGCGCTTTCGTATGGTAGTGCCAGGTAGGGGCGAATATGCCGCCGTACCGATCAATATCAAGGGGAAGCAATTCGCTGATGCTTGGAGAGCGGCACCGGACGAGGCGGCGGGGAAGCAATGCGAGGCCTATGGGGCGGCAGTGCTCATGCGCAATCCCGAGCAGTTGCATATCACCTGGCAGGATGCGAACACGCTCAGGGTGGACACGGACGCGGGCATGCAGACGCGGTTGCTGCATTTCCTGCCACCCCGACCACGCAGAGGCCCGCCCGCGCCGTTCATGGCGCCGCACACGAACGCGCCCCCCAGCTGGCAGGGCCAATCGGTCGCACGATGGCCGTCCGTACTGGGCGGTGAGCTGTTTAGCGCCGCCCCGGCCGCAAATGCACCGCGCGCCGACTCTTTCGAGGTGATGACGGACGACATGCTGCCGGGGCTATTGCGCAAGAACGGCGTGCCGTATGGATCGAAAACAACGATGCACGAGTGGTGGCAGTTATACACGGAGCCGACAGGGGAGCACTGGCTGACGATCAGCACCAAGGTTTTTGACCCGGAGTATCTGAGCAAGCCGTACCTGTACGAATCCATCTTCCTGAGGGAGCCCAATGGATCCAAATGGGACCCGACACCGTGTTCACTGACGTCCTGAAACTGCGAACAGCCAGGAGTTTTCCGATGAAGGGTCATCCGTTCGCGCATGTTGCGCTGGCATGCTTGGCTACGGTTCTCTACAGCAGCGGGGCGCTGGCTCAAGTGGATCTAACGGGCAATTGGGCGCTGGCGAGCGACCAGTCAAAGCCATTTGAGATATTCCCGGCCAACTTCGCTGGAGTCCCGGTCAACACACAGGGACGCGAGGCGGGAGTGGCTTATTCAGAGGAGGAACGCGAGGAGCTTTATCGTCAGTGCGAGCCTTGGTCAGAGAGGTACATTCTCAATGGCCCGTTTGCCGGAAGGTTCGAGGCGATCCGGGACCTCTACGGAGCAGTCGTGGGGTGGCGGCTCAGCCCGCCCGCATACGACCGCTTGCCGATGTCCATCTGGGTGGACGGGCGCAAGCCGCCTCCAAAAAATGCGCTGCATACCTATGCCGGGTTCACGACGGGACACTGGGATGGGACCACTCTGGTAACGTCGACGGTAAATCTCACCGACTCGTTCATTACATCAAATGGCGTCCCGGCCAGCGATCAGGAGACGCTGCGCATCTTCTACACCCGCCACGGGAGTGAGATGAGCGTGTTTGGGATCATTCGGGACCCGGTTTATCTCGGTGCGCCCTGGCCCCGCGCCAGAACGTGGGACCTCCAGTTGGCAACGAACGCAAACATACCGCCCCACTATTGCCAGCCTGCCGAAATCGTCTCCGGGCTCTCGGATGGGTATCAC
>JBOHMN010000454.1:0-9714 GCA_050730175.1 Acetobacteraceae bacterium | reverse complement strand
CCCTTACGGTTGTCGCCGAGGGCAACAACCGTAAGGGGTAGGACACTACTCGAGTTGATCGCGAATCGCGTCGAGCCCGGCGTGGGCGCAGGCTTCGTCGAGCCTGGCGCCCGGCGCGCCGGCAGCGCCGATTGCCCCGATCGTCTCTCCATCAACCTTGATCACGATGCCGCCGCCCAGCAGGATCAGATGCGGAAGCTGGGTAAAAAGGGCCGTGAAGCCGGGATTCTTCCTCGCCAGCGCAACCAGCTTGCTGGTGTCGGTCTTGAACGATGCGGCCGTGTAGGCCTTGTCGTATGCGCTATCGAGCGTGTGGCTTCCGGCGCGGTCGCCGCGCAAGAGGGCTTGCCGCACGCCGTCGGCATCAACCACCACTGCCGTCTCAGCGTATCCCTCTTTCGCACAACTTGCCACGACCGCACGCGCCGCACTGCTGGCCAACGCGGCTGACAGGCGGTGCGTCGTGAGCAGCCCGTCTGCCCACGGCGCTCCGGTGGCCGGGATGCTCATGCTGCCGGCCACAGCAAGCGCCGCCATGCCGCAAAACCATCGTGCACCGATCATTGTGTTTCTCCTTCTCGGCCGCGATGGATCGGATCAACGGCCCCGCAGCCAACCCCCGGCGGCCTGCCGCTCTACTATAGGTCCTCGGTCAGGCCCGCCGCGTCGCAAATTCCGGCGCGACCGGGCGAGGTGGCGGGACGAGGCTCAAGGCCGGACTCCGGGGAAAGCGCAGCCGCGGGCGGCTATTTCCCCGGCGCGGGATGCCGCGCTGGAACCTGTCATGGTTGCATCCGGCCAGAACGGATGCGATTGCGCGTCACCGGTGGATCGCTCCGGGATTCCGCGAGGAGCCGCATTGATCTCGCCATGCGCCGGTCTGGGCGGCGTGCTGAGATCGCACGGGGCGGCAAAACTCGGGTATCATGGGAGGCGTGGGCGCGCGTGGAATTGTCGGGCTTGTCATCGTCGTAGTCATCGCTGTCGTCGCGGCGGTACTGGTGCTGCACCCCGTGCGGCTGCCCTCGATCGCAGATTTGCTCGCCTACGAACAGGCACTGGCAGCATATCGCGCGCACTATCCGTTGCGACTGGCCGCCATTTACGGGGCGATCGTCTTCGCTGTCGCGGCCCTGCCGCTGCCCGGCGCAGAAGCGCTGACGATCGCCGGTGGCGCATTGTTCGGCCTTCTGGAAGGCACGATCATGGTTGCGCTGGCGGCAAGCATCGGGGCGTGCGCAGCATTCCTGATGGGGCGGTGGTGGCTCGGCCACGTCGCCAAGCGTTACCTTGTCGGGCGGCTCGAGGTGATCGCGGACAGCCTCGAGCGCGAGGGCGCGTACTATCTCTTTGCGCTACGCATGATCCCGGCGGTGCCATTCTTCCTGGTCAATGTGCTGGTCGGGGCGACCAGTCTTCGCCTGTCGACGTTCTACTGGATCACCCAGATCGCGGTCTTGCCGACGATCATCGTCTACGTGAATGCCGGCCGGGCGCTCGGACAGATCAAGAGCTTTTCGGGCATCATCTCGCCGCAGGTGCTGGCCTCGTTTGCGGTGATCGGCCTCCTGCCGCTGGTGAGCCGGCACGCCATTGGTGCATGGCGCCGGCGGCGCTCGCGCGGCGCGTGAACCCGTTGCCGTTGCCAGCCTGCATCCCCTCGCGCATAAGGCGGAATTGCCGCGATCGGAGGGGAGGAGATGCGATTTCTGGTTCCGATGGCGGGATTCGTGGGCGCCCTCGTGCTGGTCCTTGGCCTTGCTAGCGTTGCCCCGTCCGCCTCGGCGCAGACGGGATCGCAAGCCCCGCCTGAGGCCGCCGGGTCAGGCGCCACGGCCGCGCCTTCGCGCACGGCCGTCCCGCTGCCGCCTCCCGCCGCGCCTGGCCCTGCCATTATAGGCTTTCGCAGCGCCCGTTTCGGCATGACCGAGGCGGCAGTCCGCGCGGCCATCGCAGACGACTTCCGCCTTCCGTCCAGCGCAGTCCGTCGGAGCCAGAACCCGGTCGACCGCACAACGATCCTGGCCGTCCGGGTGGCCGATCTCGCGCCAGGCACCGGCAGGGCGGTCGTCAGCTACGTGTTCGGCTATCGCAGCCACGCGCTGATCGAGGTGAACATCGTCTGGTCCAAGGCAGGCGATCCGCATCTGACACCGGAGCAGCTCACGGTCATTGGCGCCCGGCTGCAGGCTTATTTCTCGGCGGAGGGATTCCCGCGCGCCCGCTCCGCGATCAACGTGCCACTGCCCGACGGGCTGCTGCTGTTCCGCACCATCGACGCGGCCGGTCGCGCGATTGCACTCGTTCTGTCTGGCTCGATCAAGAACGAGGCGAAGAGCGGCAAGCGCGTGCTGACGCCGACCGCACTCTCACTCGCCTACGCGGTTGACGCGGCGCATCCGGACGTGTTTAGGCTCAAGAAGGGCTCGTTCTGAGCCGGTGGTAGTGCTCGATTGAAGTTCGGGTGCCGCTCCCGGCTCGGATTTCACGAACCGGGCCTGGCGAGCGCGCACGTATGGTCCTGGAGGGATTCACCGCTGCCGCGGTTGCCGTGAGCCGGATCGGCGCGGTCGGCAAGCAGGACAAATCCGGGGCGGCCGTCGAAAAAAGCGCCGGCAATAACCAGGGTGAACGCGCCCATATGGGCACGCGCGTCGGGCGAAGATTCAGCGAGCAGACGAAAGACATTTATCCCGCCGAGGTCGGGGCCGAGAAGACGGCGCGCGATGTAGCTCTGACCGGCCAGCGATGCGGGGAATCTCTGCCAGTCGTCGGACAGGGCGGAACGCCCCTCGCTCAGCGCCCGCCGCACTTCCGGCTTCAGGCAATCGACGTGGATGTGGAGTTGGCTTTGCGTGCGGCCATAGACCGAGTTGACGGCGAGCGAAAGATCACTACGCCCAAGGGGCCCCGGCGCGCGGGCGCGCACGAAGCGCCGGGCGGCCCAGGCATCCTGCAGGTAGTCGGCCACGCCCACCGCGCGCAGGGCCGGGCTTTCGATCCCGCTGATCCGTGCTGTCGGCAGGACGAGGAATTGCGTTGCGCCGGCGCGATCTTTCAGAACCACGTAGCCGCGGGCGACGCCGGCCGAGAGATCGACGAGCGTGCAGGGGGCAGGATTCGCGTGCGCCTGCTGGTCGGGGACGCATTGGCCGTGGACGATATTCCAGAGCGCGTCGGGATTCCCCGCGCGTGCTGCCAGGGAAAACGCGAGGAGGAGGAAGCCGAAAAGAGCCAGTACAACGTCAGCAGCGCGGCGTAACCGCGGGTACGGCGTCATGCGAGGGCATCGAGGAATGCAAGCAACGTCGCCCGGTAGGCAATCAGGCTTTTGTAACGAGCGGTCTCCTCTGGCAGCGCCCGGACCGCCGCGGCAAGGCGGGAGGCGACGGATGGAGTTCTCACCACCTCCGCAAGCTGGTGGCGGTAGGTCTTGATTGTAAAAAGAATTGCTTCGGTCCGCGGTAGCCGTGACAGAGTTTGTCGCTCGACCCGAAACCACATCTTTTCCCCCGCATTCTCCGCGGTAACCACTTGGCGCGGCTCCGTTGCGCCATGTCCCGAAGGTTGAAACAGCGCCGGATCATCGTGGATGGACCAGTTGAAGCGTTCGACGAGGTGGCCCGGCTTGAGGCGCGCGGTGAAACGGTCAACCGGCGCGGCAAGGCGACCGGCGTAGAAGGGAACGGGACCATGGATCTCGGCCAGCGGCCGGCCGAGCTTGGCGGCGAGGCTCCAGCGCGATGGAAAGCAAAGCACGGCCGCAGTGAGCAGCGGGCCGGCCGGGCCGGGTTCGACCAGGCACAGATCCTCCTGCACCAGTCGCCCGGCGATCTCGAGCGGATCGCGGGCCGTGTTGGCAAGGTCCCAGGTTTCGTCGATGAGATGATTGCGAAATGAAGGGCCACCCAGTTCGAACCAGCGCGGGTAATGCTCCGCCAAGTGCCGGGCAAGGAGATCGAGCAGGGCCTGGCGGGCGGTGGCGGAGCAGGGCAGGGATGCGAGCACGTCGCCACGCCGCTCGGCGAGCAACCGGCGGCGCAGCGCCATCTGCTCGCGGTAGTCCTGATCGATCTCGATCAGGGCTTCCGGCGGCCGGGCCACCAGCCCCATCGCCATGCGCCACGGACCCGCCACGAACGGCAGGTAGAGAGGCGGTGGGCCGGGTTGTGGAAGGGGCGTGCGCGCGTCCATCGGCGAAAGGTTATCTGGTGGCGGGTGCCGGGCAACAGGCGGGGCCTTCTCGCGCCCCGGAGCGAAACAAGCTATGCGGAGTGGGCGAGCGGGTTCGGAGCGGTAAGGGCGTGGAGACGATTTTTCGCGGTGACCTGCAAACGCGCACGGGACGATTGCGCGCCTGGGTCGATGCGCTCGTCATCGATCATGGCGTATTCCGGCTGGGCTGGAGCAACTTCGCACCGGTGGTCGCGGGAAGGCTCTATCGTGCCAACCATCCGACTCCCGGCCGGCTGGCTCGGCTGACGCGTCGCTACGGCCTCAAAACGCTGATCAATTTGCGTGGCCAGGCAAAGAACGGCGCGGATGCGCTCACGCGTGAGGCGGCGGCTCGGCTCGGCCTTGCCTTCGTCGATCTGCCGCTCGAAAGTCGGGGCGTGCCGCAAGTTTCGCGCCTTCTCCGCCTGATCGACGTGTATCGATCGATGGCGGAGCCGGCGTTGATCCATTGCAAGTCGGGGGCGGATCGGGCCGGGTTGGCCGCCGCGGTCTTCCTGCTTGCCGAGGGCGCGAGCGCGGATCGTGCAGCTGCCGAGCTTTCGCTTCGCTTCGGGCATGTGCGCCAGGCGCGCGCCGGCGTGCTCGACGCCTTCGTTGCGGCGTATCGCGCTGCCGGCGCCAAGCCGTTTCTCGAGTGGCTGACCGAGGATTATGACGAGAAGGCGCTCGGCCGGCAGTTCGCTGCGCGGCGGCTCGCCAGTTTTTTCAATGACCACATTCTGGCACGCGAATGAACGGAGCAAGCACTGCGATGACCAGCGAAGACGTACTCGAGGTGCTGGCGGTGCCGGGCTGGGGCGCGTCCATCGAAGCGGCGCAAAGTGCGCGTGCGGTTGCGGCACTCGAGGAAGGCCGCGTGCTGTTCTTCCCCTTTCTGCAGTTCATTCTGTCGGACGCAGAAAAGAAATTTCTGACCGCAGACGCGCTCGAGCCTGGGCGGAAGAACATCAGCCTGGATCCGGAGAGCAGCGCCTTGCAGGGCAGCCGCGACAAGGGCGCGGCGGCAACGTCGCTCGTCGCGATGTTGCAGCGCTTCGCTGGCCACGCGGAGGCACTCGTGCTGGCTCTTGCGCCTGGTTATGCGGGGCAACTCGAGCGGGCGCGGACGAGCTTCCGCCCGGCCGAGATCGAGGACAGGGCGAGTTCGCTCAGGAAGGATGACCGCCTCTTGCATGTCGATGCGTTTCCGACGCGCCCCACGCGCGGGAAGCGGATTCTCCGTGTGTTCAGCAACATCGCCCCCGATGGCGCCGGGCGGCTGTGGCGGATCGGCGAGCCGTTTCCGGATTTTGCGAAGAAATTCTTCCCACGCGTCGGTGACAGCTCGCCGCGCACGGCGTGGCTTTTCGCGCAGCTCGGGCTCACCAAGGGGCGGCGCAGCGCCTACGACAGCATCATGCTTCGCTTGCATGATCGGATGAAGGAGGACCGGGCGTACCAGTCGGGCGCGCCGGCCGCGGAGGTTGCCTTCCCGCCGGGCACAACCTGGATCGTCTACACCGACCAGGTGCTGCACGCGGCGCTGGCCGGGCGCTTCGCGCTGGAGCAGACATTCCATCTGCCGGTTGCCGCGATGGCAGACCGGGCCCGCGCGCCGATTTCTGTCCTGGAACGGCTTGCCGGCCGCGCCCTCGTCTGAAACGAGCTCCTCGGCCGGTGGCCGTGCGGCGCAGCATGCCTGTTGCGACCTTTACCAGCGGCCGTTCATGCAAAGAACGCTGTCGGCCGGCGCGTTCCGGGAAGTTTCGTCGCCAAAACGTCAAGGCAAACAGATCGCAATGGCAAGCAGGATCTGAAATGCGTCTCGCGTAGGATTTTTGCCAAAACCTGCACCAACCGATTTTCCTGTCAGGCCATGTTGATGGCGCGATCGGCGCGCCGCCGCTGAGCGGCGCATTCGCGAGCGAGAAAATCCACCAGCGTGCGAACGGATGGCAGAAGCCCGCGGCGCGACGGAAACACGGCGTGGACGATTCCCGCAGGCGGGCGCCACGCGGGCAACACGCGGACGAGCCTCTCCGCCCGCACGTCATCCCAGATGAAGATCGTGGGAAGCTGGACGACGCCGACGCCCACCACCGCCGCTTCGCGCAGGACGGTCATATCGTCGGTGACGAGGCGGGGCCGGTGCGGCACGGTCGCGGCCTCTCCGTCGGGACCGTGGAGTTGCCAGGCGTGGCCGCGATGGGGTGGCCCGAGATCCAGGCTGGGCAGCACGGCAAGATCGGCCGGCGATCGCAGCGGCGTTGCAACGAGCGTCGGGCTGGCAACGAGGCATTGCGTGCTTTCATCCAGCCGCCGCATGACGAGATCGCTCGGCTCCAGCGGCGGAAAGCGAACGCGGATGGCAAGGTCAAAGCCCTCCGCGATCATGTCGATGCGCCGGTTGGCGCTCTCCAGGTGCACCGTGACGGCCGGATTTTCCGCCATGAACCGCGCCACCAGCGCGCCGAACTGGAAGAAGAGCAGCGCAGTGGGGCAGCTCATTCGGACAACGCCGCGTGGTTCGGCGCGCGCTTCGGCGACCACCTGCTCGGCGGCCTCGGCCTCGACCAGCATCGCTGTGCACCGCTCATAGAACGCGCGGCCGATCTCGGTGACTGAAAAGCGCCGGGACGAACGGTTGAGGAGCGTGACACCCAGCCGCTGCTCCAAAGCCAGAATGCGGCGGCTGAGCTTGGATTTCTGGATCCCGAGTGCTCGCCCTGCCGCCGCAAAGCCGCCGTGATCGACGACGGCCGCGAAGTAGAAGAGGTCGTTGAGGTCCTGCATCGTCCTGCCTGTAGGACGCTCTGTCGGCCAACGCAAATCTTCCGGCAGGATCGTCACGCACTATCTCCAGGCCAATCGCTGACCGGCCGCTGAATGCTTGCGGCCGGCTTTGGAGAAAGACCGTGATCAAGAGGATTCTCGGCCGCTACGGCAACGATCGCGGCCATTGGGTGGGCGACGGTTTCCCCGTGCGCTCGCTCTTTTCCTACAACACGCTCGGCGCACACATCAGCCCGTTCCTGCTGCTCGACTATGCGGGCCCGCACAATTTCGAGCCGGTCACCGCGCGGCGCGGGGTCGGCCAGCACCCACATCGCGGCTTCGAGACGGTGACCATCGTCTATGACGGCGCGGTCGAGCACCGTGATTCCGCGGGCAATGGCGGCGTGATCGGCCCGGGCGACGTGCAGTGGATGACCGCGGGCCGCGGCATTCTCCACGAGGAATATCATTCCCAGGGATTTGCACGGACGGGCGGTCCGTTCCGCATGGTCCAGCTTTGGGTCAACCTGCCGGCGAAAGACAAGATGGCGCCGGGCGGTTACCAGAGCATCCGGAGCACCGACATCCCGGTGGTCGAGCTGCCGGGCGGGGCTGGTCGGGCAAGGATCATCGCTGGCCACAATGCCGGCGTGACGGGACCGGCGCGGACCTTCACGCCCGTCAACGTGTGGGACCTGATCCTTACTGCGGACGCCGATCTGATGCGGGAGCTGCCCGAAGGTCACACCAGCATGCTCGTCGTGCTGGCCGGTCACGTCACGGTGGGCGGAGTGCAGCCGGTCGGGGAGGCGGAGATGGTGCTGCTGAGCCGCGAGGGCAGCGATCTCGCGATCCACGCCGACGGCAACTCGAAGATCCTGGTGCTGACAGGGCAGCCGATCGACGAGCCGATCGTCGGCTACGGCCCGTTCGTGATGAACAGCGAGGCCGAGATCCGGCAGGCGATCGATGATTTCAACAGTGGACGGTTCGGCAAGGTGGCCGCGTGATCGACTGGCCCGGTTCCGCTCCGCCCCTGAGTGGAACCGGGCCGTCCATCCATGACGACCGCTTTCCCACGTCCGATAATTCGGTGCTTATCATCATCGACCAAGCGGAAGCGGCTTTTGCAGGCTCTCTCGCGCCGCCTTTGCATGTGTGGGGATTGGCGTGCGATTGCCGGCGAATCCGCGCCAATGCCTTATAGAAGTTTGAGTTTCTGCCTTGCCTCGAGCAGCGTATTGACGGCTGCGCCAACGGCGGCGCGCGGAGCACGGGCCGTGGGTTGCGGTGGCGACAAGACAGGCGCCCCGGCTCGGATCTCTTGCCGTCCAAGGTTCCGCGTGCGCAGCACGCGGAATGGCGACGAGGGGTCAGTCGTCAGATGAACCCGTCCGGCACGGGGCTTCGCGCACCGGAGTGGCAGGACACCTCGCGGCCACGCAACGCGATCAGCCGATTGTTCCCCATTGCTGCCGGCACTGCCTCTCAGAGGGCGCCCAGGAATTCACGATAAACTGCAATTGTCGCCTCTTGCATCGCGGCCAGGTTGAAGGAGCGCACTGCGAATGCGCGGGCCGCCGCGCCGATCGCGGCGCGCTGTTCGGGCGCAAGCGCGAAGTACCGTTCGAGCGCTGCCGCGAGTGCCTCTGCATCACCAGGCGGCACGCGCCAGCCGGTTTCTCCTGCGAGCACCGTTTCCGCCGCGGCGCCGTGATCGGCGGCAATCACCGGGTGCGCCATGGCCTGCGCCTCGATGATGATGCGGCCGAATGCTTCCGGTTCCGTCGAGGCATTGACGACGACATCGGCGAGCGTGAGTGCGGCAGGCATGTCGTCGGTTCCGCCGGGGAAGTAGGTGCGCTCGGCGATACCGAGGCGGCGGGCGAGCGATTGCAGCTCAGAAACGTAACGATCGCGCCCGGCAAGCGGTCCGACGAAGACCACGATCGGGGCCGGATCGGCAATGCGGGCAAGAGCTTCGAGCAATACGCTCTGGCCTTTCCAGCGCGCCAGGCGCGCCGCCAGCATGACGACTGGTTTTCCTGCCGGAAGCCTCCAGTTTCGCGCGAGGGCGCGGGAGCGTTCAGGCGTAACGGCAGCCGGATCGAACCGAACAGGGTCGACGCCGGGCGGAATGATGCGCATCCGCGGCGCGGCGTCGGGGTGGCGGAGAACGATCTCGCGGGCGATGAAGCGGCTCACCGCGATCACGCGGTCGCCGGCCGCCATAATGCTGTTGTAGCGGCGCTTGAAGGGAAAGTTTTCTCCGTACGCGCCGTGCCAGGTAGTGACGAAGGGAATCCGGGTGCGTCGCGTCGCGACCAGCGCCGACCAGGCAACTGCCCGCGAATGCGCATGCAGAAGGCCGACGCGCTCGGCCCGGACGAGCGCTGCCAGCCGGGCCGCGTTGCGCAGGATCAGAAAGGGGTTCCTGGTATCCAAGGCAAGCCTGATGTGGCGCGCCCCGGCCGCGGCGAACGCTTCCTCCATCCGCCCGCCGCCGCTTGCGACAAGCGCGCTGCCGCCGGCATCACGGATCGCCCCAACCGTTTCGACGGCAGAAAGCTGGGCGCCTCCCTGCTCGATTGCGGGCAGTACCTCGAGCACGATCATTTAGCGACCGTCCCGAGAAAGCGGAGCCAGGTTGCGATCACCGGCGCCTCGGCGAAGGCGGCGAGAAAACGCTGCCGCCCGGCCGCCGCCAGTTGCGCAGCGTAGGTG
>JBOHMN010000453.1:0-6747 GCA_050730175.1 Acetobacteraceae bacterium | reverse complement strand
AAGCGCGTAAATCCGCTCGGTCAGACGATGCAGCGCATGTTCAGTCAACCTGAACATGCTCGAGAGCGACGTGCCACCGCCGATCCGGTTCCGCTCTTCTATTCCCGAAGCGTTTCCGACCTCGGAGTGAATCGAGCGCACATCACAGCCTCGCCCGCTCCGCTCGATCGTCGTCTCACGGTTTCTGAGAAAAGGTGAATCGCATGCGCGGTCTTGCACCGTTCCTCAAGGATGCCTGGCGTCTCAGCAAGCCCTATTTCCAGTCGTCGGAGGAACGCTGGTCGGCGCGTTTTTTGCTCGCCGCGATCATCGCGCTCAACCTCCTGATGGTCGGCATGAACGTCGTCCTCAACTTTTGGAACGGCGCTTTCTTCAATTCATTACAGAACAAGAATTGGCACGAATTCCTCAATCTGCTCTTTTATTACCAGAAGATGCCGAGCGGCTTCCTCATGCCCGGATTCTGCTTCGTCGCCGCGGCGTTCATCATCGTCGCCGTGTTCAGCACCTATCTCAATCAATGGCTGCAAATCCGCTGGCGGCGCTGGCTGACCGGGCGTTACCTCAACGACTGGCTGGCCGATCGCACCTATTATCGTCTGAGCCTCACAGCCGTCGCCGAGGAAGGCACCGATAACCCCGACCAGCGAATTTCCGACGATCTCAACACCTTCGCCGGCAGCACCCTCTCGCTCGGGCTCGACCTGCTCACCAACGTTGTCACGCTTTTCAGCTTCCTCGGCATCCTCTGGACGCTCTCGGGAGCGCTGCGGATCTTCGGCCTCACAATTCCGGGCTACATGGTCTGGGTCGCGCTGATCTATGCGATTCTCGGTACCTGGGCGACCCATCTCGTCGGGCGACCGCTCGTCTGGCTGAATTTCCGCCAGCAGCGCGTCGAAGCGGATTTCCGCTTCGCACTCGCCCGCATGCGCGAAAATGTGGAAGGCATCGCGCTCTATCGGGGCGAAGCGGAAGAGCAGCAGGGCTTTCTGCACCGCTTCTTCTTCGTCGTCGAAAACTGGTACCGTATCATGTACCGGACCCTGCTCCTGAACGCGCTCACCGTGGGTTACGCCCAGATCGCCGTGGTATTCCCGATCGTGGTCGCGGCACCACGTTATTTCACGGGGCAAATTCAGCTCGGCGGCTTGACCCGCACCGCGAGCGCCTTCGGCCAGGTGCAAGGGGCAATGTCGTGGTTCGTCAGCGCCTATGCGTCTTTGGCCGCCTGGCGCGCCACCGTCGAACGACTGGCCTACTTCCAGCACGCACTCGACGCAGCGCGCCTCGCGGCGGCCGACCCCGCCATCCACGCGGAGGCCGGCCAGACCGAGGCGCTCCGCCTCAGCAATCTCTCGCTCAAGCTCCCAAATGGCGAAGCGCTGCTCGCCGGCGTTGATCTCAGCCTCGCGCCACAGCATTCGGTGGTGATCACCGGTCGCTCCGGCTCCGGCAAATCCACTCTCTTCCGCGCCATCGCCGGCATCTGGCCGTTCGGCTCCGGCCGCGTCGAGTGGCCCAAGGGACGGACGATGTTCTTGCCGCAGCGACCTTATCTGCCGCTCGGCACGTTGCGCAAAGCCGTGACCTACCCGCAGGACCCGGCGCAGTTCGACGATGCAACAATCGTCGCCGCGCTGACCGATGCCGGGCTTCCCAATCTCATACCGCGCCTGAACGAAGAGGCAACCTGGGCGCAAATCCTCTCCGGCGGCGAGCAGCAGCGCCTGGCACTGGCACGCGCGTTGCTGCTTCGCCCAGATTGGCTCTTCCTCGACGAGGCAACCGCGAGCCTTGATCCCGAATCGGAAGCCGCGCTCTACCGCACCCTGCATGAACGGTTGCCGCGCACGACCGTGGTCTCGATCGCGCACAGCAACGCCGTCGCACAATTGCACGAGCGCCGCCTCGAACTCCGGCGCGGAAGCGGCACCGGGCACCTCGCCGAGCCCGCCGAGATCGCCGCTTGACCGTCGCGTCCGACGCGGTAACTTCTGCTTGGCGGAAGCCCCGATAGCCAGCGCTTCGCCGGTCCTTATCAGCGAACAGGAACGATCCCATGCAACAAGCGAACTGGCGCGCCGATCCTCTCGTCTGGGGTCGCGGACCGCGGGTGTTTGAGATGTTTCTCGAACCGACATGTCCATTTTCCGTGAAGGCACTCGGCAAGCTTGACGCCCTGCTCGCCGCGGCCGGCGAAGAGCGCATTACCGTCAAGATCCGCCTTCATTCGCAACCCTGGCACATGTACTCCGGCGTCGTCGTACGCTGCATTGTCGCTGCCTCGACGCTCCAGGGCGGGAAAGAAGCTGCCAAGACTGTCATGAACGCGGTCGCCGCGCATCGCGAAGAATTCGAGTTCGACCACCACTGCGGCGGGCCGAACCTGCACGCGACCCCAAGCGACATCATCGCGCGGGTCGAGCACTACAGTGGAACGAAACTCGCCGCTGCCTTCGCGATTCCTGATCTCGACAGAGAAATTAAATGGCACTCCAAGTATTCCCGCCAGAACGGCATCCACGTTTCGCCCTCATTCATGATCGACGGGCTGGTGCAAACCGATCTCGGCAGCGGTGATGCCGTTTCCGCCTGGGCATCTCGCCTGACGAACGCCTGATCGCCTCGGCCCTCCAAACCGCCGCTATGTTCCCTCTCCGTCTGCGCCACGGCATTCACACAAGTCTTGGCACGGCGCCGCGCGCGTGATTCAAGCTTCTCGTCCAGGGTGAGGGGCGAGCGGGGCCGTTACCGATGCCGCCGGTCAGGACCACCTGTTTCCCTCCCCCCTGTGGGGAGGGTTGGCGGCGGAGCCGCCGGGGTGGGGGTCTCGCAAAGCGCCAATCGGATCGCCTCGACTCCGCCGCGGCGGACGCTGTGCATGCACCGGCCGGCCAAGGACCGTAATCAGGCGCTCACGTTTGGCCCTTTCCTGGCCAACCCGGCGGTGACGGCGCAAGAGATGCTGGCGACCGTCGGGCGGTTGAGCGGCGAGCGCGCTAGCGGGTGGCACGCGCTGGCGATCGAGGACACCACCGAGCTACATTTGGCCACCCATGAGGCCAGCAAGCGCGGCTTCGGCAGAGGCGGCAAGGGTGCGGATCTGGGCCTGTTTCCGTGCCCGGTGCTGGCGTGGCTCGTCGCCCGCCTCGGTGGCTGGTCCGGCTGTCGCTCCAAAGGCTACAAGCCGTCGGGACCCAAGACCATGCATCACGGCTTGCTCCGCCTCGATCCCATCCTGCTGGGTTGGCGACTGGCGCAAAATCGTTCCGCAGATGTGCGATTCCCGTCGCCCTCTGGGCTACGGCATTCACACAAATCTTGGCGCGACGCCGCGCGCGTGATTCAAGCTTCTCATCCAGGGTGAGGGGCGAGCGAGGCCGTTACCCATGTCGCCCGTCAGGACCACCTGTTTTCCCTCCCCCTTGTGGAGAGGGTCGGCGGCTGAGCCGCCGGGGTGAGGGTCTCGCAAAGCGCCAATCGGAGCGCCGTGAGGACCCCCTCGAGGTTCGCGCGCACGTTCTGGGAGGCGATGCTCAGTGCACCGAATCCTTCGCCTGCCAGCACCGTATCACGGACCGCATCGTGCCGGCTTCGTTCCGCGTCGCCATGCTGGGCGCCACCTACCTCGATGACGAGGCGCCGTCTGTAGCAGGCGCAGCCCCGCACATAGCCGCGCAACGCAACCTGGCTGCGAAAAAATGGAACCCCTCGCCACGGAGGCGACGCAGCGCGACAGGGAGGCGCGCCTCCGAAAGCCTGAGTGCGCAACGCATGGCACGCGCGCGGCCGATGTCACTGCGTGAAGTCATACCGTACCCTGGAGGCTGCGCCTCCCTCCTTACAAGGGCTACGGGGTTGAGACATCCCAAACAGCTCCTCATCTCCGCCTCTCCCCGGGGGCGGCGAGGATTATCATAACCTATCGCCGCGGCGGATGTGGGAATCCCCTAGCCATCTGGGCGAGGGCAGGGTGAGGCTGAACACGCTCCCGCCAATGCACGCGCGAGCCCAGGCCTCGGATAACGCCCTTCCTCGCGCAGAACCTACTTCCCGCCAATCGAAATCAAGACCCGCCGGCTTTCCTGCGAGGTCAACTGGTACGGAACCTTGCCCTTCGCGTGCTGCTGGATCCGCGAACGCTGAATGCCGTCGGTCACCAACTGATCCGTGACCACCTGCGCGCGGGTTTCGGTGAGATAGATATTCGCCTGCACACTGCCGAGCGGATCCGCGTACCCCGTCACGACGACCGCAGCGGTCGGCACGCGCTCCGCGACGTGGGCGGCGGCGGCAATCGTCGCAAGCGCCGGGTGATCGAGCCCGGCCGACCATTCCTGAAAGAAAACAACGAACCTCTGCCCGGCCTGAGCAGCGGGTTGCGCCGCCAGCGCCGGGGCGGCAAGCGCGGAAATGGCAAGCAGCAAAAACCATCGGCGCATCGCCCGACCTCCTTTCCCGCGCCGCCTGCGTGCGCGCCCGCGCTACCATAGCAGCGAGTGGCATCGCGCTGACAACCCTGGATCGCTGTCATCCCCCGGGCCTATGTATGGTCCGCCGCACACCGAAGCCTCCCAGGGAGCGCCCCATGTCGCGCCGCATCACCGTTGCCGCCGCCCAACTCGGTCCGATTCAGTCGGCCGAGCCACGTTCTGTCGCCGTCGAGCGGATGCTCCGCCTCCTCGAACGCGCCCATCATCACGGCGCAGAGCTGGTCGTCTTCCCCGAGCTCGCCCTGACCACTTTCTTCCCGCGGCACCACTACAATTCGCCCGAACAGGTCGACCAATGGTTCGAACCGGCGATGCCTTCGAACGAAACCGAACCGCTTTTCGCGGCGGCACGCCGCTTCGGCATCGGCTTTCATCTCGGCTACGCCGAGCTCGCGCTCGAGGCCGATGCAACCGGAAACATCCGCCGCCGCCATTTCAATACCGCGATCCTTGTCAGCCCGGAGGGAGATCTCTTGCTCAAGTACCGCAAGATCCACTTGCCGGGGCACGCCGAATTCGATCCCACCCGCAAAGTGCAGCATCTTGAAAAACGCTATTTCGAGGTCGGCAATCTCGGCTTCCCAGTGATCAGCGCACCCCTCGGCAGCCTCCCGGGCGTCAATACCGGGCTGCTGATCTGCAACGATCGCCGCTGGCCGGAGGCTTGGCGCGTCCTCGGGCTGCAAAAGGTGGAACTCGTTCTGCTCGGCTACAACACGCCGAGCCTCAACCAGGATGCGCGCGGCTTCCAGGCCCACCATCTGCGCGTTTTCCATTCCCACCTCTCCGTGCAGGCCGGCTGCTATCAGAATTCGTGCTTCGCTGTGGCAACCGCCAAGGCCGGCACGGAGGATGGGGCTGAACTGTTCGGCCATTCGATCATCGTCAACCCGGAGGGCGAGATCATCGCCATGGCAACAAGCTGGGACGACGAGGTGATCGTCGCCGAATGCAACCTCGAAATGTGCATGCTCGGCCGAACCACCGTGTTCGCCTTTGAGCGGCACCGCCGACCGGAGCATTACACGCGGATCACGTCCCAGACTGGCGCCACAGATCCGCCGGTTTGGCAACGCAAAGCCGCTGAGTAATACGAGCCGCGGTGTCCGGCGACCAGTCCGGGTGGAAAGGCGACTGTCCTCTATTGAGAAAAGCCCGGCTCGGAGCGGACATTAGCCGGCTAAGTTTTGCCGAACAAAGTTTCTCTGTCGCGTGAATCCTGAAACCGACGACAGCCAAAATCGACCCCCAGCAGACTTATTCGCCTTGTTGTCGCGCCTTCGCCGCGCGCACTTGGTCCGGCAGCCCGTCGTGAGGGCCGAGGGTGTGCCGTGGATGATCGTTCCACCAATCCTTACGCAGCGCTTTACGGTCGGGATTGAGCGGATAGACGATGCGGTTCTCGGCGTTGCTCCGTTCGCCCACCACGATCAGCTGGACTTCGGCCTCGGTGTTATTCAGGAAGCTGTGTGCGATCCCTGTGCCGGCGGGAAATCCAACGGCATCGCCTGCCTTCAGTCGATGGAGATGGCCGTCGAGCCAGACATCGGGCTCACCCTCGACGACGTAAACGAACTCTTCCTCGGCGCTTTCGGCATGCGGAAAGGATGTGCGCCGACCCGGCGGCAGTCTCTCGTGATGAATGCCCAGCTTTCTCAGGCCGAAAGCTTTGCCGAAGGGCGCGCCGACGCTCATCAGCTCGTCATCGCCCTCGTAATGCTGGTCATCTGGTCGCTCGATCTCGCGCCAGTGGGCGATAAATGATGGACGCTCTCGCGTTGCCATTGGGATCCTCCGACATGACATGTTTGTCCATATTGCCGAAGACGCCGCCTGCTTTTCACCGAGCTGCGATGTCGAGTGGTGTCGCATAACCTGTGATACTCGCGACAGCCGCCCCATGCCCGACAAAACCTTGCTTCGCCTCGGCCCTACAGCAGCAATGATAGGACACTCCTTGCGGCTATTGCCATCAATGGCCGATCGTGGGCGATGTACGCCCCACCTCTGAGAGTCCAAGGTGGGTCGAGTCACGCCGTCAAGGCAAGTGTCCGCTTCGCGCGGTCCAACACCCGAAAGCCCCCTGACAGCTTTGTCCCCAAGCCGTCATTAAAAGGGTCAGGCTCAAAAGACACTCAGTCCCTGTCCATGCGGAGAAACGCCATCTGGTCGCGATTCTCCTGCATCAGGATGGTGATGCTCGGTAATTTCTCGAAGCCCAGGCCACGCGGCGGACTGTCCTCGGCGCCAG
>JBOHMN010000452.1:0-2508 GCA_050730175.1 Acetobacteraceae bacterium | reverse complement strand
ACGAAGGCAGCGATATTGAGGGCGAACAGCGCGCTGGCCAGCGCGAACAGGCCGATATCGTGCGCCGCGATCGAAATGATCCCGGTCGCCATCACGAGCGCAAAATAAGCGGGCGGAAGCTGCTTCACCTCGCGCAGCTTGATCCCGTTCTGCTGTTCAGCCGTTTCGCCCCGGATGGTCCGGGGGCCCGCCCGAAGCGTCGATCGCCGCAAGGGCTGAGCAGTCCTCCGTCCCAACGCGCGTGTAGCCGGTGCGTGGGCTCATCCGGGCCTCCTTTCGCTGCGCGGCGTCCCGCCGCGTGGAGTTAAGCAGAGTTCGTGGCAGCGAGCCACCGCCTACTCCAGCCGCTCCTGCCAGCCGGCGAAAAGCACGACTCCTCGGTATCCCGGTAAGCTTAGCGAACACCGCGCATAATTTCCAGGGATAGCCTGCAATCGCGTCGGCTGCGTCGGTCACTGCGCAGGAGAGACGGTATGCATGATGCACGAACCGTAACCCCGGACGCGACGGCGGCGCGGGTTGCCCTGTGACGGGCCCGGCAAGCGCAGCGCAACTGCTGCTAGCAACCACGTGAGGCAAGCTCCTTTTACGGACCTTGCGAACCTTCCCACGGTCGCAATGACAGCCGTCATAATCATAAGCCTCGGGATTCCAAATGCGCCTCGCGCCATGCCCGCGGCGTCGCCTGGGGCGGCGTCATGCCGGCCTCGTACCCGCGCGGCCGCACCTTGCAGCCCGAGGGACAGGAACGAAAGATGAGACACGGCCGCGACGGCAGAGCGCGAGACGCACATGCACGTGCCGCACCACCATTGCGGCGTCGCACCGTCCTCGCGGCAGCCGCAGCACTTGCTCCGTTCGCCGCCAGAGCGGCAAAGCCCTTACCCAAGGTGCGGCTGGGCGTGCTGGCGTTCGGGACCGTCCAGTGGGTGGCGAGCGTGATCCGGGACCACGACCTCGATCGTGCCCACGGCTTTGTTCTCGCCACCGAGCCGTTCGCCAACAATGACACCACGAAGATTGCATTGCTTGGCGGCGCCGTCGATATCATCGTCTCGGATTGGCTGTTCGTCGGCACCGAGCGGGCGCGCGGGCTTCTGCTCAGCTTCTCACCCTTCTCCTCCGCGACCGGCGCGATCGTGCTCGGCCGCGTTCTCCCATGCGCGGATTGAAGGATCTCGCCCATCGCCGGTCGGGTGTCGCTGGCGGCCCGTACGACAAGTCCAGGATAATCGTGCGCGCCGCGGCCGAACGCCAGGCAGGGATCGATCTCGCCCGTGCCGCCGACATCGTTCATGCCGCGCCGCCGCTCCTGAGCGCCAGGCTCGCCCAAGGTGGGCTCGCTGCGGTGCTGACCTACTGGAGCTTCGTCGCCACGCTGGAGGCCGCAGGCTTCCGCCCGCTCGTGGCCGTCTCCGCTTGCGCCAAGGCGCTTGGCCTGTCAGCCCACCCGCCGGTCGGCGGCTATGTTTTCAAGCAGGCATGGGCCGAAAAGACCCCGTCCCTAATTCGTGGTTTCCTCGCCGCGAGCAAGGCCGCGGACAGTCTCCTCGCCCATTCGGATGCCGCCTGGGCCACCATCCGCCCGCTCATGCACGCCGGGAACGACCGTCTCTTCGCCCTGCTCAAGGCAGAGTTCTGCGCTGGCATCGTGCATACGAGCCCGAGTGCCGAGGCGGCAGCGGCGAACCGGCTTTTCGCCATTCTGCGCACGCTCGGCGGAACAGCGGCCACGGGTGGGCTCGATCATCTGCCCGCCGGCGTCTTCTGGTCTCCGCCGTCGTGACCCCCCGCAGAGTGCGGCCTCCAACATTCTGATCGCCGGCGCATTGGTGCGCGAACCGCCACCGCGCATCTCCCCCGCAGCCGAATGCTGAGCTCGCGGCGCCCCGCGCCGCTGACCCCAGCCACAATGCCCATTATACCAGCACACCCGCCAGCCCCACTCCGTTATCGCGAACCTGATACCGGCGTCGTCATGGCGGGATTACCGGAAGGACGAGTGACCGATGGCGAAAAGCGACCTGAAACACGAGACCCTGGTAGCCGAGCAATTTGGCTCCCGTGCCGCGGTCTATCTCGCGAGCGCTGTGCATGCCGAGGGTGCCGACCTGAACCGGCTCGCGCACCTCATGCGCGGGCAAAATGAGGCTCGCGTGCTCGATCTCGGCTGCGGCGCCGGTCACGTCAGCTTCGCCGTAGCGCCCCACGTGGCCGAGGTGGTTGCTTACGATCTCTCGGCGGAAATGCTGGAAACGGTGACACGCGCCGCGGCCGGGCGAGGTCTCGGCAACGTGCGGACAGAGCGGGGCGTAGCGGAGAGCCTCCCCTTCCCGGACACGAGCTTTGACGCCGCGCTGAGCCGCTACAGCGCCCATCACTGGCGCGATCTCGATGCCGCGCTGCGCGAGGTGGCGCGCGTGCTGAAGCCGGGCGGCCTGTTCGCCGTCGCGGATGCAATCTCACCCGGCTCGCCGCTGCTGGACACCCATTTGCAGGCGATCGAAG
>JBOHMN010000451.1:0-4313 GCA_050730175.1 Acetobacteraceae bacterium | reverse complement strand
AGAAACACGGAGGAAGGCATGTCCAGGAAGGTTGCTGTACTATCGTTGGCTGCGGCCATAACGCTTGGGCTGGCTGGAGTCGCGCCTGCGGCTTCGGCGAAGGCGCAGAAAACGTTCACGATGGGATATTCGGTGGGCTTCCTCACCGATCCATTCCAGGCGATCGAGGTCGATCTCACGCTCGCCGCCGCGCATAAGGCCGGGTTGAAAACCCTGCCGGTGACCAACGCGAACGGCGACGCCGCCAAGCAGATCACCGATTTCCATAACCTGGTCGCCGAGGGTGCGCAGGGCATTATCACCGTGCCGACCGACAGCGATGCCATCGTGCCGGCGATCAGCTACGCCAGCAGCAAGCACGTCCCGGTGGTCGCGATCGATATCGGCCCCTCGGGCGGCCACGCGGCCATGATCGTGCGCGCCGACAACGTGCGCATGGGCGAGGATGCGTGCCAGGTGATCGGCAAGCAGCTCGACGGCAAGGGCATCGTGCTCTCCATGATGGGCGACCAGGCGACCACCAACGGCCGCGATCGCACCGTGGGCTTTGCTGACTGCATGAAGAAGAACTACCCGGGCATCAAGCTGATCCAGCGACCGACCTACTGGAAGCCCGCCACCGCGGCGGCGGTGGCGCAAACCGTGGTCACCGCCACGCCCAAACTTGCGGCGATCTACATGCAGAGCGATTCGGTGATGCTCCCGGGCGTGGTCAATGCGTTGAAAACCGCGGATCGGTTGACGAAGGTCGGCGCGCCGCATCACATCATGCTGGTGAGCATCGACGGCACGCCGCTCGCGCTCAAGGATATACGCGCCGGGCTGGTCGACGACGTGATCTCGCAGCCGCTCAATCTGTATGTGAAGTACGGCGTCTATTACCTGATCCAGGCGATGGAGGGACATAGCTTCCAGGTCGGGCCGACCGACCACGACAGCCATATCGTCGCCTTCAAGGGCAGCTTCATGGACCTGCTGCCGGCGCCGGTCGTGACGCGGGCCAATGTCGATGACCCGTCACTTTGGGGCAACCACGTGAAGGAATAGGACTCCTTGGCGCACTCCGCCGCCGTGGAGGCCCAAAACTTGTCCCGCGTGGCGGCGGAGGTGGCGCGGGTATCCAAGCGCTTCGGTGCGAATCTCGCGCTCCGTAACGTCTCGATCGACATCCCGGTGCATGATTCGCGCGCCCTCGTGGGGCGCAACGGCGCCGGAAAGTCGACGCTGGTGGCGGTGCTGACCGGGCTGCTCGCGCCTGACTCGGGGTCCGTCCGGTTGGGCGGGAGGCCGGCGCCGGCTCTCGCCGACCGGCGCGCGTGGCGCGAACGGGTGGCGTGCGTGTTTCAGCACTCTACCCTGGTGCCGAGCCTGACGGTTGCGGAGAACCTGTTTCTCAACGCGCAGCCAACGCATGGCGGGCTCTGGGTAGACTGGCGGTTGCTGTATCGGCGCGCGGCGGCCGTGCTCGAAGAATGGGGACTGGGTATCGACGTGGGCTGCGATGCCTCCCGGCTGAGCGTCGAACAACGCCAGCTCGTCGAGATCGCGCGCGCGCTCGTCCAGGGCAGCCGTTTCATCATCCTCGACGAGCCCACCGCGAAGCTGGAGGGGCGCGAGGTGGCGCGACTGTTCGAGCGCATGCGCCGCCTGCAGCAGGGCGGGGTGACATTCCTCTACATCTCGCATCATCTCGAGGAAATCTATGAAGTCTGCCGCAGCGTAACCGTGTTGCGCGATGGTGCAGTCGTGGCGACGGCGCCGCTGGCGGAAATGCCGCAGGAGAGCGTGGTCGCGGCGATGGTGGGCGAGGCGGTGCGCGTACGGCACCGCGCGGCTGCCTCTGTGTCGGGCGGCGGCATTCCCACCCTGGCGCTCCGGCACGTCAGGCTTGCCAACATCGAGGACGTGAGCTTCGAGATCGCGGCCGGTGAGTGCGTCGGCCTGACCGGCCTCGCGGGCTCGGGGAAGGAGGCGATCGGTGACGCCGTCGCCGGGCTGATCCGGCCGTTGGCCGGGGAGATCCTGGTGGGGGGACGACCTTTGCCCCCTGGCGGCGTGGCGGCAGCACGGCAGGCGGGTGTCGGCTACGTGCCGCGTGACCGGCGCGGCCAGGGCATCGTGCCACTGCTGTCGGTGGCCGAGAACCTCACCATGACCATCCTCGAGCGCCTCGGCCCCGCAGGTGTGATCCTCCCGGGCAAGCGCGACCGGCAGGCACGGCGCATGATCGGGGAGCTGCAACTCGTCGCAGCCGGCACCGAGCAGCCGATCGGGGAACTTTCGGGCGGTAACCAGCAGAAAGCGGTGCTCGGCCGGGCGCTCGCGTCGGACCCGAGGCTTCTCGTACTGGCGCACCCGACGCAGGGCGTGGACATCGCAGCCAAGGAAGCTCTGTTCGCGATCATCGCGCGGGCGCGCGGACACGGCACGGGAGTTCTGGTGGTGTCCGATGATCTGGACGAGTTGACCATCTGTGAGCGCGTGCTGGTGATCTTCAAGGGACGCCTGACTGCCAGCTTCGCCGCCGGTTGGAACGACCGCGAACTGGTCGCGGCGATCGAAGGGATGGCGCGGCGTGGGTGAGTCGGGCGAAACGGCAGCCGCCGCGCCGCCGCGGGCGAGAGAGCGGCGTGGTGCTGCCTTCGCGCTCAGGGAGCTCACCCTGCTGCCGGCGATCGTGCTGACGATCATCGCCGGGAGCCTGGTCAGCAACGCCTTCCTTACGACCGCCAATTTCTTCAACATCCTGCAACAATCCTCGGAACTCTCGGTGCTGGTGATCGCCGAATCGCTGGTTCTGATCGCCGGTAAATTCGACCTCTCGCTCGAATCCATTGTCGGCGTCGCGCCGATGTTCGCCGGGTGGCTGATCGTCAAGGACACGGCGATGGGCGGCTCCGGCATCGGGCTGAACCCATACGTCGCGATCCTGATATTGTTCGTGGTCGGTGCGTTGGTCGGCTGGGCCAACGGCTTTCTGGTGGTGCGGCTCAGGCTAAACGCCTTCATCGTCACGCTGGCCATGCTGATCCTGCTACGCGGCGTGACGCTCGGCATCAGCAACGGGAAGACGCTGTTCGAGCTGCCAGCTTCTTTCCTTTATCTTGGCTCAGGTAAATGGCTATCGGCGCCGGTCTCGATCTGGGTCGCCGGCATCCTCTATCTGCTGTTCGGCCTGTTCCTGCGCTACCATCGGGTCGGGCGTGCGCTTTACGCGATCGGTGGCAATCCGGAGGCGGCGCGGGTTGCCGGCATCCAGGTCGAGCGTGTCATATGGGGCGCCTTCATCGTTGCCGGCGTGCTCTCGGCGCTGGCCGGGCTGATGCTCACGGGGCGGATTGCCTCGGTCGTGTCGAGCGAAGGCCAGAACATGATCTTTTATGTCTTCGCCGCGGCGGTGATCGGCGGCATCAGCCTCAACGGCGGGCGCGGCCGCCTGGTGGGCGCGCTGACCGGCGTGCTGCTGCTCGGCATCCTGCAGAATGTCCTGACGTTGGCGCTGATTCCGGCGTTCTGGATCGACGCGGCCTACGGTGCGATCATCCTGGTGGCGTTGATCCTCTCGCGCGTTTCGGGTGGGACAGCGCAGGATTAGGGTCGCGGGCGCGTACCGAGAGGGAGACTGCTGATGAAAGTCGGGTTGTTCGGACTGCCGCGGGAGGGTTCCGGGCGAGAGTACACGAGCGTGCTCGGGAAGATCGCGAGGAGGTCCTGCTCGTCGAGGACTTGGGGTGAGACTGGGCCCGGACGGGTGGAAATATCGAAGGGCGCC
The DNA here is from genome assembly GCA_050730175.1 of Acetobacteraceae bacterium. Classification (GTDB taxonomy): domain Bacteria; phylum Pseudomonadota; class Alphaproteobacteria; order Acetobacterales; family Acetobacteraceae; genus JAKAWQ01. The sequence goes on along the minus strand of JBOHMN010000451.1, from coordinate 541 downwards.
GTTCGACCCTGACCCATCGACTTTCACCTCGAGTACGGCGAGTCCAGGCGAGCAACCCAAGGCAATCAGACGTCCAGTGCCCCGGCTGCGCTATTCCGAGAAGCCGCTGCGATGACTCGCGTGGCCGTCGGCCCGCTACCGCGCCGGCGACTGGCGCTCCCATCACCCGTCGCTGCCAAACCGCTCCAGCCGGCGCGGCGCAGCCGCTCGAAACGGTGGAACGATGCGCTGGTCGAGATGATTGCCGTGCAGGCCGAGTGTGCCGCGTGGTTCGAAGCCCTGCGCGATAGCGTCACCGAGACGGCGCTTCAGGAGCTGATCGATCTCGATCTGGACAGCTATCGCCGCGGTACAGCCGCCGCTTGGCTATGGCCGTGACTGACCGTGACGCGACGACGTCCTGGCCAACCGTGGTGCCGCCCCCGGGCCGTGGCAAATCGTGGGTCCTCGCCATGCTCGCCCCCAAGCGGGGCTGCGCGTGGCTCCGGTCCCGCCACAAGCGGCGGATTTGTCACGGCCCAAGGGCAGCACCGAAGCAATG
>JBOHMN010000450.1:0-3246 GCA_050730175.1 Acetobacteraceae bacterium | reverse complement strand
TTCGGCATGCGATCGTTGCCGATCGAGAAATGCTGCAGCGAGCGCTCAGTCTGCGCGCCCCAGTAACGATCAGCCGGGACATTGATCGTGCCCATGCTGTCGAACTCGCGGCGCGTGCCCGTGGCAGCGAGGCCGATCGGCGTGTCCCGCATGGCGGGAGGAGTTGTTGCGGTATCCGGCATGGTCAAGTCTCCATTGGGCAGACTGCCGCGACTTTCAGGGCATCGATGAAGCTTTACCCCTTGGCGCGCAGGAGGCGCGCCTTGTCGCGCTGCCAGTCGCGCTCGGCGATCGCGCGGCGCTTGTCTTCCTTTTTGCGTCCGACCGCGAGCGCCAGCAGGACCTTCGCCCGGCCGCGCTCGTTGAAGTGGATGTCGAGCGGAACGAGGCTCATGCCCTCACGCGTGATGGCGCCCGTGAGACTTCCAATCTGGCGCTTGCTGAGGAGGAGCTTGCGCGGCGCGCGCGGCTCGAAGCGGGACAGCACGCCAGTCTGATATTCCGGGATGAAGGAGTTGAAGAGCCAGAGCTCGCCCGCCCGCTCCCCAGCCCAGGCATCGCCGAGTGCGGCGCGACCGAGGCGAAGCGATTTCACCTCGGGGCCTTTCAGTACGAGGCCGGCTTCGAGGGTTTCGCGGATCGTGTAGTTGAACCGCGCCTTGCGGTTCTGGGCGACCACGCCGTGCGCGATCAGACCTTGGCTTTTCGGGCGCGCCGCCACGTCGCGCTCAATTGAGCAGCGCGACCTCGGTCATCGCGGCACGCACCTTGGCGCGTGTTGCTTCCGCCAATGGCGCGAGCGGGAGGCGGCAGAATTCGCTGCTGCGGCCGAGCAGGTGCGCGGCGAATTTGACGGGCCCGGGATTGGTTTCCGTGAACAGGGCGTCGTGCAGCGGCAGCAGCCGGTCCTGCAGGCGGATCGCCTCGGCTGCGTGGCCGGTGCGCCAGGCGTCATGCATCGCCCGGCAGAGCCGCGGGGCGACGTTCGCGGTGACGCTGATGCAGCCGTCCCCGCCGGCGGAGAGGAAGGCGATTGCGGTCGAGTCCTCCCCGGAAAGCTGGCAGAACGACACGCCGCAGGTGCGACGGGTATAGAGCGGTCGCGCCAGGTTGGCAGTCGCGTCCTTCACGCCGATGATATTCGGATGTTTCGCCAGCCGCGCCATCGTCTCGACGCTCATATCGACGACTGAACGGGATGGAATGTTGTAGATGATGATTGGCAGATCGACGGCATCGGCGATGGCCTTGAAGTGGAGATAGAGCCCTTCCTGGGTCGGCTTGTTGTAGTAGGGAGTGACGATGAGAGCAGCGTCGGCGCCGGCCGCTTTCGCGTGCCGGGTGAGGTCCGTTGCCTCGGCCGTGCTGTTCGATCCGGTGCCGGCGATCACCGGGACCCGTCCCTTGGCGACGCTGATCGCGATATCGACGGCGCGCCTGTGCTCGGCGTGGCTCATGGTCGGCGACTCGCCGGTGGTGCCCATCGGCACCACGCCCTCCGTTCCCTCGCCGATCTGCCAATCGACGAATGCCTCGTACGCCTTCTCGTCCATTGCGCCGTCGCTCTGCAGCGGCGTGATCAGGGCGACCAAAGACCCCTTGAACATGGTGTCCTCCGCGGCTTTGCGGCCGGCGCTCGCGTGTCAAAAACTGACGGCAACACCAGTTGCCGGCGCAACGGTCTTACGAGTCGGTCCGCCAGCGCTTCGCTTGCAGTGACCTCGTTATGCGCTCTCGCTTGCTTTCGTGAGACGCACGCGAAAGGGATCGAGACACTCTTTATTTTGCGTGGCCTCTTTCTCCCCTCCGTTTGCTGCCACGGGCGGCAAGCAGCGGGGGCCGAACTTTACGCGGGCGGGGGATGCGCCGCAAGACGGTCCTCTGATATAGCCGGTCGATGCGTCGCCTCGCGGCTCTGGCGTTCCTCTTGACCGTGCTTGCTGCCTGTCCCGCCGCGGCGGAGAATCCGATGCCGGCGGTGCGCGGCAACCTCTGGACCGAAGCGGCAGCGGATGCGGCGCAGTATGCGGACCCGGTCGCCGCCAAGCTGGTCACCTTCTACCGCCTCTTGGACCCCGGTGCGGCGGGGCCGGCCGAGATTGCTTCCTTCATGGCGGCAAACCCGGACTGGCCGTTCCAGGCGCTGCTCAGAGAGCGACTCGAACTGGCGCTGGAGACGACCGCCGATGACGGGGTGGTGCGGCAGTTCTGCGAGCAGTATCCGCCGCGGGCGGCGCTGGCTCTGCTGCGCTGCGCTCAGGCGGAACTGGCGGGGGGAGACGATACGCGGGCATACGCCGAGGCGCGGAAAGCGTGGATTGACGGCGATTTTTCCGCGGCCAAGGAACAGGCAGTGCTGGCGCGCTGGGGTGATCACTTCGCGCCAGGTACGGAGTGGCAGCGGTTTGCCAACCTGGTGGCGATCGACCTGGCGGGAGCGCAACGACAGCTCGCGCGGCTCGAGCCGCGCGAGCAGGCGGCCGGCAAGGCGTGGCTCGCTTTGGCGCGCGGCAAGAATGGCGCGTGGGAGAGCTACGCCAGCCTGCCTGCGGCGGCACGGCGGGAGCCGGGCCTCTTTCTCGCCGCGATGCGGTGGCTCGAGCAGCAGGGCTACCGTGAGAGGGCGGTCAGGTTCTGGCAGAAGGAGGGGGATCCGATAGAAGCTGCCGCGCCGGAGGCGGAACGTCCGGCCTTCTGGAACGAGCGGGACATTCTCGCCCGCGATCTTCTGCAGGTCGATCAGCCGAAACCGGCTTATGCCCTGGTTGCGGCGCCGCCCGCGATCACTCGGCGGGATGCTCTCAGCCAACAGTTCCTGGCCGGCTTCATCGCGCTCCGCTGGCTGCACGCACCAAGCGAGGCGATTCCTCATTTCCAGGCGCTTGCCGATGCCTCGCCTGCCGTGATCACGCAGGGCCGGGCGCACTACTGGCTCGGGCGGGCGGAGGAAGCGGCGGGGGATCGGGCAGCGGCGGGGCGGCAATACCGCGCGGCGGCGAAGTGGCTCACGAGTTATTACGGCCAGCTTGCCGTGCTGGCGCTCGGTGCCAGCTCAGCGGAGCTTGACCAGAAGATCCGGGCGCTCCGTGACCCCTCGTGGACACCGGGCCAGGCGCTTCGGTTTGCCAGCCGCGAAGTCACCCGCGCCGCCGCCTTCCTGGTGGCATGGGGCGCGCCGCGCCGGGCGCGCGCTTTCATCCTGCGGCTGGTGGAGCTGGCGCCGGATCCGGCGATGCGTGCGCTGGC
>JBOHMN010000449.1:0-3776 GCA_050730175.1 Acetobacteraceae bacterium | reverse complement strand
TCGCTGCCCTCGGCAGCGAACGAAAGGGGCAGGACGCTAGCCGCGCAGGCGCGCCACGGTAGCGGTTGTCGAATGGCCGGGCAGCAGCTCTGCCAACAGGATCCGGCCGCCCCAGCCCTCGACCTCCGTGGCTCCGACCACCGTATCGTGGCGGTAATCGGCGCCTTTGATGAGAAGATCGGGATGGAGCGCCGCAAGGAGGGCGAGCGGGGTGTCTTCTTCGTAGATCGAAACGAGATCGACGGTGGCGAGGCTCGCCAGCACCGCAGCGCGCGCGGCTTCCGGCTGCACCGGGCGCCCGGGACCCTTGAGCCTTCGGACGCTGGAATCGCTGTTGAGCCCGACCACCAGCCGGTCGCAAGCGGCCCGCGCCTGCTCGAGCAGATGGACATGCCCGGGGTGCAGAAGATCGAAGCAGCCGTTGGTGAAGCCAATTCGCCAGCCTTTGCGCCGCCAGCGTTCGACGTGCTCCGCGGCGGCTTCGCGGCTGACGATCTTGCGGAGCGCTCCGCCGGAAGCATTCAGCGCCGCCAGCAACTCTTCGGGCCGCGCGGTTGCGGTGCCGACTTTGCCGACGACGATTCCGGCAGCGAGGTTGGCCAGCCTGACCGCAATGGGCAAACCGAGCCCGGCGGCAAGTCCGGCGGCGAGGGTTGCGATCACGGTATCGCCGGCGCCTGAGACGTCGAACACCTCTGCCGCCTCAGCCGGGAAGTGCTGCGCGCCGGTGGCATCGACGAGCGTCATGCCGTCCTCCGACTGCGTCACCAGCACAGCGCCGAATCCGTGCGCGTCGCGCAAATTTGTTGCCGCGTTGATCACCGCTGCTTCGGAATCGAGGGCGATTCCGGTTGCAAGCTGGAGTTCGCGGCGGTTCGGCGTGATGATGGCGGCGCCGGCGTAGCGGCAATAATCGGTTCCCTTGGGATCGACGATGACCGGGCGGCCGAGGCGCCGCGCGGTTGCGATCAGCGCCGGGGCAGTTTCTTTGCCGATGACGCCTTTCGCATAATCGGAGAGGACGGTGACGGAGGTCGCTGCCATGGTGTCGGCGGCGATGCGCAGCAGCTGTTCCGCGAGCTTCTTGCCGATCGGTGTGGTTTCTTCGTGGTCCGCGCGCAGCAGTTGCTGGCCGGCTGCGAGGTAGCGGACTTTGCACGTCGTCGTCCGGCCGCCCTCGACCAGAAGCCACGGTTCCACACCGGGCTGGCCGCCGATCAACCCTGTCAGTTCGGCGCCTGCGGCGTCATCGCCGACCACCGAAACGAACGCGGAGGCGGTGCCGAGGGTGGTCAGGTTGCGCACGACGTTGCCGGCGCCGCCGGGCATGGCGGCTTCGCGCTCGACCGTCAGGATCGGGACCGGAGCCTCGGGGCTGATGCGCCGCGCGGTGCCATAGACGAAGCGATCGAGCATCACGTCGCCAATGACGGTGACGCTGCCACGCTTGAGTTGCAGGACAGCTTCAGCAAGTTCGGCCGGTGCCGGACCGGCGGAAGGTAGATGCCTGTTTTCCATCCGGCCGGGTGGTATCAGAGGAGGCAGAGGGCCGCCAGAGCTTCGCGCAACGACCTGGGGAGCTGCGCTGCGCCGGTGGCGGGGCGGCGCTGCGGCAGGTCAGGCGGCGCGGCCGACGGATCGAGATAGCGCCAGCCCTGGAACGGCTTCACTTGGCGTGGCTCGACCAAGACCAGGTGCGGGTCGAGGATCAGTACGCAGTGGGGGCCGCCGTCGGCTTGCGGCTCCTCGACGATATCGAGGAGAAGCTGACGCACCCTGAGCGTGCCGGCGATCACCCAGTAAAGCGAACCCCCGGCCAACAGCTCGCCGCTGCGGCGCGGGGAATTGCGGGTGCGATGCCTGAGCGGCGGATCGGTTGCGAGCCGCGCCCGCTGCAGGCTTCTCAGATGCTCGACGTCACGGACGCCGACGCAAAGCTTTACCAAGTGGAGCACTAGCCTGTCCCAAACTGACGAGTCGGGCGCGAGCTCGCCCAGGCTGATGAACGCGCTTTGCTTCATCGGCCCGTGCGGGTTCGTGCGTCCGCTCCTTTCCCTTGGGATCGGTTCGCGATTCCAGTCAAGCGCGATCCGCGCGCTTCTTTTTTCGCTGGCCGGCGGCTGCCGTTCCGAATGGTGCTGCGGCGATAAACGGCGGGGGCAGGACCCCAGAGAGGGGGCTGTGCTGCACCGCCGGCATAGGTCGATCGCACTCGGGCAGCGCGGCGGGCGGCAAGTCCGCCGGCAATTGTCCCGATAGCTCCGCCACGCGGCGCGAGTCTCGTGTAACCCCTGCGAAAGACCTGTTTGTCGTGCAGGAGCGAAGCCCCGGCGCAGTGCTTCGCCGATTGCTGCGCAGGTCCCGCGGTGTGACGGCCCGCACCGGGAGAAGGCTGGGTTATTGTAAAGATATATTGAAAAAAATATGGTCTTTACTGATATCGTGGCACTTTTTACTTGGTCGACCTAGAAATCACCTGAAGATCGGTTCTCGCCTCGATGCAAGAAACAGTGGAACAGACTCCGGCGAGGTGTATTTACTTGCGCCGCGGCCGGATTCGCGTGCCGGGAATCTGCCGCGTTTCCCTCCGCCGGCGCCCTGCGAACCGTCAGCGACGGTGACGCACGAAGGCAGCAATAATGGACAACGAACCGAGACCTACGCTTGCCGGAACCGATTCATCCGGGGCCGCCGCTGATGCCGAGGCGACCGAACCACCCGAACCTCCATCCGCTCTGGCGCCGCGCCTGTTTCCTCCTACCGTCAAGGAAAGAGAGCGTGGCGCGAGCTTCCCGCAGTCGGAGCGCTCGCGTGCGTTCCGCCGGCGCTTCTTCCCCGACGCCCCTGCAGCACTATGGAATGACTGGCGCTGGCAACTGCAGCATCGCATTCGCGATCTTGCGGGTCTTGCCAGGATCATCCAGCTCTCGGATGACGAGCGGGCGGCGGTGGCGCGCCATACCGGGCCGTTGCCGGTCGGGATCACGCCTTACTATCTCAGCTTATTCTCGGAGACCGACCCCAATGAGCCGCTCCGCCGCACGCATATTCCGGTCGGCGGCGAATACCTGAAAACGCCGGGCGAGGCAGACGATCCGCTCGGCGAGGATCATGACTCGGCGGTGCCCGGTCTCGTGCACCGCTATCCGGACCGGGTGCTGTTTCTGACCACGGGATTTTGCAGCACCTACTGCCGCTACTGCACCCGCAGCCGGATGGTGGGCGGGGGCGAATATACATTCAGCCACAAGCAGTGGGAGCGCGCCATTGCGTATATCGAGGAGCACACGGAAATTCGCGATGTGCTGCTCTCTGGCGGAGACCCGCTGACGGTCGCGACCGAGAAGCTGGAATGGCTGCTGGCGCGGCTGCGCAAAGTGCGCCACGTCGAGTTCCTGCGGATCGGCACCAAGGTGCCGGTGGTGCTGCCGCAGCGCATCACGCGCGATCTCACGCGCATGCTGCGTCGCTATCACCCGCTCTGGATGAGTCTGCACTTCACGCATCCCGACGAACTCACGCCCGAGGTTGCCGAAAGCACGGCGCGGCTGGCGGATGCCGGCATTCCGCTCGGCAGCCAGACGGTGCTGCTAAAGGGCATCAACGATACGCTGCCGGTGATGCGTGCGTTGATGCATGGGCTGCTGAAGTTCAGGGTGAAGCCCTACTACATCTTTCAGTGCGACCCGATCACCGGGTCGTCGCATTTCCGGACCCCGGTTTCGAAAGGGTTGGAAATCATCGAGGGATTGCGTGGCCATACGACGGGCTATGCC
>JBOHMN010000448.1:0-1563 GCA_050730175.1 Acetobacteraceae bacterium | reverse complement strand
GGTGATTCCAGTCAGGGTGATATTGCTCTAGCGTGCGCGTGCCGCTTAGCGCGCGAGTGCGGCGAGTTTGCGACCGCTCAGTCGCTGCACGGTCCAGTCCGACATCAGCTCCGCCCCGAGGGCGGCATAGAAGCGAAGGGCCGGTGCATTCCAGTCGAGCACAGACCATTCCACGCGCGCGCAGCCTTCCGCTTCGGCAAGATGGGCGAGATAGCGGAAGACGGCATGGCCGATGCCCCGGCCGCGATGCTCCGGGGTGACGTAGATGTCCTCCAGATAGAGACCGGGGCGGCCGGTGAAAGTGCTGAACGTGTAGAACCAGAGCGCGAAACCGGCGGCTTCGCCCGCGACCTCGGCGATCAGGGCAGCGGAACGCGGCGCGGGTCCGAAGAGGGCGGTCGTCAGATCGGCCTCGGTGGCGTGGACCTCGTCGGCCAGGCGCTCGTATTCGGCGAGTGCACGGATCAGGCGGAGCAGGGTTGCCATGTCTTTGGGTGCTGCAGGGCGCAGCGAGAACGCCGCACTCACAGCATCAGGCTCAGCGGGTCTTCGATGATCGCCTTGAACGCCGCAAGCCACGCGGAGCCGAGCACGCCATCGATCACGCGATGATCGACCGAAAGCGTGCAGGTCATCATGGTGGCGATGGCCAGCGCGCCGTCGCGGACAACGGGGCGCTTTTCGCCGGTCCCGACGGCGAGGATCGCCGCCTGGGGCGGATTGATCACCGCCGAGAAGGCGCTGATGCCGAACATGCCGAGGTTGGAGATCGAGAAGCCGCCGCCCTGGAACTCCTCGAGCTTGAGCTTGCCGGCCTTGGCACGAAGTGCGAGGTCTTTCATTTCGTTGCTGATGGCGGCAAGGCCCTTGCGATCGGCGTGGCGAATGATCGGCGTAATCAGCCCGTCGGGGATCGCCACGGCGACGGAGATATCGATGTCGTCGTATTCGACGATTCCCTCTTCGGTGAAGCTCGCGTTGACGCGGGGGACGCGCACGAGGGCGAGTGCCGCCGCCTTGACGATGAGGTCGTTGACGGAGAGCTTGAATGCGCCCGGGCCGTCCTTGGCCGAGCGGGCATTGAGGTCTGAACGGAGCTTGAGCAGCGCATCGATCGCCATGTCGACCGTGAGATAGAAATGCGGAATGGTCTGCTTGCTCTCGGTGATACGGCGGGCGATCACGCGGCGCATCGTCGTATGCGGAATGAGGCGATGCGGGGCCGTGATGGCGGGCTGAGCGGGTGACGGTTGCGGAAGCACCGGCGCCTTTGCCTGCGGGGCGGCGGGAGTTGCGGCCGGAGCGCGAGCGAGGAACGCCTCGACATCGGCCTTGACGATCCGGCCGTTCGGACCGGTGCCCTTGAGCGCGTCCAAGGCAATGCCGGCCTGCTCGGCCATCCGGCGCGCGAGCGGGGAGACGAAGATGCGGCCCGCTTGCGCGCCGTTGCCGGCGCCGTTCGGCCCTGGTTGCAGCGTGGCTTTGGCGGGCGCGGGAGGCGCGGCTGGCGGCGTGGCTTTGGCGGGCGCGGGAGGCGCGGCCGGCGGCGGAGCGGCGGCGGCT
>JBOHMN010000447.1:0-6196 GCA_050730175.1 Acetobacteraceae bacterium | reverse complement strand
GGACACGTCGAAGCACATTTTCCAGCTGCACGGGGTGAATGCCGCCGAAGCGCCGATTCTGCGCAAGAAGCTGCGGCGCAAGGAGATGATGGCGTTCTTCGAGAAGCTCGCACCAACCGTGATCGCGGTCGAAGCCTGCGGTGCGAGCCACCAGTGGGCCCGGCTGCTGCAATCGTTCGGGCATTCGGTGAAGTTGATCCCGCCGCAACTGCTCTGACACAGGGGGGAGGGCTTACCCGTCTTGGCCCGTGAGCTGTTCGCCATTCACGCCAAGGAATATGTGCAGCGGCAGGCGCAAATCGATGAGGCCGATGCGAAACTCACGGCCTGGCATCGGGCTGATGAATGCAGCCGGCGGCTCACCAGGATTCACGGTGTCGGCCCGATCGGCGCGGTGCTTCTGCGAATGAAGACCCCGGAGCCTGGGCTATTTTGATCGGGGCGACAGTTCGCGGCCTGGATCGGTCTGACGCCGAAGGATCATTCGACCGCGGGTAAAGTAAGGCTCGGTGTCATCACGCGAGCCGGCGACGAGGGGTTGCGCAGCGTCCTGGTGGCCGGGGCTACTTCGGTGATCCGGCAGGTTCAACGCGGTGGCAGGGCATCGCCCTGGCTTGCCCAGTTTCTCAAGCGCAAGTCACCGAAATTGGCCGCCGTAGCGCTGGCCAACAAGACGGCGCGCATTGCGTGGCAGATGATGCTGACAGGAGAGATTTACACTACGAAATCCGCGCCGGTCGCCTTGGCAAGCGCGGCCTAGAGATTGGCCAAACATGGGGAGCAACTCAACTGCAACCGTGCTGAGCCGATGCCAGAACTTGCGATGTAACGAGCAGATGGTGCGATCGATCAATCCAAGACGAGAGACACCCCGGAAGACCCACTGGCCTTTTGCGAGGGCCGCTGGCGTGTTTGGAACTCCCGTCGCGGAAACCATCTTGGCCGGCGCTCCCGTGTGAGCGCCAACTGGCAGGCCGGACATATGGGCGCAAGCGATCCGATCAAACTACTGCAAAGCACCTTGCAAGGAGAGGGCCGTCCACATATGGACCTTGGTGCTCAGCCCGCCGCGCGAGCGGCCGATTGCCTGATCCGAACCGTCTCTTTTTTAGCGCCCGCACTGTGCTGGTGGGCCAAGTTGTCCAAGGTTCCACTGGCGAAAGCCAATGGAATGACAACGGAGGGGCGCACGATGGTGCTGTCGATCATCGCGTACTCATTGTCGGCATCGACAGCGAGATGCTGGAATATCCGCTTCCAGACACTCGATTTCACCCAGCGGCTGAACGGCGGTGGGCGTTCTTCCAATCACCGAAGCGTTCCGGCAGATTGCGCCACGGGATGCCGGCCCGGTGGTGGTAGATCACCGCTTCGACAAACAAACGGCTACCCGCCGCCGTCACCCCAACCGAGCCCTCCCGTCCCGGTAGCAACTCCTCGATCCTGTCCCATTGGTCGTCACGCAGGCCACAACGGCGCGTCGGTCAGCTCCCAAAGCGGACCGTCCAGGAACCGAAAAACTCGCCGCGCCGAAATCCACCCAGACGCCGTCCCACGCGGATTTCCCGGCGGGTGTTGCAATCCGGACTCAGCCGGCCGAAACCACACCTAAATGACGACAGGCCCTAGCGCCATTGCAGGCGGCGCAGAGTGGACAAGTCACGCGCCCGGCGAGTAGCTTAAGAGGGGTGTGTCTGATGACGGGTAAAGCCGAACAGGCTGGAACCGAAGCCGCCCGGCGCAAGGCCGAGGCGCCGATCAGCGTGGTGGAGTTGTTCACCATCGGCATCGGGCCATCGAGTTCTCACACCGTCGGGCCGATGCGCGCCGCTCTGCGGTTTGCAGAGAGGCTTGGCCCGCAGCGTCAGCAGAAGGCGAGACGAATCGTGGTCGAGTTGTTCGGCTCGCTGGCTCTGACCGGGAAGGGTCACAGGACCGACGAGGCGGTGATCCTTGGGCTGCTCGGGTGGCGTCCGGATACCGTCGATCCAGAGCGAATTCCGGCGCTCATCGAATCCGTGCGGCAATCCGGTTCGCTGCTGCTGGCCGGACGGTTCGCCGTTCGTTTCGTCGAAAGCGAGCATCTCTTTTTCCGCAAAGGAGAATTCCTGCCGCAGCACCCGAACGCGCTCAGGTTCTCCGCCTTCTTTGACGAGGAGCCCGCACTCGTCGAGCAATATTACTCGATCGGCGGCGGAGCGATCCGGCGGGAGGGCGAAACCCCGGAGGCATGGCAGCCGGGCAGCAACGTCCGCCCACCCTATCCGTTCACCTCCGCGGCGGAGCTTCTTGCGATCGGCCGGGACCGCAAGCTCTCGATCGCCGGGATCGTGCGCGCCAACGAGGCGGCATGGCGCACCCAAGAAGAGACAACGGCCTACCTTGACCGGGTGCGGGCCGTGATGCTCGAATGCATCGACCGCGGGTGCCGCCATGGCGGCACGCTGCCGGGCGGCCTCCACGTGCGCCGGCGGGCGAAGGCACTCTATGACGAGCTGGTCGCTTCCGGCCCGGCGTATAACCCGTCTCGCATTTTCGAGTGGGTCAGCCTCTATGCGCTGGCGGTGAACGAGGAAAACGCCGGTGGCGGCAGAATGGTAACCGCGCCTACGAACGGCGGCGGAGGTGTCATTCCGGCGGTGCTGAAATACTACGAGACTTTCATTCCGGGGGCTTCGCGCGAAGGCTCGCAGGTGTTCCTTTTGACCGCCGCGGCCATCGGCGCGCTCTACAAGAAACGGGCTTCGATATCCGCGGCTGAGATGGGATGCCAGGGAGAGGTCGGCGTGGCGTGCTCGATGGCCGCAGGCGCGCTTGCGGCTTCGCTTGGCGGCAGCAACGGGCAGGTCGAGAACGCGGCGGAAATCGGCATGGAGCACAATCTCGGCCTGACCTGCGATCCGATCAAAGGCCTGGTGCAGGTTCCGTGCATCGAGCGCAACACGATGGGAGCGGTGAAGGCGATCAACGCGGCCTACCTCGCGCTCCGTGGTGACGGCACGCATGTCGTGCCACTGGATACGGTGATCGAGACCATGCGCCAGACCGGGCAGGACATGCGATCCAAATACAAGGAAACCAGCCTCGGTGGCCTTGCCGTGAACTTCGTGCAGTGCTGAGGGGAGCATGCGGATGCAAAGTTTCTTCGAAAGATGCCTCGAACGCGAGGATCCCCGCATTGCGGAAGCCCTGGCGGGTGAGCTCGCGCGCGAGCAAGAGCAGATCGAGCTGATCGCCTCGGAGAATATCGTTTCGCCGGCTGTGCTCGCGGCGCAAGGCAGCGTGCTCACAAACAAGTACGCGGAAGGTTATCCCGGCCATCGCTACTACGGCGGCTGCGCGTTCGTCGATGTCGCAGAGGCAACGGCAATTGCGCGCGCCAAGGAGCTCTTCGCGTGCGGCTTTGCCAACGTGCAGCCCCATTCCGGGGCGCAGGCGAACGCAGAGGTCCTGTACGCTCTGCTGCAACCCGGCGATACCATCCTCGGCATGGCTCTGGATGCCGGGGGGCATTTGACGCACGGAGCGAAACCGACACTCTCCGGCAAGTGGTTCCATGCGGTCCAATACGGCGTCCGCCGCGAAGACGGCCGCATCGACTACGACGACGTGCGCGCCAAGGCGGAGGCACACAAGCCCAAGCTGATCATCGCCGGCGGCTCGGCGATTCCGCGCGTCATCGATTTTCCGCGATTTCGCGCGATCGCTGAAAGCGTCGGCGCATTCCTGATGGTCGATATGGCGCATTTCGCCGGCCTGGTCGCCGGCGGGGTGCATCCGAGCCCGTTTCCCCACGCTCATATTGTGACATCGACGACCCACAAGACTTTGCGGGGGCCGCGTGGCGGGCTGATTCTGACCAACGACGAGACCCTGGCGAAGAAGATCAATTCGGCCGTCTTCCCCGGCATGCAGGGCGGTCCGCTGATGCATGTCATTGCGGCGAAGGCCGTGGCCTTGGGCGAGGCGCTGCAACCCGACTTCAAGGAGTATGCACGGCAGGTCGTGGCAAATTGCCGGGCGATGGGCCAGGCGCTGATGGGGCGGGGCTTCGATCTCGTCACCGGCGGGACGGATACGCACCTGATCCTGGTCGATCTGCGTTCGAAGCGGCTGACGGGCAAGGCAGCGGAAGCCAGCCTCGAGAGGGCGCGTCTGACCTGCAACAAGAACGGCATTCCCTTCGACCCCGAGAAGCCTTCGGTCACCTCCGGCATCCGGTTGGGCAGCCCGGCCGGTACGACGCGCGGCTTCAAGGAGCGGGAATTCGTCGCGATCGCGGGGTTAATCGCCGATGTGCTGGATGGGCTTGCAGCGCATCCGGCCGACAATACGCGGGCCGAGGAGGCAGCGGCGACAACTGTTGCCGATCTCTGCAGCGCATTTCCCATCTATGCCGCCGCCGGCATCGCGCCGCCGGTCGCGCCGGCCAAGGCGGCTGAATAAGCCGATGAGCGCGGCGGAGGCGGCACCCGAAAGAGGCGCGTTGCGGCGCACGGCACTTTATGCCCTGCATCGCGAGGCCGGGGCCCGCATGGTGCCGTTCGCCGGCTACGAGATGCCGCTCGCCTACCCGAACGGGATCATGGCAGAGCATTTGCACACCCGAACCGCGGCCGGTCTGTTCGACGTCTCGCACATGGGGCAGCTCGAGCTCAGCGCCCGCTCGGGGCACAACGCAGATGCAACGGCCGCGCTCGAGTCGCTCGTTCCAGCAGACCTCATGGGGCTCTCGTTTGGCCGGCAGCGCTACACGCAACTCACCAACGAAGCAGGGGGCATCCTCGATGACCTGATGGTGACAAATCTCGGGGATCGCTTGCTCTTGGTAGTGAATGCCGCCTGCAAGGAGAGCGATGAGGCGCATATTCGCTCCCACCTCGAGAGAAGCTGTCACATCCGGCGTCTTGACGATCGCGCATTGCTGGCCTTGCAAGGGCCGGAGGCCGCGGCGGTTCTGACGCGGCTCGCGCCGTCGGTTGGTGAGATGCGCTTCATGCAGGTCAGGCAAGTCAGCATCTCCGATATAGAATGCGTCGTTTCTCGCTCGGGATACACCGGCGAAGACGGGTTCGAGATCAGCGTTTCGAACGAATACGCGCCCGAGTTGGTGCGCGCGCTGATCGCGGATGCACGTGTCGCATGGGCCGGCCTCGGCGCGCGCGACAGCTTGCGGCTCGAGGCCGGGCTTTGTCTCTACGGGTCGGACCTCGACGTCCAGACCACGCCGGTGGAGGCGGCACTCGAATGGTCGATCCAGAAGAGCCGCCGCGGTGGGGGCGCGCGTGCCGGCGGCTTTCCCGGGGCCACGATCATTCTCAAGCAGTTGGTGGAAGGGGCAGCGAAGCGGCGGGTCGGGTTGAAAGCGGAAGGGCGTGCACCCATTCGTGGCGGCGCCGCCCTTTTTGCGGCAGCGGAGGCGACGGAGGCCATCGGCAGCGTGACTTCCGGTGGGTTCGGCCCCAGTGTCGCCGGACCGGTGGCGATGGGCTATGTTCGCCGCGAGTACGAAGCGCCCGGCACGCGCCTTGCGGCGGAGCTGCGTGGCAAACGCGTTGGGGTTGTGGTGAGCGCGCTCCCCTTCGCGGCGCCGGGCTTCAAGCGCAGTTGACACACCGCTTGCCGGATGCTGCCTGAGCAAAGCGGGTTTGCATCAGGTCGCAAGGAAGCAGGCAATGGACCTTGAGGGCGGAGAAGTCGCCGGGGGCGTGGCGGTTTCGTTTGCCGATCGCCATATCGGCCCGTCGCGGCGCGACATCGCCGCAATGCTGGAGACCGTGGGCACGGCCAGCCTGGAGGCGCTGATCGACGAAACGATTCCCCAATCGATCCGCGAGCCCGAGCCTCTGGCCATCGGCCCGGGCCTGAGCGAGCGAGAGGTTCTAACGCGGCTTTCCTTGCTCGCCGCGAAGAACCGGGTTCTTACGTCGCTGATCGGCCAGGGCTATTACGGCACCATTCTGCCTGCGGTGATCCAGCGGAACATTCTCGAGAGCCCGGCGTGGTACACCGCCTATACGCCGTACCAGCCGGAGATCAGCCAGGGCCGGCTGGAGGCCCTGTTCAATTTCCAGACCATGATCTGCGACCTCAGCGGGCTCGATATCGCCAACGCCTCGCTGCTCGACGAGGCGACCGCGGCGGCCGAAGCGATGGCGCTGGCCGAGCGTTCCGCGCCGGCCAAGACCCGATCGTT
>JBOHMN010000446.1:0-5042 GCA_050730175.1 Acetobacteraceae bacterium | reverse complement strand
ATGTTGCCATCGGCCATGGGGCGATCCTCCTGATTGCCACCCCATCATGCCGGGACGGAAGCGCAACGCAAAGCCCGTGCTTCGCAGTTGCCGCAAAGATGGCTAAACGAACCGGATGGAGAGGCTTGCGAAAGGGATCATGAGGGCTGCGACCCCGGCGCTTGCACAATGGTTTAGTATCAAGGCGCAAAATCCGGATGCGCTTGTATTTTTCCGGATGGGTGATTTCTATGAATTATTCTTTGACGATGCCGAAGCGGCCGCTTCCGTGCTGGATATCGCGCTGACGCAGCGCGGCGAGCATCAAGGCCGGCCTGTGCCGATGTGCGGCGTGCCGGCGGTTGCGGTCGATCTATATCTTGCGCGGCTGATCCGGCGTGGCTTTAGGGTGGCGGTGGCGGAGCAGCTTGAAGCCGCCGCGGAGCGGAGGCCGGGCGAGCCGATCCGCCGCGAAATGGTTCGCTTAATGACGCCCGGAACGCTGACTGAAGATACTTTGCTGGAGCCGGCGCGGCCCAACCTGCTGCTGGCACTGGCAATCCTGAAGGAAGGACTTGGCGCCGCCTGGCTCGAGATTTCGACCGGGCTGTTCGAGACGGAGACACTGCCACCGAGCGGCCTTCCGGGGCTGCTCGGTCGGCTCGACCCGGCTGAAATCCTTGCTCCGGCGAGCGTGGAGTTAGGCGATTTTTCGCCCCGCCGGACGCCGCTTCAGGCGGCTCACCCGCCAGCGCTGGCGCGGCGGGAACTTGCCGAAGCGTTTGGTGTCGCGAGCGTGGCAGCGTTCGGTAGCTTCAGCGATCCCGAGGCAGTCGCGGCGGCGGCGGCTCTCGCGTACGTGCGGACGACCCAAGGCGGCAGCCTGCCCCGCCTGACCCCGCCCGCGCCGCAACAGAGCGAGGCCGCGCTTGCGATGGATGCGGCAACACGCGCCAGCCTGGACATTCTCCGCACCCGTGATGGCCACCGCGAACACACGCTGCTCGCCGCGTTGGATCGCACTTTGACGCCGGCCGGCGCGCGGCTTCTGGCCCGGCGGCTTGCTGCCCCCACGCGGGATCTGGCGGCCGTAGCAGCCCGGCAGGATGCCTGGTCATGGCTGCTATCGCAGCCGGATGTTGCAGCGGAATTACGCGCGGCGCTGGCTGGAAGCCCGGATATGAGTCGTGCGTTGGGGAGGCTTTCGCTCGGCCGAGGCGGCGCACGCGAATTGGCCGCACTGCGCGACGGACTGAGAGCGGCACACCGAGTCGAGGCTCTCCTCCAGCGGCCGGCACCGCCCGGGGTCACAGCGATGCGAAAAGCGCTCGCGGTGGGCAAGGAACTGGCGGCGAGGCTTGGCGCTGCACTTGCTGAACGGCCAGGGAGACCAGCTGACGAGGACGGAGCCATTGCCGCCGGCTTTGATGCAGAGCTCGATACGGAGCGGGCGTTGCGCGACGACACGCGGCAGGTTCTCGTCGCGCTCGAGCGGGAACTGGCCGAACGGTTCGCCACGAACGGCCTGAAAATTCGCTACCACGCACAGCTTGGCTATGTCATCGAGGTGCCGGCCGCGGCG
Source organism: Acetobacteraceae bacterium (assembly GCA_050730175.1). Lineage (GTDB taxonomy): Bacteria > Pseudomonadota > Alphaproteobacteria > Acetobacterales > Acetobacteraceae > JAKAWQ01. Next base: position 3,481 of record JBOHMN010000446.1, on the reverse strand, counting down.
GTCGAGCGGCTGCGCGCGGAGCCTGGGTTGGTGCTGCGCCAGGGCATGGCGAATGGCGCGCGCTTCGCGCATCCAGAGGTCACGGAACTCGACCGGAGAATCGGTGCGGCGGCCGAACGGGCGAGGGCCCGCGAACAGGGGCTGCTCCGCGCGCTTGCGGTGACCACGCTGGCCGAAGCGGAGGCGATCGCCGCGTCGGCCGAGGCGCTGGCGGAACTCGATGTTGCACAATCGGCGAGCCTGTTTGCCGAAGGCGGGCGCTGGTGCCGCCCAGTGATCAGCGACGGCAGCAAATTCCGTGTTGTCCAGGGCCGGCACCCGGTGGTTGAAGCTGCGCTTTCCACCGGCGTTCAGTTCGTGCCGAATGACTGCGATCTTGGGCCGGAGCGGCGGGTCCTCCTGCTCACCGGGCCGAATATGGCCGGTAAATCGACCTATCTCCGGCAAAACGCGCTGATTGCGATTCTCGCCCAGGCGGGGCTGCCCGTGCCAGCCGAGAAGGCTGAGATCGGCATGATCGACCGGCTATTCTCGCGCGTGGGTGCCGCCGACGATCTGGCGGGTGGCCAGAGCACCTTCATGGTCGAGATGATCGAGACCGCCGCTATTCTGCGCCAGGCCGGGCCCGCGAGCCTGGTCGTGGTCGACGAGATCGGGCGCGGCACGGCGACGCTCGACGGGCTGGCGATCGCCTGGGCAGTGCTCGAAGCACTCCATTCGCGGCTCAAATGCCGCACGATCTTCGCCACGCACTTTCATGAACTGGCCCGGCTTTCCACCGAGCTGCCGCGGCTCCGGCCGCACTCGATGCGGGTCAAGGAATGGCGTGGAAGCGTCGTCTTTTTGCATGAAGTGGCGGATGGCGCGGCAGGAAGAAGCTTCGGGGTGGCCGTGGCAAAACTTGCCGGTGTGCCGAAGGAAGTCGTGGCGCGAGCCGCGACGCTGCTGGCGCGGCTAGAAGAGCGCGGCGAGGCGCTGACGGCACCGGCGGAGCTGCCGCTTTTCGCGGCAGCACAACCGGACGCCAGCACCCCGCCGGATCCTCTGCACGCCCTGGTTGCTGCGCTCGATGTCGATGCGCTGACGCCGCGGGAAGCGCACGAGATTCTTTATCAACTCAAGAGGCTCCTTCCTGTTCCTTGCGAAGCGGAGCCGCTACAGTCGTCGCGATGTTGACAACGCCGTCCTCCTTGTCCGCCGAACCGGCAGCAGCCAACGCCGCGCTTGCCGAGGCGATGAGCGAGCTCGACGCGAATCTCGGTGCGATCAAGCGCGATCAGGCGGTTGGCGTATTTCGCCGCCACTTTGCACGAAGCCAGGCCGCGGTGGGCGAACGCTTCGAGCGCGGCGAGCTGACCGGGCTCGGGGCGGCGACACTGCTCGCCTCTCTCACCGACGGACTGATCCGATCGATATACGAATACGCGTTAGCCCGCGCGGGAGTGGAGCCTAACCAGCCCCTCGCTCTGGTCGCGACAGGCGGCTATGGGCGCGGCCTGCTCGCGCCTTCCAGCGACCTCGATCTGCTGTTCCTGTGCGCGGAAGAGGCGAGTGGTTCGACCCGTCAACTCGTCGAATTCCTCCTTTACCTCCTGTGGGACCTCGGTCTGAAGGTGGGGCACGCAACGCGTTCGATTGCCGACTGCCTCGCCGTCGCCGAGGGCGACCTCGCCGTGCGAACCGCACTTCTGGATGCTCGCCTTCTGGAAGGCGATCGCGGGCTATTTGCGGGCTTCGTAGCGCGGTTTCGCGCCGAGTGCATCGAATCGGCCCTCAGCGCGTTTCTTGCCGGCAAGGCCGCCGAACGCGCGGCGCGCCATCAACGATACGGTGAAAGCCCGTTCCTGGTTGAGCCGAACATCAAGGATGGACGCGGCGGCCTGCGCGACTTACAGACTCTCTACTGGATGGCCAAGGCGGCCTTCAGCGTCGCGAGCATTACCGGGCTCGAAATTCCGCCGGTGGCAGACGGAATCCTCACCCCATACGAAGCGCGCCGCTTCCGCCGCTCGCTTGATTTCCTGTGGTCGTTGCGCCTGCACCTGCATTACGTGACTGGGCGTGCGGAGGAGCGACTGACGTTCGACCTGCAGCCGGTGATCGGTGCGCGCATGGGCTACACGCGGCACGGCCGTCAGGACGGCGTCGAACGCTTCATGCGCCATTATTTCCTCACCGCGCGCCAGGTGACGCGACTCACGCGGGTGCTCGAGCCGGCAATTCTGCGCGCTGCCCTCGGCCCGCCGGCCCTGCCAGCGCGTGTGACGAACCCGCAACTTGCGCAGCAGGGCTTCGTACTCGAAGAGGGCAAGCTTGCGCTCGGGCCGGAAACAGACCTCGCGCGCGCGCCGATCGGAATGCTGCGGCTTCTCAGGATCGCGCGCGACAGTTCGCTCGAGCTTCACCCGCTCGCGGTGCGCGCGATGATCCGCAACGAGCGAAACGCGATTGCCTTGCGCGGCAACGCGGAGGCAGCGGCGATCCTGCTCGACCTTTTGTGCGGGCGCGACGCCGAGCACAACCGCGCCGATGGTGCACGGTGGTTCAGCATTTTGAACGAGGCGGGAATCCTCGGTCGGCTGCTCCCCGACTGGGCGCAGATCGTCGGGCAGATGCAGTTCGACACCTACCATGTTTACACGGTCGACGAGCACACCATCGAGGCCATCCGCGTTCTCGACACGATGGAGAAAGGGGAGCTCACCGAGATCGCGCCGGTCGCCTCTGGATTGATGGACCAGCTCCAGTCGCGCCGCGCGCTGTATGTCGCGATGCTGCTGCACGACATCGCTAAGGGCCGGGGCGGGGATCATTCGGAAATCGGCGCGCGCATCGCTCTGAATGTCGGCCCGGCGCTCGGCCTTGCCACCGAAGAGACCGAGATGGTGTCGTGGCTCGTGCTGCACCATCTCCTGCTCAGCCAGACCGCGCTCAAACGGGATATCGACGATCCGAAGACGATCCTCGATCTCGCCGATACGGTGCAATCCCCTGAGCGGCTCAGGCTGCTTTTGATCCTGACCGTTGCCGACATGCGGGCGGTATCGCCCAAGGTCTGGAATGCCTGGAAGGCGACGTTGCTGCGAGAGCTTTACCTGCGCGTGGCGGAGGTGTTGGCCGGCGGGCTCGCCACCACCGAGCGCGACCAGCGCGTTGCCCGTGCGCGGCGCGCGACCGCGACGCTCCTGGCCGACTGGCCGGACAGCGAAGTGCAGAAGTTTCTTGCTCTCGGCTATCCCGGCTACTGGCTCGCTTTCGATCCGGCAACCCATTTGCGGCACGCCGGGATGATACGCGAGGCCGAAGGACGGAATGCGCCGCTCAGCGTGGAGACGGTTGTGCTGCCGTCGCGCGCGGTGACCGAAGTAACGGTTTACACCGCAGACCATGCCGGCCTTTTCAGCTGGATTGCCGGCGCGCTCGCCGTCGCTGGCGCCTCGATCGTCGATGCACGCATCCACACCATGACGAACGGCATGGC
>JBOHMN010000445.1:0-1858 GCA_050730175.1 Acetobacteraceae bacterium | reverse complement strand
CGCCTGCTGCGCGCCAAAGCGGCGGCGGGACGCGACGAAATCACTGCGGATTTGAATGCCACCGCGCGAGACAAGCTCGCAGCGCTGGAGATCCTTACTGCTGCCTCGCAAGCGCCCCGAGCCGGGTATGCGAGTTCGCCCTTCGTCGCCCTCGAGCGAACCGATCTCTTCCCCGATGAGCAGGACGCCCTCATCGATGCCCTCACCAGCACCGCCAGCGCGTTGGATGGGCTCGGGCGGTCTGCGATGGAGCTGGCGCGATGCACCTTGGCTCCGCCGCCAGCAAACGTCGCCGCCATCGGGGAATATGCTAAATCGGCTCTCGCACTCCCGGATCTTCCCGTCACCATGGATCGCGGTTTGTTGCGCCGAGCGGCAACACAGGAAGGCCGTGATGAGCTGGCCTCGCTGGAAAGGCTGCTGCAGAGGCGCGAGGGCGCTCAGGTGGTTTTGCAACGAGCCGGGATCATCGATCCGGATCATCTGGCCGCCGGGTGCCTCGGGGAGTTCGCCCGCCGCACAGCCTCATTGGGGCTCTCACACGTCAGGGTCGACGACATTGCCAGTCGTGCACGCTCGGCATCGGCGGAACTCCACGATTGCAGTGGCCATGGCGGGACGGTCGTTTCTCTCGCCGCACTTCTCGGTGTCCCGCCCAACCCCGATCGTGCCGCGCTGGCGAGCGCGGCCGCGGCGGCGAGGCTCGCGGCGGAAGCGGATGCCGACTGGCTCGGCTATCGCCGTGCGGGGCTCGCAAAGCAGGCGGTTGCACTCAGCGAACTTGCGGTCGAGGCGGACCGAGTCGCTGGCGAGGAGCGGCGGATCGCTGCTCATCTTACGATCGAAGGCGGCTCTCCAGCGGAGTTTTGCACCGCCGCGCAGGCGCTTCGTAGCGCTCGGGCGCTCGGATTCCTGTCGGCTGAAATCCGCAAAGCGCGCCGGTTTCTCGCGGACCGACGACGCGGTGGCCGACCCGCCGGCCGCGACGCAAGCGATGCCGAACTCCTCAACGCCGCCGCGGCACTGATCGAGGCGCGGGAGAGCCTTCGCACCAATCCGCTCGTCGTTTCGCTGTTCGGGCCGGAAGCGAAGCTCGACCCGGTCGCCCTGCGGCATGCGAGCCTCGCGGCGGCGTGGCAGCAACGCGTGGAGGAGCTGGCGAAGGCCACTGCCGGCAAAGGCGCTACGATCGCGGAACGCTTGGTTGAACTCGGGCCATCGTCGATCAGCCAGCTCGGAACGCTTGCGCCCGCCGCTGGCGATTTGGAACGTTGGCTGCGAAACAACGGGTTCGATCCCGCCACTCGCTGGGCCGATTTGCGCCACGAACTCGCAGAACGGGCACGGGTGCTGGCAATGCTTGCGATCGAAATTGCCGAGGTCGGCCTCGCGCCCGAGACGCCACTATCGGCGCTCGCCGATCTCGAGCATGCGCACACGGAATGGCGCAACGCCTGCGATGGCTTGGCCGCGCATCCGGAATTGTCCGGATTTGGAAAACCGCCGCTGCGTGCCGGGCTCATCGCCGAGGCGCTGAAGTTTGCCGTAGATGCGGCAGTCGCATTTCGCGAGGGAGCCGGGTGTCTGCTCGCTGAAGGCTGGCCGGACGAGCACGTCGACCTGTTGCGGAGCGCCGCCGATGTGGTCAGCGGGGACCTTGCAAGGCTGCGGGAGGCAACCGAGCCGCTCAACTCGCTCGGCCTTCCCTCGCTTGTGCGTGAGATCGCTGAAGGCCGACCTCAGGAAGCGCTTGCGGCAGTGCGCCGGCTCCTCGAAGGCCGCGAGGCGCTGCCCAATTTTCTGCGTTACGCCAAAGGGCGGCAGGAGTGCCTTGATGATCGCCTGGCCGCGGTAGTCC
>JBOHMN010000444.1:0-2344 GCA_050730175.1 Acetobacteraceae bacterium | reverse complement strand
GATTTCGATACCGAGTGGCTCGATGCCGTGCTTTCGGTCGCGGTGGTGGACGACCTCGACGCGGCGCTCGCCCACATCGCGCGCCATGGCTCGAGCCACACCGATGCGATCATAACCGAAGATGCTGAGGCAGCTTCCCGGTTTTTCCGTGGCGTCGATTCCGCGGTCGCACTGTGGAATGCCTCGACGCAGTTCTGCGACGGCGGCGAGTTCGGGTTCGGCGCCGAAATCGGCATCGCAACCGGTCGCGTGCACGCGCGCGGCCCCGTCGGGCTCGAGCAGTTGACAACCTATCGCTATCTGGTTTCCGGCAGCGGACAGGTGCGGCCCTGACCGAGCCGTCCCCGACCCAGCCATCCCCGACCCAGCCGTCTCGCTTCGGCGACCGGCGCCGGCGCACAATTGGGCTGCTGGGCGGCTCGTTCAATCCCGCGCACGCCGGCCATCGCGAAGTCGCGGAACGCGCCCGCGCCGCGCTCGGCCTCGACGAAGTCTGGCTCCTCGTCTCACCCGGCAATCCACTCAAAGCGGTTGCCGGCATGGCACCGTTTCCGGTACGCTTCGCCTCCGCTTCGAGGATTGCGGATGGCAGGCGAATCCGGGCTGTCGCGCTCGAGTATGTGTGGGGAACGCGCTTCACGCGCGACACGCTCAGCCTGCTCCGCAGCAAGTTCCCAAAGGCGCGTTTCGTATGGCTGATGGGCGCGGACGTGCTCGCCGAGCTCCCGCAGTGGCACCGGTGGGAAGAAGTGGCACGCCGCGTTCCCTTCGCGGTGCTGCCGCGGCCGCACTTCACCCGCTCAGGACTCGCGGGATGCGCAGCAAAACGCTTCGCCGCCTTCCGGGTGCCGCGCGGAGCCGCAAGGCTGCTCGGAAAGTTGAAGCCCCCCGCTTGGGTATTCCTCGCCGGGCCGGAAAACCCCACATCCGCGAGCGCGATCCGCGCCGCCGCCAGAGGAGAAAGAACGATCGCCAATCTGCCACCTGATGACGCGAAATGGCGCACCCGCCGCCACCCCAAGCCGCGCCGCAAAACCGCCACGCCCGCAGGGTTGCCGGCCACCGGGCTCCGCCAGAAGGCCGCCGCAGCCGGGCCCGGCAAGAAGCCCAGGCGCAAGCCCGCCGCAGCGGACGCGCTCGAGGTCTTGCAGGCCACGATCGTGGCAAGCCTCGCCGACGATAAGGCAACCCATGTCGTGACGCTCGACCTCGTGGGCCGGGCGAGCTTCGCTGACCGCATGGTGATCGCAACCGGCCTCTCCGACCGGCAGATCGCGACCATGGCGCGGCACCTCGAGGAGCGGCTGAAGGCACTCGGCCTGAAGCGGCTCGCGATCGAAGGACGCACCGGCGCCGAGTGGGTGCTCGTCGATGCCGGCGACATCATCGTCCATCTGTTCAAGCCGGAGGCACGCGCGCTCTACGCGCTCGAGCGGATGTGGGGCGCAGAGCTCGGCCCGGAGGAGCAGGCAGGCATCGGCTGAAACACAAAGCGGTGCGCTGCACTGCAGCATATTCTTTTCGATTGTGTTGGATATGCGCTTGATCCTACAAATGTTTCGCTGCCAGCCTGGGGAAATCGGAAAACACATCCGTGGCAGGGCAGTTATAGGAACGTTGCGTGGTGCGCCTGGTTCGTGCCCCGCAAGCATGGAGGGAATGGATGGAACGCAAATTCGGCAACGCCGCCCCGCTCGGGCTGATTGGTTTCGCGACGACCACCTGGCTCTTGAGCATGGTCAATGCAGGATGGTTCGATGCCAAGAGTCTGAGCGTGGTTCTGGCCATGGCGCTGGTTTACGGCGGCACCACGCAGGCACTCGCCGGTATTCTTTCTTTCGTCCGCGGCGAGACCTTCGCCACCGTGGCGTTCCTGAGTTACGGCGCCTTCTGGATTTCGCTGGTTGCCCTTTTCAAGTTGTTCGGCGGCGGTCCGGAAGCAATGATCGGCTGGTACCTGATCGTCTGGGGGATCTTCACGTTTTACATGTGGATCGCGACGTTCCGCCACAACATGGCGCTGCAGCTTGTGTTTCTGACGCTGTGGATCGCCTACCTCCTGCTGGCGATCGGCTCCTGGGGCGCCGGACACGCGTTCACCATAGCCGGCGGCTACGTTGGTCTGGTCTGCGCCGCGTTCGCGGCATATACTTCGGCCGCGGAATTGATCAACGGCGACTTCGGCCGCACGATCCTGCCGCTCGGCCCGTTCACGCGCTTGGCGAGTGCGCCGGGCACCCCGTCGACGCGGTCCGCACCACTGCCATCCTGACGGTCCAGTGTCCTGCCCCCGTCGGTTGTTGCCCTTGGCAACAAGCGTAAGGGGATGAGCAGGCCACTGAAC
>JBOHMN010000443.1:0-2697 GCA_050730175.1 Acetobacteraceae bacterium | reverse complement strand
GTTCAATCCCTTCTCTTAACGCTCTTCAAATCGCGGCCATCAACGACTTTGGGATCCTTGACGGCAAGCACCTTGTCGTCTCTGCGCCTACGTCCTCCGGGAAAACGATGGTTGGTGAGCTTGCGGCGATCAAAGCCGTGCTCGATCGTCGCCGCGCGCTCTTTCTCCTGCCTCTCAAGGCACTCGTCGCCGATAAGCGCAGGCAGTTCGAAGAGGTTTACGGCCCGTTTGGCATTCGCACGGTGGAGGCGACCGGCGAAACCGATGATATATCGCCACTTCTCAGAGGCCGCTACGACGTCGGCCTGCTCACCTACGAAAAGTTTGCGGCCATCGCACTCACACATCCGCATGTTCTTGAACAAGCCGGCGTCGTTGTCATCGATGAAGCGCAGATGATCGCGGATGCGTCGCGAGGCGCGAATCTCGAATTTATTCTGACGTTGATCATCATGCGGCGCCGTGAGGGAGTGGAGCCACAGGTGATCGGGCTCTCGGCCGTGATCGGTGATACGAATGGCCTTGAGCGTTGGCTTGGCGCGCGGCTTCTGCGCCGCACGGAGCGGCCGGTTCCGTTGGATGAGGGACTTCTGCTCGCCGATGGCCGCTTCCGGTATATCGAGGCGGAGACGGGCGAGACGCGGATAACGGCGCCAATCGTCTGCCCGTTGATGGGCAAAGGCTCGAGCCAGGATTGGATTATCCCGCTCGTCCGCAAACTCGTGGGTGACGGCCAGCAGGTGATCGTCTTCCGCGAGACCAAGGGCGAGACGCGCGGCTGTGCTCGCTATCTGGCACAGGCGCTGGCTCTTCCTCCGGCGGGTGATGCGCTGCAAGCGCTCCCGCAGGGCGACCCGTCCCAGGCGTCCGAGGATCTCCGAGGGGCTCTCGCGCAGGGTGTCGCGTTTCATAACGCCGATCTCGATCGCGAAGAGCGGCGTGTTGTCGAAGAGCAGTTCCGCCTTCGGGATGCGTCATTGCGGGTCATCGTCGCCACGACGACGCTTGCTATGGGAATCAACACACCGGCCTCCGCAGTTGTGATCGCCGGTCTGGAGCATCCGGGGCCGCAGCGGTACTCGGTCGCTGAATATAAAAATCTCGTTGGACGCGCGGGTCGCCTCGGCTACGCCGAGAATGGCACGTCCTATCTCTTGGCCCTTGACGGCCGCACGGAGCACGATTTCTGGCGACACTATGTCACGGGCACTCCCGAGGACCTTGTGTCGCGGTTCCTGGATCAAGGCACCGATCCACGCTCCCTGATTGTGCGCGTGTTGGCGACAGCGCGGGGCGCGGCGCGCGACGGCATGGCGGCCGACGCCATCATTGGGTTCCTCGAAGCGAGCTTCGGGGCGTTCCAAGCTGCCCAGCGGGTTGAACGATGGGAGTGGAGTCGTTCCGCTTTGACGGCCGCACTTGCCGATTTGGCGCGACATCGCCTCGTGGAAGCTTCGGCGGACGGGCGATTTCAATTGACGGCGCTCGGCCGGCTCGCCGGTGAGGGCGCGACTGAGGTCGCCTCGATCATCAGCCTGGTGGACAGCATAAGCTCGCTGGGGGCCGCCGATATCAGCGATCCTGTCCTTATCACCGCCGCCCAGATGACGGTCGAGGTCGATCAGGTCCTCTTCCCTATGAACAAGAAAAGCACGCAGAAGGAACCGCAGACCTGGTTGGGTGAACTAAGACAACAGAGCGTGCCGAACCAGCTCCTTGCCCAACTCGTGTGCTCTGCGGCTAACACGCATCAGGCGACTATGCGGGCCAAGAAGGCGGTCGCGTGCCTGCTTTTCATCTCCGGGCGCGCGCTCAGCGACATCGAAGCAACATTGACTCAGTTTGGCGGTGCAAATGACGGGGCCGCCGGCCCAATCCGGTCAGTCGCAGCTCGAACCTGCGACCTGCTACCAACGGCCGGCCGGGTCGCAGAACTCACCCACCCCAACCTTGATCTTGGTGAACGCGTTGCCCGGCTGATGGTTCGCCTAACGCTCGGCGTGCCCGCATCGGCCGTGGAACTTGCGCAGCAAGCAGGTGCGGATTTGCTCCGGGGCGACTATCGACGGCTGCTGGGCGCTGGGCTCTGTGAGCCGGACTCAATCGATGCCGCCAACGACGCGGCCATTCTGAGCTGTGTGGACCGGGACCGGCGCAAGCTGGAAATTCTGCGCCGGGCGGCGGCCGGTATGCGGCGCCGGCGAGAACAAGCTGCGGCGGCGAAGGTTCCGATTCTCGAACCCTACGTAGCCTAGAAGTGCTGGGCCGCCTACGCAGCTCGTCGGAGCAGGAAGCTACGACCTGAATCCGCCGTGACCACATATCCCATTCGGACCAGCGCCGACAGGACGGAGCGAACCTTAAGTTCGCATTTTCGGCCCTGTTTGAAGGTTCTCGCCAACATCGTGGGATCGAGCGGGGCGGTGCTGCCTGCGAGCGTGGCAAGGACAGCGGCGGTTTGCGCCAGATCATCGGCAGGGAATAGAGGCTTGCCGGCGGCTTCTCTCTCCACGGCCGCACCGCCGCCGACCAGGTCGAGTTTCGGCCGGTCGGTCGCGCTCCCGAACCGCGGAATTTGGTACTCGGGCCGGAGCCAATGAACGATCCCTTTTGCCTCCTCGGCCGCACGCTGTCTGTTCAGCGCGACAAGGTCCGCAAGGATATTATCGTCGGAGATATCCGCCGGCCAGCCGTAGG
>JBOHMN010000442.1:0-10126 GCA_050730175.1 Acetobacteraceae bacterium | reverse complement strand
AGGCCACTGAAAACAAAGAGCGAGTGGTCCGACCCGAGAGCCCGCTTCGTGGGCAACAAGCGTTAGGGTCGGACCACCGGACCGCTGCCGATCCTCCAGGGCGATCAGCCCGTCCGCCAGGCCTCGGCCATCGCAGCAAGGGTCGGGAAACGGAAATCAGTGCGCACCTCTTCGGATGGCGCGGGCGTCGCGCCAAACCCCTCTCGGTCGTGGCGGCGGTCGATCCATGCGGTCGCAAGCCCGGCGCGTTTGGCCGGCAAATGGTCGTGATAAAGACTCTGCGCAGTGTGCAGGATGTCCTCTTTCCGTACGCCCCGTTCGGCAAGATGGTCGACGAGGTAGCGGAAATTGGCTGGATCCGGTTTGTAGGAACCGATTTCCTCCGCGGTAAAGACAGCATCGAAAGCAACGCCGAGGCGGCGATTGCTGGCGCCAAAGCTCGCGCGATCGACGTTGGAGAGGATCACGAGCTGACAATGCCGCTCGAGTTCGGCGAGGGCGGCGGGAGAATCAGGAAATGGTGGCCAGTCGGGCACCGAGGCGCCAAAGCGGCGCGCTTCGTTTTCGTCGGGGGCAATGCCCCAATCCTCGGCAAGATGGTGGTGAACCTTCGCCAGCAGCGCCGGATAGCGCAGGGTCGGATTGCGAGCTTCCTCCTCCGATTCACGCCGCGCAAAATCCTCCAGCACGGCGTTGCGTGACGGCGGTAGCGGAACTCTCGCGAGCAGCGGGCCAAGGGCGGCAAAGATGCCGCTCTCCCAGTCGATCAGTGTTCCGTAGCAATCGAAGGTGAGCACGCGGAAATCCTGAAGTCGCACGGACCTCTTTCCTTCTTTGTGGGACCGCGGCAGAGACTGGCAGGCGCTTGCGCAGTCGGCCAAGCCTGCCAGCAGCCGGCCGGGCGCGGAAGCCTGGGCTTGCCCGCCCTTGCCCGCCGCGTCTCGGCCTTGCGCCGGCCGAAGAGGGCGCTATGTAGCGCTGATGGCCGTGCCGTCACGAGTAGCCGAAGGTCGTGCCTGCGGTCATGCAGCTGCTTGAATCCTTCTTCGCTCGGCGGCTTGCCGGTATCGCCGCGGCAGCGGCTCTCGCGATTCTGCTTGCACCGGGTCCGGCGCGGGCGGCGGCAAGCAGGTGGGCCGGCAATCAGTACGCCGCCGTGCGCCTGATCACGGCGGAGCGGGCGAGCGGCTCGGCAAGCATCGTCGATGCCGGGCTCGAGATTCAGCTCGCGCCCGGGTGGCATGCGTATTGGCGCGATCCCGGCGCCGCCGGAATACCGCCTTCCATCACCTGGCAGGGCTCGCGCAATCTCGCGGCGACAAAGCTTGCCTGGCCCGCGCCGCGACGGTTCAGCCTGGATGGGCTCCAGACTTATGGATATGCCGGACAGACAGTGCTGCCGATCGCAGTGACCCTCGCCAAGCCAGGCGCGCCCCTCGTGTTGCATGCGACAGTCGCCTACTCCGCCTGCCGCAACATCTGTGTTCCGATTCACGCGGTCCTCCGTCTGACCCTCCCGGCCGGCATCGCAGCGCCGGGGCCGGAGGCGGGCTTGATTGCGGCCGCGCGTGCCGCAGTGCCCGGATCACTCGCCGGGCTCGGGCTTTCAGTACGATCGGCGACCGTCTGGCCGAACGGTAAAGGGGGCTCAGAGCTCGCTGTCAGCCTGACAGGGCCGAGCGCGACGCTCGCCCTCCCGGACCTGTTCGTCGAAGGCCTCCCGCACGGCGCACCCGGTCCGCCGCATGTGGCAAGAGCGGCAGATGGCGACTACGTCCGTCTGCTGCTCACGGACATCGAGATCCCTGCCGCGCGGCTTGCCGGGCGAAACCTCGTGTTCACCGTCACCAACGGTCCGGACCATGCGGCGACGTTCGCGGCGCTTCCGGTCATGGCGGCGCCAGGCGATTTTGCTCCTGCAGCATTGCTCCCGCTCGCGGTCATTGCGGCGGCATTTTTCGGCGGGCTTCTGCTGAACGTCATGCCGTGCGTGCTGCCGGTGCTTTCTCTAAAGCTCATTTCCCTCGCCCGCCTCGCCGGTGCCGAGCGGCGCACGGTCCGCTTGGAACTGATGGCGACGGCCGGGGGCATCGTTTTCGGCTTCCTCGTGCTGGCGGCGGGGTTGATTGCCCTCAAGGAAGTCGGTGCAGCGATCGGCTGGGGCATTCAGTTCCAGAGCCCTTGGTTCCTGATTGCCATGACCATCGTGATGGTGCTGTTCGCCGCCGATCTCTGGGGATGGATCGCGATCGCCATGCCTGGCGCCAACCGAGCGGCGGCGATGCCTGACCGGGTGCACGGGCGGCATGCCAGCGCGTTCCTGGTCGGCCTCTTTGCGACCTTCCTCTCAACTTCCTGCACGGCACCCTTCCTCGGCACTGCGGTCGGGTTTGCGCTGAGCCGCGGGCCACTCGAGATCACAGCAATCTTCCTTGCCATGGGGGTCGGGCTCGGCGCGCCTACGCTGACCGCCGCGGCCGCGCCGTCGCTGGTCGCACTGCTACCGCGGCCGGGGCGCTGGATGGTTTGGCTCAGTCGGATTTTCGGCGCCTTGCTGCTCGCGACGGCGGTCTGGCTGCTGACGGTGCTTGCCCGCGTCAGCGGTCTCGATGCGGCGCTGACCGTGGCTGGCCTCGCCCTGGTGCTTCTCGGCCTGCTGGCCGCGCGGCGATGGGCAGGCGGGCGCCTTTCCGGGTTGCGCCGTGCCGGGGCAGGCCTTGCCGGGGCAGTCGTTGTCGCAGCGCTCCTGGTACCGCTCGTCGGAATACCCGGCCACATGCGGCGAACGGCGGATCAAAGCGGCATTTGGCATCCTTTCGTGCGTTCTGCGATCGCACCGAACGTCACGCACGGCCGGACCGTGCTCGTCAACGTGACGGCTGCCTGGTGCCTGATCTGCCAGGTGAACGAAGTGACCGTGCTCGACCGCAACCCAGTTGCCGCCCGAATCGGCAGAGCAGATGTACTCGCGATGCGCGCCGACTGGACAAAGCCGAATGCAGGGATCACCGACTATTTGCAGAGCTTCGGGCGCTACGGGGTGCCACTCGACGTGATCTACGGGCCCGGCGCACCGGGAGGCATCGTGCTGCCTGACTTGATAACCGCCCCGGAGGTGATCAAGGCGCTCAATCGCGCCGCGGGCGTAACACGGGACGCCGAACGTTGAATAGCGACTGGGTCGGAAGCCGCGCCGGGTTCGTTCGGCCAACCGCCTCGCTCACGCGGCGCGCCCTTATTTCGGCACTCGGCCTTGCTGCTTTGGCCCGCCGCGCCGAGGCCGCGCAGCTCGCCCCGTTGTCTCGCGTCCTCGTCGAAGTCAGGCCGCCGCAGAAGCCGCCCGGCTTCTCATTTCTCTCGGCAAACGGCGAGAAGCGGACGCTTGCCGATTACCGCGACCGAGGCATCGTGCTGAACATCTGGGCAACCTGGTGCGTGCCCTGCCTTGCCGAAATGCCGGCGCTCGATCGTCTGTCCGCGCTGGTGAAGGATGTCAGCATCAGCGTGCTGCCGGTCTCGATCGACGCGAAAGGGCCCAGCGCGGTGAAGGCGTACTATGCGGCGCACCGGATCGAGCATCTGCCGATCCTGCTCGACCCGAGCGGCGACATTGCCGCCGCCTTCAAGGTTCCGGGCATTCCGGCAAGCTTCATTTTCGATCGAAAGGGCCGTCTGGTCGCCCACTGCCTGGGCGCGGCAGACTGGGACACGCCGCCTGCCATAGCGATGATCCGGCGCCTGGTCTCCGGGGGGAAGGAACCGTGACGGATTGCCGATCGCAGGTCCCCTCCATTCGCGCATCCGTCCAGATGTGAGGTTTCAACAGGTCGTCCATCCGGTCCTTTTCGGGGAAGCTGAAAATGTCGAGGCAACGGCCGCCGAAGAGAAGAACCGGATGAACGCGGACAAGAATTCCCGCCTGCTGCGCCGATTGCTCGAGAGCGGATGGTCGAGCTGGCGCGGCGCGGGCAGGGGCCAGCGGATGCGAGCGCTCCGCGAAAGCAAGGAAGGCCGAAACGCACGCATTTTCCCGGTGCACCGTCAATGTTCATGCATCTCCAACTCGCGTGGGATACCTGGCCGCGTGAGCCCTCCCCCTGCTATCCACTTTCGCGTCTCCTTCGCCGCGCGGTCGATCAGCTCCGACGTATGCGAAAAATCGAACGGCGAAACGGCGAGCGGGCACAGCGTCGGCACGGTCAAGACGTCTGCACTCCTCGATACCTCGCGCAGATCGCGCACCAACTGTTGCGCGATAACCAGGGTGAGTGCGTGCATTGCGTGCGCCATGGCGCCGTGCGGATGGTCCGCGAAAGCGCAGGCGAAGCCGGTTGGCAGGACGATGATCCGCCGCGCGCCCAGCAGCGCTGCGCTCACGACCGGGGTGTTGTTTGCCACGGCTCCGTCCATGAGCAATTGACCGCCGACACGCACAGGCGGAAAGGCGCCGGGAATGGCGGCGCTAGCAAGAAGCGCGTCGATCACCGGGCCCGAAGACAGGAGCACCGCATCTCCGCGCAGATTGGTTGCAACCATGTGGACGGGGATCGGCGCGTCTTCCAGACGCTCGAACGGCAAATTTTGTGAAACCAGACGACGCAGATTGGCGGGGTCAAACACGGCTTCGCCGCCATGCAGGGCGCCGAACAGACCGCGCCAGGTGATAGGGAACACGTCACGGCGGCGAAGTCCGCGCCAGATCTCCGCTAGCCGCTCCACGCAGGCGAGATCGCGCCCGCTCGCGTAATAGGCGGCGTTGAACGCGCCGACCGACGCTCCGAGCACAAGGTCGGCGCTTACGCCTGCGTCCGCGAGGCCGCGGAGCATGCCGACCTGGATGGCGCCCAGGCTGCCGCCCCCGGCGAAGACGAAGGCCGTGGATGCTGGTGCGTCGAACATTGTCTGCTCCTGCGCGAAAACCGCGAACCCGCGTCGGCCAGGCAGCGACGTTGGCCATCCTGGCTTGCGCAAACGCTGCAAGACAAACCGCAATTACACGATGTTGCAGCGTCGTCCCCGGTTCCCGTCACGACCGTTATCGGCGAGCGCCACCCCGATCGTTCTGCCGCCGCGCGAAGCAGGTGGCGGCATTACCGACCGGCCCGGACGATACGCTGAGACGCCCTGCATGCGGCCACCGGTTGGGATGCTCGCGGCCGCGCTCCACCGTGCGCTGGTCGAGGAGTCGGAGGACATTCCCGCAGGCGAAGTTGTGGCGAGCGGCGGCGCCACCTGCTAAACTGGCTAGCTTGGTCTCGTGTTCGAGACCGGGCTGGAGGGGAAGGCGATGACAGCCATCGGCGGGTATCAGGCACCGGAAGATGCGGGCGGGCGGCTCGGAGTGCACTCGATCGGCGAATTCGTCTTGAGTGTGCCGGCGCCGGAGAAGGCAGCAGACTTCTACGCCGCCTTCGGCCTTACGGTAGCCAGTGCCGGCGCGCACGTCTCGCTCGCGACGGCCGACGGCTACCGCTGGGGCCGCGTGGTGGGTGGGCAGCGGAAGGCATTGCATCACATCAGCTTCCACTGCTTCGAAGAAGATCTCCCGCGCTTCAAGGCACATCTCGAACGCGCAGGCATTCGCTTGCTCCCGCCGCCAGCGGGGTTCGACAGCAACGGGCTTTGGCTGCTCGATCCGGACGGGTTGCCGATCGAGATCCGTGTCGGCCCAAAAACCTCGCCGGACAGCAAGGCTCTCCCGGCCGGACTGGATGCCCACGCCGGTGTGCGCTGTGCACCCAATCGAGGGGACACCTTGCCGCCACCCCCGCGCCGGCTGAGCCATATCCTCCGATTCACGCCCGATGTCGCGCGGATGCTCGAATTCTACGCGCGGGCGCTCGGGCTCAAGCTATCGGATCGCTCCGGCACCGACATCGCCTTCATGCACGCGATCCATGGCAGCGATCATCATGTCGTTGCCTTCGCACGCTCGGAGGCGCCGGGGTTGCACCACCTGAGTTGGGACATGCCTTCGCTCGATTCGGTGGGCCTTGGCGCGATGGCCATGGCCGATCGTGGTTGGAAGATGGGCTGGGGGCTCGGTCGCCACGTTCTTGGATCGAACTATTTTCATTACGTGCGCGATCCTTGGGGCAGTTTCTCTGAATATTCCTTCAATATCGACTACATCCCAGCAACGACCGAATGGGAACCGGCGGATTACCCGGCTAAGGATTCATTCTATCTCTGGGGCCCGGAGATGCCCCCCGAGTTCGTCTTCAACGCCGAGGCTCACCAGGACTGACGCCTTGCGGCAGGCAGGACACTCCGCACCGACGCTGCGCAGTGGCCTCAGCCTGCCACGCCGTCGCACAGCATCAACGGCAGTAGCTTGCAGCAAGTATTGCAGGATTCGATAGGTTCCGATTGGCCGAATTTGAAGTTCCCGTTCTGCACCGAGCGGAACCATGCTTCACTCATGACGTATCATGCTAGCCAACCTTGCGACAGCGCATATGCGACCAGCTTCGGTGTGAGACCGCGACCAAGCGCGGCGCGCCGCTCACGGCATTCCTTCTGTCATCCAGGACGGCGAGCGGGCGCCTTCCGCGAGCGGCTTGCGCGCGCCGCCACGCCGAACGAAAGCCTCGACCGGGCGAGCCAACGATGCGCGGCAGGAGCATCGCCCGACCGAACGATGATCCCCTCCGCGCGTTGCCGTTTGCAACACTCAGCAACCGAGGAGCTCGGATAGAGTGAGAGTCCGACTCGAATCTCAAGCCGAACGAGCGATCCGGCGCGTCAACAGCATGACGCAGGCCGCATAGAGGAAGGCGGTGGCTGAGGCGATGGTGCCCTCGAAGTCCTTCGCAAGGCGGCGGTTGCGGTTGATCCAGGCCAAGAAGCGCTCGACCACCCAACGGTGTTAACGGCGGTGAGGATCCGCGTGAATTCGGCGCGGCTTCGTTACGGTCAAGGAGTGAGTGGCTGACTGGCGGCGATGCGGCGCCTTGATGGCGCCGGTGAGGGTGCGGGAGGCGAGGACTGGAGGGTCTGTCCGTGTTTGGTTTGGTAGGCGGGGTCGCCGGGCGTTCGGGAGGCAGGGCGCGTGGGCGCCGCTTCGACGCCGGGGTGTTGCACGCGGATGGACGGCGCGCGACCGTCACCCCCGGTTATCGCTTTTCTCGTCTTGCAGCGGCAGCAGGCAAGCTGCTGGCAGCAGACGCGGGACCGCGGATCGCCGCCCTTCGGCTCGAGGGCTGGGAGACCCACGCCAACCAGACAGCCCTTCTTGCACGCTCCACCCTCTGAACTCGATGCCGGGTTGACCGCACTGAAGGCGGCACTCGGGCCGGCTTGGCGGGAGACAGCCGTGCTTGTCGTCACTGAATTCGGGCGCACCGCGCGCATGAACGGCACGCGCGGCACCGATCATGGAACGGCGACGGTGGCCTTCCTGATCGGCGGTCGCGTTGCAGGCGGGCGGGTGCGCGCAACCTGGCCGGAGCTTTCACCGCAACAGCTTTTTCATAAGCGGGACCTCGCACCGACAGCCGACACCTTAGCACTCGCTAAGGGTGCGCTGGCGGAACAGTTCGGGTTTTTCGAGCCGGCCCTCGCGCTCATCTTCCCGGGGACCCAGGCGGGGGAAGCGATGCGTGGCCTTCTGCGAAGCTGAGCCGACTGCCACGCATTGGCCGAAGCCCGCACCTGGCCACTTCGGTCGAGGTCCGTGACGCCCGCCCCAAACCCTGAACGAAACGACGCTCGAAGTGTGCCACGCCACGGTCTGGCACCGCAATTGCTGCCTGCAAGCGCGGAAGTTTCGGATGCAAACCAAGCCTTGCTTTGGGGTGTTCCGCTCGCGCGGCTCGGCTATCGGCTGATGCCAGCGAAGGCAGCGTACGCACTTCCGGGCTGGCCATCGAGGCTATCGCTGATAGCCTCGCGGCCCTGCCGGCGGTGCGTCGTCAAATCGCGCATCGGCGAGGAGCTGCCACCGACCGCCCCCACCGATGCCCGAAACGCTGCAGGTACTTAGTGGCCGCCGCCGCCCGTCTGGCCGTTCGCGACCAAGCCGAGGTTGTTCGTCGGCTTGATGTCCACCTCGTTGTTGGCGCAGCCTTCGCCCTTCAATGTCGCTTTGATTTCGCCGTTCGCGGCGCGGGACCCGGTGACGGTGCCGACCGGGCCACTGCCGATGCTGGTCTTGGTCAGCGTCAGCGTGAACGAGCCGTCAGATTGGATCGTCCCCTCGACATTGCTGAGGCCGCTCAGATCGGCATAGTAGGCCATGCCGTGGATATTGCCGCTCGAATTGGCCAAGCGCCAGACGATAGAGGGGCAGCCAGCGGTGGTAGAGGCCGTGCTTCCGTAGAAGCCGCCCGACGGCGCGGCCGCGTACGTGGGGCCGGCTGCCATCACGCCGAGCCCTAGCAGCCCGGCTGCAAGCAATCCGACAGAAGTCCTGGTTCTCATTGTACACTCCTCGGAATGAGCGGCCGCAGGATGCCGCCGCCAGAACGGAACGGACGCGCGCTCGGGACATCATGCTGCCCTGGTTTCCACAGACGCAGGTTCGCGGCGGGCATTGCACCCACATCCCCCGGATCGGCGACGTTTCCGGCGATTTCCATAGCGGGATTCGGCCGCGTTTACAACTGTGGGACGGTCCGGTCGCGGTTCGACCGGTTGCCGGAGCCCCGGCACCGGCAGGACCGGGTCCGTGGCCGCGGTCGGCATGGCAGGCGCGCGCAAATGAGGGCGCCGGCCCGGCTGCCACGGAACCGAGTGCCCTATATGCTGCATCATCGATCGGCGGCCGGGGCCGGCCTCGCGGGTCAGGAAGGGAAAGCCGGACGTGGGCCAGAGCATCGCGGTCGGGCAGAGCAAAGGTGGTCGCACCGCTTTTGCCGTGCTGTGGGCGATCAGCCTCTGCCATTTCTTCAACGATACGATGCAGACGTTGCTGCCGGCGATCTACCCGCTGCTACGCAGCGAGCTTTCGCTCAGCTTCGTTCAGCTCGGCCTCATCACGCTGGTCTTCCAGGCCACGGGCTCTTTTCTCCAGCCGTTGATCGGGCGGTTCACTGACCAGAGGCCGCAGCCCTATTCCCTGCCTGTCGGGATGACCTTTACGATGGCGGGGATCCTGGTGCTGGCCTCGGCGCAGCGATACGGGCTCCTTCTGGTCGGCGCAGCACTGATCGGGATCGGCTCTTCCGTCTTTCATCCCGAATCATCGCGGCTGGCGCGGGTGGCCTCGGGGGGACGATTCGGCCTGGCACAATCGGTCTTCCAGGTCGGCGGCAATCTCGGTCAATCGCTGGCACCACTTATGGTTGCATTCTTCGTGATGCCGCGCGGCCGAGGGAGCCTCGCCTGGGCGGGTTTCCTCGCGCTGGTCGGAATCTGCGTGCTGGCGTTGCTTGGCCGGTGGTACAAGGCAAGCGGGGAGGCACGGCCGCGCACGCGGCAAGCGTTGCATACGCCCGGGCCGCTTGGAAAGGAGGCGGCCGATCGTGCACTTGCCGTTTTGATTGCGCTGATCTTTTCGAAGTTCTTCTATCTTTCAAGCATCACGAACTACTACATCTTCTATCTGATGCAGCGCTTCGGGCTGACCGCGCAGGTATCGCAGGTTTGTCTGTTTGCCTTCCTCGCCTCCGTGGCGGTTGGTACGCTTATCGGCGGGCCGCTCGGCGACCGGATCGGGCGGAAATCCGTGATCTGGGCTTCCATCCTCGGCGTGCTGCCGTTCACGCTGGCACTGCCGTACTCGGGGCTCAGCGCGACGATTGTGCTCAGTGTCGTCATCGGGTTGATCCTTTCTTCGGCCTTCTCGTCGATCGTCGTCTACGGAACCGAGCTGATGCCAGGGCGGGTCGGAACGATTTCGGGGCTTTTCTTCGGTCTCGCGTTCGGCATCGCCGGGCTTGGCGCCGCACTTTTGGGTGCGCTGGCCGACTGGACCAGCATCACGTTCGTCTATCACGTCTGCGCGTTCCTGCCCGCGATCGGCATGTTGGCCTTCTTCCTGCCCGACATCGGCCAGGACGGCCAGCTGAGAGGCCGCGCGCGCGCCTGATATCGCGGCAGGAATTCCGATCTCGCGGTATTCGAGGTATGATCGGACAGTCCGGTGTCCTGCCCCTTTCGTTTGCTGCCCTTGGCAGCGAACGAA
>JBOHMN010000441.1:0-1754 GCA_050730175.1 Acetobacteraceae bacterium | reverse complement strand
CCGATTGGCGGGCTCCGGGCGCATACGAGCATCTACGATCGCTCGACGCGCCCGGTTTCGCCTGGGAATATCTTCGCCGTAACTCGGACTTCCAGCAGCATCGCAGGAAGCTCGAACGAGCCGCCCGTCGGGGCGTTCTGATCCAAGCCGCGGTGGATGAATTCACCCGGCGCTGGGGGGTACGATTTCGCAAGCACCACCGA
The DNA here is from genome assembly GCA_050730175.1 of Acetobacteraceae bacterium. GTDB lineage: Bacteria > Pseudomonadota > Alphaproteobacteria > Acetobacterales > Acetobacteraceae > JAKAWQ01. The sequence continues at coordinate 1,551 of JBOHMN010000441.1, read as the reverse complement.
GACAACCAGCCCCGACGCGGTCCTCTGGGCGCCGCATACACTGCCAAGCGTGATCGCCCTGACGGGGCTTCCGACTGAACTCGCCAGTTCCGACCTTCGGCCCCCGCCGCTTCCCCTCGATGCCAGCATCGAAACCGATGGCGCTGAACACCTGATCGAACATCGTGGCGCGCGGTTTCGCGTCCACATTGGCGACATCGGGACTGACCCGCCCGCACGTCCTACTGCCGCTCGACCAATTCTTCGAAATCCGCATGATGGCCGCAATCCGGCTCTGGCGCGGGCTGGCTGGCCGCACCCCTGGTCCCAATCCCGCCGACCTCTCGAAGGCCCGCCGCGACCGCCTCATCCTCGCTTTGCGTGCGCTTGACGCACGTCTCGATGACGCGACCTACCGCGAAATCGCCAGTGTCCTTTTCGGCGCCGGCGATCTGCCCGAGCGCGGCTGGAAAAGCCACGACCTGCGTGATCGCACGATTCGTCTCGCCCGCTTCGGGTTCGCCCTGATGCGGGGCGGCTATCGGCGTCTGCTGCTCCATCCCTATCGACGCCGGCAATAGGACACGCGTCAGGTTGAAGGGTGGCGATCTCGGCATCCCGTGACATCGCCATCCCCCCGCACCAGCCTTCTCCGCCACCGTGATCCCCGACAGCCGCCATCGTCCGGCGGCCCTCGACTGGATCACGGAGGTTTCCCATGTCCCCCAATCTCGCCGACTTGCCGCAGCGCTATCTACGCACGCCCGAGGCCGCCCGGTTCGTCGGCCTTTCCATCCGCACCCTTGAAAAGCATCGAATCTATGGAACCGGGCCGCGCTATTCGAAGCTCGGCGGCCGCGTGGTCTATCGCGTCGAAGACCTTCAGGCCTGGGTGGAGTCCGGTGCCAAAGCGTCAACCTCCGACCCTGGTGTTGGCACCGTGCTCCCGGCGAAGCGTCACAGCCCCCTGATCCCGGCCCAGACCGGTCAGGCGCGCCGCTGAGCCATGTCGCGCCATCGCCCCCGAAACGAACGCGAGCAGCTCGAACTCTTCCGAGCTCTCCCCGGCGATCTGGCGCCCCGAGACGCGCAGGACCTCATGGCTTATCCGTTCTTCAGCCTCGCCAAGACCCACCGCACGACACCAATCGATTTTCGGATGAACGAGATAGCCATCCGCGTGGAGGCGGTGCCCGAGCACGGCATGGCGACGATCTGGGACGCCGACGTGCTGATCTGGGCCGCCAGCCAGATTGTCGAGGCGCGTGACGCGGGCGTGTGCACGTCCCGCCTGATGGCGGCAACACCGCGCGAGATCCTCACCTTCACCGGCCGCGGCACCAGCGCGCGCGACTATCACCGCCTGAAGGCGGCGCTCGACCGGTTGCAATCCACCACGGTGGCGACATCCCTGCGCCAGACAAACGAGCGGCGGATGCACCGCTTCTCCTGGATCAACGAGTGGACCGAGCACGCCGATGCGCACGGCCAGGCCGACGGCATCGACCTGATCGTGCCCGACTGGTTCTATCGCGCGATCCTCGACGACGCGCTCGTGCTGACGATCGACCG
>JBOHMN010000440.1:0-2489 GCA_050730175.1 Acetobacteraceae bacterium | reverse complement strand
GCTACAACTGCCCATCGTTTGCTTTGTGCTATGCTACTTTCGTTTTTTCTACCTTGGGAGTCCGCCGTGATTCGTCGTTTTACATCGATCTTATTCGCCTTATTCGTCTCTGTTCTGACCTTATTATTTGCGAGCAATATCCTCGTCCAGCAATTCCCCCAGAGCCTTTATCAGGGAATGCGCTGGCGCATGATTGGCCCGTTTCGCGGCGGCAGGACGCGCGCCGCTTACGGCGTGCCCAGCGAGCCCAATGTGTTTTATGTGGGCCAGGTTGATGGCGGGGTTTGGAAATCGGATGATTACGGGCGCACGTGGCACCCTATCTTCGACAAGGAGCCATCGCAATCCATTGGCGCTATCGCGGTCGCTCCTTCCGACCCGAACGTTGTTTACGTCGCGAGCGGCGAGGGATTGGCCCGGCCTGATCTCTCAATCGGCGATGGGATTTACAAGTCCACCGATGCGGGCAAGACGTGGATGCATCTCGGCCTGCGTGACGGTGAACAGATTCCCGCGCTGGCCGTCGATCCGCATAACCCCGACCGTGTCTTCGCCGCCGTGCTGGGCCATCCTTATGGTCCGAACGCGCAGCGCGGCATCTTCCGCTCGACCGATGGCGGCGAAACCTGGCAGAAGACGCTCTACATTGATGAGAACACCGGCGGCGCCGATGTGGAGATCGATCCGTCAAATCCCAAGGTGGTTTATGCGACGCTTTGGGAAGAGCGGCAGGGACCCTGGGAATATGACAACGAATACCAGGGAACAAAAGGCGGAATTTTCAAGTCCACCGACGGCGGCAACACTTGGCGAAAGCTGACGCAAGGTCTGCCGGCGAATCTGGTGCAGGCGTATGTTGCCATCGCCCCGAGCGAGCCGAGCCGCCTTTACGCAACCGTGGGCACGACCGAGCCGGGAGGTTACGAATCGGGGCGTGGACTCGGCTTCTACCGCTCGGACGACGGCGGGGAGCACTGGTATCGCGCCACCAGCGATCCGCGTCCGTCTTTCCGCATCGGCGGAGGCGACCTGGCGGTGCCCAAGGTTGATCCCACGAATGCGGACATCATCTATACCGCGAGCATTGTGACCTGGCGGTCTAAAGACGGCGGGAAGACGTGGACAGCCATTCGAGGCGCGCCCGGCGGCGACGATTACCAGAACCTTTGGATCAATCCCGATAATCCCAACATTATTCTGCTGGTCAGCGACCAGGGTGCGATTGTGAGCGTCAATGGCGGGCGCACGTGGAGCAGTTGGTACAATCAGCCCACGGCGCAGCTTTATCACGTCGAAGCCACCAACACGTTTCCCTACAGTGTCTGCGGCGGTCAGCAGGAAAGCGGCTCGGTGTGCATCTCGAGCCGCGGCAACGATGGTGAAATCACCGTGCGCGATTGGCGGCCTGTGGGGGCTATTGAATACGGCTACGTGGCGCCTGATCCGCTGCACCCTGACATTATTTACGGCGCGGGCACAAACGAAGTCTCAAAATTCCACTGGTCTACCGGTCAGGTGCAAAACGTGACCCCGATTCCGCTGCGTGGCCCGCAGGTGCGCGTCGACCGCACGCAGCCACTCATCTTTTCGCACGTTGACCCGCACACGCTCTATTACGCCGCGAGCCGCGTTTTCAAGACCAATGACGGCGGCCAATCGTGGCAAGCCATCAGTCCCGACCTGGCGCGCAAGCACGATGGCATTCCGGCGAGCCTCGGCAAACTTGCCGCGAAGGATGCTAAGGCCGCCCAACAGCGCGGAGTGGTTTACGCGCTTGGCCCGTCGTTCAAGAATGCGGATACGCTTTGGGCGGGCACGGACGACGGCCTCATCTGGGTCACTCACGACGGAGGGAAAAACTGGGCAAATGTGACACCGCCCGGATTGACTCCTTGGAGTAAAGTGACCCAAATCACCGCTTCGCATTTTGACGATGAATCGGCCTACGCTTCCGTCAGCCGCTTCCGCATCGACGATCTCCGGCCTTATATTTATAGCACCCACGACGGCGGCAAGACCTGGCAATTGATTAACACGGGCCTGCCGGATGCTGCTCCAGTGGATACCGTGCGCGAAGATCCCGTGCGCGAGGGCTTGCTCTTCGCCGGAACGGAAACCGGCGTGTGGGTTTCGTTTGACGACGGCGATCACTGGCAATCTCTGCAACTCAACTTGCCGCACACCTCCATGCGCGACCTTTGGATTCACGGCCACGACCTGATCGGCGCCACGCACGGGCGCTCTTTCTGGATTCTCGACGACATCACGCCGCTTGAGCAGCTTACGGATGCGGTGCTTCGTTCAAGCGCCTATCTCTTTAAGCCTGAGGCCGCCACTCGCGTGCGGCGCGATACGAATACGGATACCCCGCTGCCGCCGGATGAACCCTTGGGCAAGAATCCGCCCGACGGGGCAATCATGGACTATTACCTCGCGCAGCCCGCCTCCGGGCCTGTGACGCTTGAGATTCTCGACGCAAAGGGTAAGCT
>JBOHMN010000439.1:0-3027 GCA_050730175.1 Acetobacteraceae bacterium | reverse complement strand
CCGTGGATCACCCTGAGCAGCCACAACTCCGTCTCGCCAAGCGGGGTTGACGCCGCGCACGGCGCGAACAATCGCGTCACTTCCCGGGCGAAATACCCCCAAAAGTGCGCGCTGCATTGACGGCGTGCGACCTTCGGCAATCCCCGGAAACCGCGCCATTCCGCCCTTGCTCGGTACCCCCATTGCTAGCAGGCTACGGGCCCGGGCCCCCGGCTGTCAAGGCAATGTCGCGCCCCACGTTTCGTGCGACGCGTGTGCCGATGCTGACGCTTGTAGCTCACTCAAAGAGCCACCAAGGTCGGCGCACCGACCTTTGTGTTCAGCGGCGGCACTGGGCTCGCGGGGTCGGCTTCCGCTCTTTATCGCATGCGCCGCACGCAAGATATCAGCCCGCACCCGCCCGCACTACGAGCACTCCCGCCCAGGATTCGTCGTCCGACCCTTGTCGTCGGAGCCGACCGAGGAGCAGATTTGCAGCTTGGATATGAGGAGCGTGCCATGACCCGGCTTGAGGCCAAGCTCGCGCGGATTGCGCGCGGGCAGTACCGGCCGAGCGATTTTCTCATCGCGGATGCCAAGGACGCCGACATAGGCCCGGGCCTCTGGGGCAGCGGCCCTCACCGTGATGCGGGCGGCGCCTTTACGCGGTATCGCACCCGTGCCGAGTTCCTGGACCAGATCCGCGCGATCGTCCGGCAGGACATCGTGGACGTGATGCTGGGATCCCTAAGCAATCTCGAAATTCTCATCGGGGAGCGCCTCTTTTCTGAGCACGCGATCAAGCCGGCGATTCGCGCGAACGACGCGAGCGATACCTGGGCGGTCCGTGGGGGAAGCTACACGAAACGCCCGTCACGCCCGTTTCGCACTGCAAGCCTGGCGCGAGCCCGCGCAGCGGGTCTCGATCTCGGTCTTTATTCCATCACCTTCACCAACGATCTCGATGCCGATATTGCATCGCTCGAGGCTTATGCGCACTTTCGCGAAGAGGCAGCGCGGTACGGCTTTCGCCATTTCCTCGAAGTCTTCAATCCGAATGTGGAAACGGGCATTCCTGCCGATGTTCTCCCCCACTTCGTGAATGATTGCATCGTCCGTGGGCTAGCGGGCGTGGCGGCGGCGGAACGCCCGATTTTCCTCAAGGTGGCGTACAACGGCCCAAAGGCTCTGGCAGAGCTGGCAGGATGGGATCCTTCACTGCCAGTAGGGGTCTTGGGCGGGGGCGCCGGCACGACGCGGGATACGTTCGAACTTCTCGCGCAGGCGGAGCGGAACGGGGCGCGCATTGCCCTCTTCGGGCGTAAGATCAACTTAGCCGAATCGCCGCTTGAAATTGTCAGTCTCATGCGCGAGGTGGCAAGCGGAAACCTGCGTCCGGCCGAGGCGGCCAGGGCCTATCATGGCAAGTTGCAAGAGGCCGGACTCAAGCCGCTGCGACCACTCGACGAGGATCTTGCCATCTCCGATCCTGTCCTGAAGAAGGCTGCGACAGGCTGAGCGGAGGGATCACACGATCGATGCCGGAGCGCGCCGCGGGCTTCGTGACCGGCGGCACGTGGTGTGTCGATCGCAACAAGCTCGTAGAATTCTGGCCGGCCGAAGACGGGATGGCGCAGATCCTCGCCTTCGAACAGCGCGGCGGCGGCTCCGGCTGCAACTTCGCCGTAGACATTCGCAAGCTCGATCCGGGCATCCCGGTGGCGACGATCGGGCTGGTCGGGGATGACGAAGACGGCCGGTTCCTGCTTGCTGAGGCGGACGCGTACGGGATCGAGCGACGCGCCCTCGCCGTTACCGCGGCAGCGCCGACCCAGTGCACCGACGCTTACGGCTCGCTGAAGACAGGCCGCCGCACGCATCTCTATTTCCAGGGCACTGCGGCACTGCTGACGCCGGACCATTTCGTCGGCCTTGAGAATTTCGCCGGGCGATTTTTCCATCTTGGGCTGCCCGGCGTTCACCCGCTGATGGACTCGCCTTGTGGCGAAGACTCCAACGGCTGGGTGAGTGTGCTGCGCAAGGCGCGCGCGGCCGGGTTCAGAACCAGCCTCGAGCTGGCGAGCGCAGGGGCGGACCGAATCGCCGTACTCGGGCGGCCCTGCCTTCCCTATCTCGACTATCTCATCGTCAATGATCTCGAGATCGGAGCCCTCGCTGGCGTCATAACCGCCCGCGCGGGTCGTACCGACACCGACGCGGTGGAGCGAGCCATCCGGACGGTTGCAGCACTAGCCCCGCTCGAGCTGGTGGCGGCGCATTTCCCGACTGGCGCAGTCGCGGCCACGAAGGAGGGAACGTTGATCCGGCTGCCCTCCATCGCCGTGCCGAGCGAGGAGATCGTGGCGGCGAATGGCGCCGGCGATGCCTTCGCGGCCGGCACACTCTACGGGGTGCATCAGGGCTGGGATATCGCCATGGCCCTCAGGCTCGGGCATGCCGCGGCCGCCGCCTCGCTCCGGGGTCTTTCAACCACTGGCACAGTCGGAACGTGGCACGAATGTCTGGCGGTCACTGGCCGCTGGGGTACCCGTGAGTCCCGGTGATGCACGCGGCACGTACGGAATCGAGTAGGGGGAGTCCTCTCGGTTCTGTCGCAGAGTTTCGGCAAGGACGTACAGGATCGGTCAACGCGGATTGGACTATCCAGCAAGCGAATAGAACTGCTTTGCCGCGCGCAGTCGTCCTGAGCCCGTCAGAGTTCTGGTGCAAATAAATCGGAGACCGATGACAACCGACGCGTGGGCCCGAGGTGGTCTCCTTTAGCTCGCTGCCAGAACCGCATTCCAGATCGCGGGCGCACTCATTTCTTCGAGACGCAGCCTGCTGAGATTGAACTGCCCCTTATGGGTGCGGCGCAGCAGTTCGATGCCTGCGATCGTGATTGCTGCGGTCCTGAACCGCTTGAAGTCGAGCATTGGACCGGCGCGTAGCTTCACGCCGCGGTGATCCTGCTCGATCAAGTTGTTCAGATACTTCGACGAGCGCAGCATCGTGGCGGCGGGAATTTGACCCGCAGCTTTTATCTTG
>JBOHMN010000438.1:0-6275 GCA_050730175.1 Acetobacteraceae bacterium | reverse complement strand
TCGCTGCCCTTGGCAGCGAACGAAAGGGGTTAAGCAGGCCACTGAAAATAAAGAGCTAGTGTGCCGACGAAGGATGTCCATTGTGGGTAACCGGCGTTAGAGTCGGCACACTGATCCGGAACACTGGCATGCTTTCTTTCATCCGCCGCCATCTCGGAGACTGGTCCGCCCGTATCCTGTTCGTGGGGCTGGCAATCGCTTTCGCCGCCTGGGGCATCGGGGACATACGGAACCCTCTCGGCAGCGACACGGCGGTGGCGCATGTTGCAGGACAGCGGATCGGCCCGTCGGCAGTCCAAAAGGAATACCAGAACGAGCTGAACCGGCTGATGCAGGAACTGCCGAACAGCAAGCAGCCGACGGCGGAGATGCGGAAGCTTCTGGCCATGCAAGCGGTCGAGCGGCTGGTCACCGAGGCCGCGCTCGCGCGGGAGATCAGCCGCCGTGGTCTGGTGGTGCCGGATGCGGCGGTCCGCGATGCAGTGTTTTCGATCCCCGCTTTTCAGGGCAGCAATGGCACCTTCGACAAGGTCAAGTTCCAGCAGGCGTTGGCATCGAACGGCCTGACCGAGGCGGGGTTCCTCGCTTTGATGCGGCAGAACCTGGCGCAGGCCCAACTTCTCGAGCCAATCGGCGTTGGAGCAATCGCGCCGAAGGTGTTGACCTCGGCGTTGTTCGCCTACCGGTACGAGACACGGACGGCGACGGCGGTCACGATGCCGTTCGCGGCTGCGGTCGAGCCCAAAGCGCCGGACGAGGCAGTGCTGAAACGCTGGTGGGCGAACAACCCGAAAGCCTTCAGCACTCCCGAATATCGGCACATCCGGGTGGTTGTGCTGTCGCCGGACGTGCTGGCCAAGCATGTGCAGGTATCCGAGACCGTGCTCAAGGCAGCCTACGCCGAGCACAAGGCCAGCTACGACAAGCCGGAGAAGCGCTCGGCGGAGATCATTCTGGCGTCAGACAAGGCGAAGGCGGCCGCCCTGGCCGCACAATGGCGGGCGGGAGCGAGCTGGGCCGAGATACAACAGGCAGCAAAGGCGGCAGGTGCTACGGCGGTCGCACTGAACGATGCGCTTCCCACCGAGTTCCCGGATGCCGTGCTGGCGAAGGCGGTGTTCGCCGCGCAGCCGGAAACAGTCACCGGCCCGCTCCAGACGCCGCTCGGGTGGCACGTGATCGACGTGACCGGAATCACACCAGGCGCGAACACGAGCTTTGCGGATGCGAAGCCCGCGCTCGAAGCAGCCGCCGCGCGGCAGGAGGCGGTCGGTCTTGTCTATGCGCGGGTGACGAAATTCGAGGATGCCGTGGCGGCAGAACCGACGCTCGAGAAGATGCCGACCGATCTCGGGCTAGTCGGCGAGACAGGTACCCTCGACAAGGAGGGCTTGACGCCAGAGGGCACGCACGCCCCCCTGCCCGGCTCCTCCGCGTTGCAAAAGGCGATCGTTGCAGCCGCTTTCGCGACGGGGAAGGATAATCTGGCGAGCGTCGTGCAGGGGCCGGGGCAGTCCTACTACGCGCTGACGGTGACCGGCATCACTCCCTCGCACGTCCAGCCCTTCCCGTTGGTCAAAGCGAAGGTGCTGGCAGACTGGACCGCGCAGGAGCGGCGCCGCGAACAGAACGAGATGGCAACGCGGCTGATGGTTGCGGTGAACCACGGCACGCCGCTTGCCGATGCGGCTGCCAAGGAGGGGCTCAAGGCCGTGCAGTTGCCACCCACCGGACGCAGCACGCCGGCCGCCGGGGTGCCGCCGCAGTTGCTCGGGCCGTTGTTCTCGCTCAAGCTGCACAAGGCGACGATGGTCGAGACAGCAGACGGCTTCGTGACTGCCGAGCTGACCGCGGTCAGCCAGCCGACTGCGGCCGCGAACTCGGTTGGATACAAGTCGCTCCAGACGGAGCTGGCACGCAGCATCGGCCAAGACCTGCAACAGGTTTTCGTCTCGGCGGTCCGCGAAGATGCCCACCCGCGCATCAACATGCCGGCACTCGAACAGATCGCGCAGCAGTAACGAACGGAGAGTATTTCCGCGATGAATGAGTTCGCTCCGCCGGGCTTCGCCGCGTTTCGCGCGGCTTACGCAGCCGGGAAGGGCACGCTCGTCTGGTCGCGTGGAGTTGCGGATCTCGAAACCCCGGTGGCGGCATTTCTCAAGCTCGCGCACGGGCAGCCGAATTCGTTCCTGCTGGAGAGCATCGAAGGCGGCGCGGCGCGGGGGCGTTACTCCATCATCGGCATGCAACCGGATCTCGTCTGGCGCTGCGTGGGCGGGCGAGCGGAGACCAACCGCCACGCGCTGGCGGCGCCGCATGCGTTCGTCGCCGACGCGCAGCCCGCGCTTGCCAGCCTGCGCGCGCTGATCCGCGAGACGCAGCTTGATCTGCCGGGGCACCTGCCGCCGATGACGGGCGGGCTGGTCGGCTATCTCGGCTACGACATGGTGCGGCTGATGGAGCGCTTGCCGGCCAAGAATCCCGACCGGCTGGGGCTGCCAGAGGCGCTGCTGATCCGCCCGACATTGTTTGCGATCTTCGACAACGTCAATGCGGATCTCACGCTCGCCGCCCCGGTCTACCCAGATCCGACGGTGCGTGCCGGGGCAGCCTGGGACGCGGCGAATGCGCTGCTTGCCGAGGCCGCGGCCGAGTTGGAGCGCCCGCTGCCGCATGCCGCACCTCCGGTTGCACTGCCGCCGTTGCCGCAGGCGGTCTCAAACATGAGCAAGGAGGCATTCCTCGGTATCGTGCACCGGATGAAGGATTACATCTTCGCCGGCGACGCGTTCCAAATCGTGCCCAGCCAGCGCTTTTCCCTGCCATTCGCGCTGCCTCCCTTCGCTTTCTATCGCGCGCTGCGAAGAATCAACCCCTCACCGTTCTTGTTCTTCCTCGATTTCGGCGGTTTCGCTGTCGCCGGATCGAGCCCCGAGGTGCTGGTGCGGTTGCGTGACGGCATCGTGACCATCCGGCCGTTGGCCGGCACGCGCCCGCGCGGCGCGACCCGAGAGGAAGATCTAAGACTGGAGGCCGAACTCCTGGCCGACCCGAAGGAGCGGGCGGAGCACCTGATGCTGCTCGATCTCGGGCGCAACGATGTCGGGCGGGTGGCGGAGATCGGCTCCGTCAAGGTTACCGAAAGCTTTGTTGTCGAGCGGTTCAGTCACGTGATGCACATCTCTTCCAATGTCGAGGGAAAGCTCCGGCCGGGGCTCGATGCGCTCGATGCGCTGATCGCGGGATTTCCCGCGGGCACGCTGACCGGCGCGCCGAAGGTCCGGGCGATGGAGATCATCGAAGAGCAAGAGCCGGAACGGCGGGGCGTCTACGCCGGCTGCATCGGCTACATCGCTGCCAACGGGACGATGGATACCTGCATCGGGTTGCGCACCGCCGTGATCAAGGATGGCACGCTCTACGTCCAGGCTGGCGGCGGCGTGGTTGCCGATTCGATTCCCGAAGCGGAATACGAGGAGACGCGACACAAGGCACGTGCGTTGCTGCGCGCAGCGGAGGAGGCGGTGCGCTTCGCGGCGCGAAGAAACTGAAGCACAAGGCCGTTGCCCCGGCGGTTAACGGAATGGCAAGCGGCGGGCGCTAGTGTGCCGACACGAACGCTTGTTACCCACGACGGACATGCAGCGTCGGCACACTAGCCCTTTATTTTCAGCGGCCTGCTCATCCCCTTTCGTTCGCTGCCGAGGGCGGCGAACGACGGGGGCAGGACACTGGGGCGGTGTGCGCCAAAAAGGGGCTCGCTCAGAACGATCGCTCTGACGACGAGCTGAAAAGACTTCGCCACAAGCAACGCTTCCGGCACTTCGATGCGCGCCTTGCACCAGGAATGGAGTCCGCCGAGCCGGCTCGCGCTCTTTTTGATCGCCGCCTGCTCGCTCTCGCCATCGCTGGCGGAAGGAGCGGCGCTGATCTGGGGGCAATGGCACGGCTACACCGGAAAAGCGCTGCGCGATGGCGTTGATTTCTGGGCCGGCGGTTTTCTGGCGGTCCACCACCGGCTTGGCGTGCTCTTCGATGTCGCGGCGTACCGGCATTTCCTCGCCGCTCACTTCGGCCAGCTTCCACCGCACATCTGGAGTTACCCGCCGAACTATTTGCTGATTGCGCGCGCGTTCGGTTGGCTTGCGCCGTGGCCCGCAGTCCTCGCATTCGATGCGGCCGGCATCGTCCTTCTGATCCTCGTGCTCCGCCTCGCCCGGTCCGGCAAGTGGCTCGCGCTGGCGGTTATCCTCAGCCCGGCCAGCCTTGCGAACCTGCTTGCCGGGCAAAACGGGATCTGGCTTGCGGCGCTGATCGGCGGCGGATTGCTGCTCATTCCGACACGGCCGAGACTCGCCGGGATTCTGGTCGGGCTTGCCACGATCAAGCCGCAACTCGGCATTCCCCTGCCGCTCCATCTGTTGCGCCGTTCACCGCTTGCGTTCGCGTATGCGATGCTCGGCGCGGTCGCGCTGGCCGGTCTCTCAGCCTCCGTGTTCGGGCTCACTGCCTGGGTGGACTTCTGGCGCATCACACGCCCTCTCATGCAACAGGTGCTGGTGAGCGGGCAACCGAAGGTCTTTGCCGGAGGTCTCATCAGCGTCTTCGCGCTCGCGCGGCCACTCGGAATTCCGGCGGCGCTCGCGGTGCAGACCGTGGTGAGCCTCGGCGCGGTGGCAGTTGCCGCACGAATGAAAAAGCCGGCGGCGGTGCTGATCCTGGCGGCGATCGCGAGCCCTTATTTGCACGGCTACGACCTGGTTGGTGTGGCCCTGGCGATCGCGCTGCAAGTGGAGAAGGGTCTGGCGCGGGGATTTTTCCCGGGCGAGCCAGCGCTGTTCTTCGTCGCGTGGACGGGCCCCGGACTGCTGGTCTGGTTCCCCGGGTTGGCGCCTCTGGCACCCGTGGTGCTGGGTTTGCTCCTGGTTTCGGCGGCATGGCACGAGGCCCCGCATGCGACTCCGCGCAACGTGCAGCGCACCGTGTTATGAAGGTTGCTGGCAACGATATCGGGGAGGTCACGATGAGCGACGGTGCGATAGAGCGGGTGCTGAGCGAGGCCGTCGCACACAACGAAGTGCCCGGCGTCGTGGTGGCAGCAGTGCGGCCGGATGGGGCAATCTACGAGGCCGCCTTCGGCCGGCGCGACATGACAAAGCCGGAAGCGATGACCACCGATACCGTGTTCTGGATCGCTTCCATGACCAAAGCGCTGGTCTCGGCAGCGGCGATGCAGCTCGTCGAACAGGGGAAGGTTACGCTCGAGCAGGATCTCGGCGCGATCCTGCCTGAGCTCGCGAAGCCGCAGGTGCTGGAAGGCTGGGACAAAACGGGCGCGCCCCGGCTCCGCCCGGCACGCGGCGCCGTGACGCTGCGCAGGCTTCTGACGCACACTGCCGGGTTCAGCTATGAGATGTGGAACGCCGACATCGTGCAATACCAGAAACACGCCTCTATACCAGGCATCATCTCTTGCGAAAATCGCGCGCTGACGACGCCACTGATCGCCGATCCGGGCACGCGTTGGGAGTACGGCATCAACCTCGATTTCGTCGGCAAACTGGTGGAGGTGGTGAGCGGCAAGCGGCTCGACGCCTATCTCGCGGAGCATCTGTTCGCCCCACTCGGCATGGCGGACACCACATTCCAGATCCGATCAGATCAGCGCCCAAGGCTTGCCGCAATGCATGCGCGCGCCGCGGACGGAACACTGTCACCGATGCCATTCGAGATTCCGCAGGTGCCGGAGTTCCATATGGGCGGCGGCGGCCTTTATGGGACGGCAAAGGATTATCTTACGTTTTGTCGGATGATTCTTGGTCGCGGCGTGCTCGACGGAGCGCGCGTCCTGCAGCCGGAAACCGTGACATCGATGATGCAGAACCAGATGGGTCCGCTCAACGTAACGAAGCTCTCGACTGCGCTACCGGCGGCGACCAACGATGCGGAGTTCTTCCCTGGCATGGTGAAGAAGTGGGGCCTCGGCTTCATGATCAGCACCGAGGCGGTGCCTGGGCGCAGGGCAGCGCAGAGCCTGACCTGGGCGGGGCTTGCCAACACCTATTTCTGGATCGACCCCGCGAGCCATGTCGCAGGTGTGCTCCTCACGCAAATCCTGCCCTTTGCCGACGCAAAGGTGCTGCGGCTCTATAACTCGTTCGAGACCGAGGTGTATCGGACAGCAAGACCCGCGCGGGCGGCCTGATCAACGGACAGTACGACGAAGCGACGCTAGAGCAATATCACCCTGACCGGAATTGTCGATTCCGGTC
>JBOHMN010000437.1:0-4612 GCA_050730175.1 Acetobacteraceae bacterium | reverse complement strand
GCCGAACCTGGCCGAAGCCAGGTTCGGGGCGCTGGAGCCAAGCGGCTCGGGCATATCATCGAAAAAAAAGCTGATCGGCACGTCGAGCACGCGCGCCAGGTCGAACAGCCTGGACGCGCCTACCCGGTTGATGCCACGCTCATATTTCTGCACCTGCTGAAATGTCAGGCCAATCGCATCGCCCAACCTCTCTTGCGAGAGGCCAAGCAGGGTGCGGCGAAGCCGAATACGCGAGCCGACATGCGCATCGATCGGGCTCGCCCGACTTTCGCGCTCCGTCCGCCCATTTTCCTGTGCGGCGGCCCCGCTGTTCCAGCCACTCATCGGCAGACCCCGCATATCTCAATCATTTGCTCTGCAACCGCTCGTTAAACATCTGCACGCTCACTCTTTTTGAGCAAGCTTCGATAACCATCGCGTCTATCGCGAGCACATCTTATCCACACAACCCGGAGTGTCAATAAGATCGTAAAATTATCGGATAAATCTCTCGTGAAGAGATTAAGATTAACTTTTTTGCGATCTCCTAGAGCAACATCGCTCTGGCCGGAATCACCAGATTCCGGCCAGAGCGGTGCAATTGCTCGAGAAAACCGACATGGAGCGTCTTCAGTCAACTTGAACGCGCTCTAATGGCACCCGCAGCAACACCTGCCACCAGCCCCAGAATCGCGAGGATCCCCGGGATGCGGAGGCCAAACCGTGAGTAGAAAGTAGGCGGCAGCGCGCCCGGCAGCCGAACCATCAGAACGCCGCGCCGGCCCCACGGAAGCCGGCCGACCGGCCTGCCGCGGGCGGTGAATGCGGCCGAAATGCCGGTGTTCGCCGCCCGCAACAGGGGCAGCCCTTCTTCAACCGCCCTGAGGCGCGCGGCCGCTAGATGCTGCCTGGGGCCCGCCGTGTTGCCGAACCAGGCGTCATTCGTGATGTTGACCAACCAGGCTGGCCGCTGCGCTCCGACAATCTCGCCCGAGAAGATCGCTTCGTAGCAAATCAGCGGCCCGAACGGCGGCAATCCAGCCACCTGAAGCGTCTGCGGCCCGGGCCCTGCACTGAAGCCGCCACCCGGCACCACCTGGATCGGCAGCGGCAGCCAAGCTGGCTGATATTCGCCGAACGGCACCAAGTGCCACTTGTCATAGATCGCCAGCGGCGGCCCCGCCCCGTCTACGACGATCAGGCTGTTGCGCGGTCGTCCGGCGTTGTCATAGCGGACCGAGCCAGCCAGCACCGGCACACCCGGCCCAGCCGCCGCAGCAATCGCCGCCCGCGCCGCGCCATCAGTCGCGAGCAGGTAAGGGCTCGCCGTTTCCGGCCAGACAATCGCAAGCGGATGCCCTTGGCCCTCCACCGCCGCGTGGTGGGTGAGGCGAAGATAAACCTCGAAAATGTGCAGCGCACGCGCCGGACCGAACTTCATCGTCTCCGGGATGTCGCCCTGCACGAGCGCGACGCGAAACTTGGTGGGCGGCGGCGGCGCCTGGAGCCGGGCCGCCCCGCCCGCCGCCCAGAAGACCAGGATCGCCGCCGCGGCCACCCAACCTCGGCGCCCAAGGGTCAACAGTCCGGCTACGAGCACCGTCGCAAAAGTCAGGCCATAGACGCCGATCCACGCCGCCGGCTGGATGAAAATGTCCCCCGCGAACCCCGGCACCTCCCAGACGCTGCCCCAGAGATTCCAGGGAAATCCGGTCAGCGCCAGACCGCGCACCAGCTCGAAGCCGGTGAACAGGCCGGCAAAGCCAAGCACGCGGGCAAGCCCCCGGGGAAAGAGCCGAGAGAGGCCAGCCGGAGCGGCAATGAAAACCGCAAGCCCAAGCGCGGTCAACGGCACCGCAAATGGCACAAGCCACCAGAACTGCGCCGCCCGCACCAGGATCGCGTCGGTAATCCAGTACAACCCGAGCGCGAAATAGCCGAACCCGAACCAATAGCCCCGCCGCGCGGCGCGCCGCACACCCCGCCATCCGCAAGGTGCCGCATCGATCAGCGCGAACAGGCCGAAAACCGCCACCGCCAGCAGCGGAACGAGATGCCAGGGGGGTAATGCCAGCGCCGCCAGGGCGCCGAGCACGATCGCCGCCCCATCGGCCGCCAAGCCGTTCAGGTCCGCGAGCCAGCGCCTGACCCGCCCTGCACGGGCTGCGCCCGGCCGCGCCTCTGCGCCTCTCGGGGCCCCCGCGTGCAAGTCAGCCGGCCGCTGCGTGCCTTGCCCCGGCGCGCCCCGTCCGTGGCCCCCGATGCGACTCAGGAAGCAGGCTCGTCGTCGAGCGCTTCACGCAGTTGCCGTTCATAGTGACGGTAGTATTTGTCGGTGACGAGGTCCGTCTTCACCACCATCGCGACGTCCGTCGTGTTGAAATCCTGGTCGATCACCGCGCCGTCTCCGACGAAGCCGCCGAGCCTCAGATATCCCTTGATCAGCGGCGGCAGGCGATTCAGCACCCACCGCCGGTCCAGCGTATCAAGCTCGAGCCGGCGCATCTCAACCCGCCGGCTGGCGAGTGCGACCGGCCGAATGGCGGGCGGCGCGAGGTGGTAGTGGTAGAGATAGGTGAGCTCCGGCGCGATCGCATCCGGAGCCGTACCGGGCAGGCTGGCACAGCCGAACATCAGGTCGATCTGGTGTTCGAAGACATAGGCGGCGATGCCCCGCCAGAGCAGCTGCACCGCCATCCGGTTGCGGTGCGCGGCATCAACGCACGAGCGGCCAAGCTCCAAGAGGCGGCCGCGAAATGCGACAAGCCGCGTGATGTCAAACTCCCCTGCCGTGTAGAAGCGCCCCGCCCGCTCGGCCGCCTCCCGCTGGATCAGCCGATACGTGCCGACCACGCCCTCCGGACCCGACCCGAGCCTGTAATCGATCACCACAAGATGGTCGGCAACCGCGTCGAGGTCATCCTGGTCGCGCCGGTTCCGTAACGCACGCCGACTCGGGCGAGCGTGCATTTCATCGTAGAAAACCCGGTAGCGCAGCGCCTGCACGGCGTCGATCTCCGCACTGTTGCGCGCCAGCCGAACGCCGAGATTGCCAAGCCGAAGCTCGGCGAACCCTGCCGCCGCCGTGAGGCCGACCGGCGTCTCCGCCGTCATTCGCACCTCCCGCGCGACCCGGCTTCGTCCCGCTCAGGGCCATTCCGCCGCCCGAACAGCTCAAGTCGGACCGATACCAGGCTGAAGCCCAAGCGTTCCGCGATCACCTGCAAAAATGCCTCCTGCCCGCCCTCGGAAAACTCGATCACGCGTCCGGTATCCACGTCGATCAAATGATAATGGTGACCGTGCTCAGAGGGCTCATAGCGCGCGCGCCCGCCACCGAAATCCCGCCGCTCCAGGATCCCCTTCTCTTCCAGCAACCGGACCGTCCGATAGACCGTCGCGATCGAAATGCGCGCATCGAGACTGACGCAACGACGATAGACCTCCTCGACATCCGGGTGATCCAGCGCTTCGGAAAGCACCCTGGCGATCACGCGGCGCTGCCCGGTCATCTTCAAGCCACGAACGACACACGCCCGCTCGATCGCCGAGCCTCCCTCGGCCCGCCCCCGGCGGGCAAGCCGCTGACGATGCGGCGGCCTTTCCTCGCGCCTGGGTTGCGGATGCGTCATGGCTGGGGCTGGCCCCATAGCGGATTCGCCGCACGCACCCTGCCGCCGTCCGCCGGCGCGATCAAGCCCCGCGTCTCACCTCCGCCGCCCTCTCCCTTCAGCGGCGCGCACGGGCCCTGGTGCCAAGCCCGATTTTCTTGGCAAGCGAAGAGCGATGCCGCGCGTAGTTCAGCGCCACGATCGGATAGTCGGCGGAAAGCCCCCATCGCTCGCGATACTGCTCAGGCGTCATGTTGTACGCAGTCTTCAGATGCCGTTTGAGCATCTTCAGCTTCTTCCCGTCCTCGAGGCAGACAATATAGTCAGGAAAAACCGATCGTTTCACCGGCACCGCCGGCTGCGGCTTATCGACCACCGGGCTCTCCTTGCCCACCCCCGCGAGCGTGCGATAAACGTCCTGAATCAGCGCCGGGAGAGCGTTCGGCGCGACTGCATTATTGGAAACATGCGCCGAAACGATCTGCGCCGTCAGTCCAAGGATATCCGGGTTTGCCGCTGCGTCGGCCATGCCCTTCCCTCATCGCATGCGAAAGTCCACCATATAATTGTCGAGCGCGATTTGTGCCAATCTCTATTTGCTGACTGGCGGGGAATTTATTGTGCCGGCTAATGTAAAGGCCGATCTCGAACTCGATATCACCCGCGAGACCTGCCCCATGACTTACGTTCGCACGCGCCTCGCGCTCGATCGGCTCGCCCCAGGGCAGACCCTCCTCGTCCATCTCCGCGGCGCTGAGCCGCTCAAAAACGTGCCGGCCAACGCCCGCGAGCAAGGCCACACCGTGCTCGGCCTGGCGACAGACGAGGCCGGGATCAGCCACCTCCTCCTCGAGCGGGGCCCCGGCTGACGCGAACCAGTGTCCTGCCCCCGTCGTTCGCCGCCCGCGGCAGCGAACGTAAGGGGATAAGCAGGCCACTGAATATAACGAGTGTCCTGCCCCCGTCATTCGCCGCCCGCGGCAGCGAACGTAAGGGGATAAGCAGGCCACTGAATATAACGA
>JBOHMN010000436.1:0-2546 GCA_050730175.1 Acetobacteraceae bacterium | reverse complement strand
GCTTCGCTCTCCGAGCGAATGCTGCAGGCGCCTCCGGAGCAGGTGGAATTCACCGTGCCGGACCGCCCCGACCGCAAGGGCAACCCGATGCGGCTCGAATTTCGTATTTTCTCCTCTGGCAAGTCCGCATTCGTGGTCCGCTCGGTCCGCACTTGGGCGCTCGTGCTCTTGCCGATCGACGGAGAAGGCCCGGCGCAATCCGATGCCTCAGCCGGCCGCTACAGCGTTGCGGCACCATAAGTCTCGCTGGACGAAGCCATGGCGAGCCAGCCGATGAACGCGCCAGCGGCTAACCTCACACGCATCGCCTCTCTCGTCCCAGGCGGTGCGCCCGTCGAGCTCGTCGCCTGGTATCCGGAGTTTGCGGACTACTATCCCGAATGCGAGCTTGAGACCAAGCGGTGGGTGGCGGAGAACATTCGCCCTGACTGGGTTCTTTTCGACATCGGCGCCAACGTCGGGATCTACGCGATCCTGTTCTCCCGGCTTGCTCCCGAAGGATTCGTGCACGCGTTCGAACCCACGGCAACAGCCGGGCTGCTGCGGCGCAACTTCGAATTCCATCAGGCGCGGAACGTTGCCGTGCACGAAACCGCGCTCGGCAACCGCACCGGCAGATTTGCCGAGCCGATCTATCGCATCTGGGGCCGCCCTCCCGAAACGCAAACCTACGCCTTCACCACGCTCGACGATTTCGTCGCGAACGCCGGTATCGAGCGGTTGGATTGCATCAAGATCGACGTCGACGGGTTCGACCTCGAGGTTCTCATGGGCGGCGCCGAAACGCTGCAACGGTTCGACCCCTGGGTCATCGTCGAACTCAACCACGCACTCGCGACGCGCGGACATTCGCCCGGCGAAGCGATGCGGTGGTTGCTTGGCCAGGGCTACACCAGCGCCTTCGTGCTCGACGACGAGAACTTCCTCCTCAAGCGCGGCTCGCAACGCAGCACAGACCCGAGGGATGTGCTGGCCCTGCGCTTCGACCGCCGTCCCGTCATGTTGCCGCCGTCGTTCGCCCCGGGCGAGCCCGTCCCTGATTATTTTTCGGACCAGCCCGTGCTGCACAACGAAGCGAGCGTCGAGCGGGACGTTTCGGGAACTGCCATCCTTGTCCCCGGCCCGCGCTGGTCCTTCGCGGCAAGCTGGCCGCGGCAGCCCTCCGCTGTGGTGCAAGGACCATTGGTCATCGAGGTGCGTGTCGAGGTGTCGGAAGGTGCAATAGGCCTCGGCTGCCTCGCAGCGGACTATCGCAACTACATCGGCAAGGAGATCTTCGTCGCTGCTGCTCCCACTTGGCAAAGTGTGCGGGTTTTCGCGCCTGAGAGCACCGACGTTGCCGCTTTCATGCTTCGGAACGTAAGCGAGTCTGGCGCGCCGGCCCGCGCCCGCGTCGGTTCGATCGGTGTTTCTCCGGCAGTGCCCGCTGCGCCTGCTTCATCGCCCCTTCTCGAGCAGGCAACGCGCTCGTTCCGCCTGCCCGCCGAAGCACGACGCGATACCTCACCGCTCGCGACGACACCTGTGATCCGTATCGTTCCGGCCGAAGAACTGGGTGGGGCTCTCGGCTTCCGGCGCGCGTTCGTCCCCGAAAAGCGTGTCTACCACTACACTCTCGCCGAGTTCAAAACCGAAATCGACGAACCGGCAATCTTCCGCTTCATCTACCGGAATTTCCAGCCAGCCCGGCATCTCGAGTTCGGCACCTGGGAAGGATGGGGCGTCGTTCTCTGCGCCGAATCCTGTGCCGCGCGCATCTGGACCATCAATTTGCCCGAGGGTGAGCGCGACGCCTTCGGCGCGCCTGTCTATTCCGCGAGCCTCGAACCCGCGCCCGATCTCACCGGCTCTCCCGTTGCAGGCGATGCCGGCTCGCATATCGGATGGCGGTATAAAGCGGCCGGCTTTGCCGATCGCGTGCAGCAGATCCTTTGCGACAGCCGCGATTTCCCAAGCCACGAATTCGCCCCCGGTTTTTTCGACACCATCCTGATCGACGGCGGCCATACAACCGAGGTCGTCACCAGCGACACCGGGAAGGCGCTCCCGTTGCTCCGCCCGGGCGGCCTCCTCATGTGGCACGACTTCTGCCCGGACCCCGCGGTGCTCGAAGGCTCGGCCGCCGTCCACGGTGTCGTGACAGCCATTGGGGACAATTTCGCAGCATGGCGCCCCCAGCTTTCCGACTTGTTCTGGGTCAGGCCAAGCCACCTTCTGATCGGCGTGAAGGCCTGAAACGCGGCAGAGCGGCGGGCTGATACGGTGTGCGGCAGTGCTCAGATACGATGCGAGGGGTGGGCGCAGCCGGACGAAGGACGGCGGCGCGCAAGACGGCGGCGCGCGAGACACTTGAAACGATGCGTGCTAATCGGGACGAAGGGATGGTCGCTTCGGTCGAGCAAAGGGACCTTGACTTGGCGAACCCCTCTTCCGGGCCCACAGGGCAGAGGACGACATCAGCCCGCCCGGTAACATTCCGTCATGAGGAAACACGGGGGAGCGGTTTTCCATGTCGCCCGACGGTCCGGTTGGTCACGCCCTCACCC
>JBOHMN010000435.1:0-20828 GCA_050730175.1 Acetobacteraceae bacterium | reverse complement strand
CCTTTCTCGCTGGCAATGCCGATGATGAGACCTTCGTCTCGGTTGCGCCGAAAACGCTCCGCGGTCTCCCGCCCGCGACACCGGTGGTGTGACTGAATGTCCGCTTGAGCAGGGAGCGAAGCAGCTCCGGCCGCCAGCACGAACGCGGAGCCGCACCGGGGATTGACCGCCACACGGCGCCAGCCTACGCGGTACGAAGTTTCCTATCCAACTGCGGCCGGAGGTGATTTTGGACGAGTTTGCTGCAGCGCGGCAGCTTTATGCAGCACGAGGACTAGGACACCGCGTGGGCTGGGGCGAACGGCCCGCGGTGATCGTGGTGGACTTCAGCAACGGATTCACAGATCCAGCTTACCCGGTCGGCGCTGACGTATCCCCAGCCGTTGCCGAGACTTGCCGTGTGCTGGACGCGGGCCGCGCAGCGCGTCTGCCGGTCTTCTTCACATCCATTGCCTACGACGACCCGGTTCGGGATGGCGGGCACTGGGTGCGTAAAATCCCGGCGCTGAACGTACTGCGCAGCGGAACGATTGCCGTCGAGGTCGACCATCGTTTGCAACGGCGGCCATCCGAACCGCTGGTCTTCAAGCGATTTGCCTCCGCATTCTTCGGCACCGACCTTGCTTCGCGCTTGCAGTTTCTTTGCGTGGACACGCTGATCATCTGCGGTGTTACAACCAGTGGCTGCGTCCGCGCGACCGTCGTCGATGCTGTGCAGCTCGGTTTCCGCTGCATTGTTCCCGAAACCGCCGTGGCCGACCGTGCAGACGCCCCCCACCGCGCCAACCTGTTCGACATCAACGGGAAATATGGCGATGTGCTTCCGCTCGACGAGGTGCTCGCCGAAATCGGAAGGCGGGTCCGGCCTGCAGACTAGAGCAATATCACCCTGACTGGAATCGCCAGATGCCGGTCAGGGTGATGAAATTGCTCGACAAAACAAACATAGAGCGCGTTCACTCAGCCTGAACGCGCTCTAGCCACGTTCGCACTGCGGGGCGGTGACCATGAAGGCAATCGGGGTCGATGTCGGTGGCACCTTCACTGATCTCGTCTACCACGACACAGAGACTGGCGCGCTTGCTATTCATAAGGTGGCGACGACGCCGGACGACCCTGCAGAGGCTGTGATCGCCGGCATCGCCGAGCTCTGCACAGAGGCAGGCGCAGATCCATCGGGCATCGACTACATTTTCCACGGGACCACCACCGCCACCAACGCTGTGCTCGAGCGCAAGGGCGCCCGTGCGGGAATGATTACCAACGAAAGGTTTCGCGACATTCTGCACATCGCGCGTCACCAGCGCGTCGAGCACTATTCCATTTTGCAGGAGCTGCCCTGGCAGAGCCGGCCGCTGGTGCAGCGTCGCCATCGCAAGGTCGTCCGCGGCCGCCTCATTCCGCCCGACGGTGAGGAGCTCGAACCTCTTGATGAGAAGGCGCTGCGCAGCGCCGCCCTCGAGTTGCGCGGCGAAGGCGTCGCGGCGGTGGCAATCTGCTTCCTCTTCTCCTACCTCAACCCGGCGCACGAGGAGCGTGCCCGGGCGATCGTCGCCGAAATCATGCCGGGCGCCTTCATCACCACCTCCTCGGCCGTTGCGCCGCAATTCCGTGAGTTCGAGCGCTTTACCACCGCTGCGCTCGCGGCCTTCATCGGCCCCAGAATGCGGCACTACCTGCGTCACCTGGAGGCGGCGCTCCGCACCTCCGGCTTCGTCGCAAACCTCCGCATCATGGGCTCGAATGGCGGCGTCACCACCGCCGAAACGACCGCCGAAAAACCGGCGCTCGCGCTGCTCTCCGGCCTCGCCGCCGGCGTCATGGGCGGCGGTTGGGCCGGTGCGACAGCAAAGCGGCGCAGACTCATCACCTTCGACATCGGCGGCACCAGCGCGGATATCGGTGTCGTCATTGACGGAAAGTTCGCCGCGGCAGACTCCCGCTCCACCTCGATCGCTGGCTTTCCGCTGTTGCTGCCGATGATCGATGTGCACACGATCGGCGCCGGTGGCGGCTCGATCGCCTGGCTCGACCGTGGTGGCGCCTTTCGCGTCGGACCGCGCAGCGCCGGAGCAATTCCCGGCCCGGCAGCCTATGGCCGCGGCGGCACAGAGCCCACGGTCACGGACGCCAATCTCGTCCTCGGCCGGCTCGACCCCAGAGATTTCCTCGGCGGCGCGATGACACTCGACCCCGATGCCGCGCGCCGCGCGGTAGGCGGGCTTGCCCAGCGCCTCGGGCTTTCTCTCGAAGAAACCGCCGCGGGCATCCTCGCGGTGGTCAACAGCAACATGGCAAATGCGATCCGTTCGCGCACGGTGCAGAAGGGCATCGATCCGCGCGGCTTCGCGCTCGTCGCCTTCGGTGGTGCCGGGCCACTTCATGGCGCGGCAGTGGCTCACTTGCTCGAGATTCCCGAAGTGATCGTCCCACCATTCCCGGGCATCACCTCTGCTATGGGGTTGCTCACCACCGATCTCACATACGAGGCCATCCGCACCCAGTTCCAGGTCAGCAACCGCATTGACCTCGCGCGATTGAACGGTGCATTTGCGGACATGCACGCCGAGCTGGCGCGCCAGTTCGCCGCCGACCGCATTGCGCCGACGGACGTATCATTTCAGCGCATCGGCGACCTCCGCTATCTCGGTCAGGGGTACGAGCTGAAAGTCCCGTTGCCCGAAAGCAGCATCGACGGAGAAAGCCTCGCCACGGTGTGGCAGAACTTCCATGCCGCGCATTCTGCGGAATACGGCCACGCCTTTCCCTCCAGCCCCATCGAAATCGTCAACGTGCGGGTGCGCGGCATCGGCCGCATGCCGAAGCTCAGCGCCCTTCCGCCACCGCCAGAGGGATCGCTGGCGTCGGCACGCGTGCGTGAGGGCAACAGCCTGTTTCGCACCGGAGGCGCGCTCGAGCCACTGCCCACGGCGTTCTATCGGCGCGCACTTCTGCCGGCCGCAGCGCGCTTCGCCGGCCCCGCGATCATCCTCCAGAAGGATAGCACCACGCTGGTGCCGCCAGGTGCTCGGGCGGCGGTGGACGGCGCAGGGAATATCGTCATGACGCTCGGAGCGCTGCCGTGAACGTACCCGCCGGTATCCGGAACCGCATCGACCCGATTACAGCGGCCGTCATTCACGGCGCCCTGGAGAGCATTGCGGTCGAGATGGGCCACAAGCTCATGCGCATGAGCTATTCCAGCATTATCCGCGAGTCGGAGGATTTCGGCGCGGCCCTCACCGATGCCACCGGCCGGCAGCTTTGCGAATGCACAATGAGTACGCCGCTGCAATCCGGCCCGATCCCAGGTTATGTCCGCGGCATCCTGCGCACTCTGGCCGAGCGGGGTGACGTCGTGCGCCCAGGCGACGTCATCATGCACAACGATCCCTACGGAGGCGCCTCGCATGGCCCGGATGTCGCCTTCTGTGTGCCGGTTTTTGTGCAGGACGAGCTGGTCGGTTTTTCTGTCACCACCGCGCATCATCTCGACATCGGCGCGCTGAGCCCCGGCAGTTGCGGCATCGTCGATGCGATCGATTGTTACGCCGAAGGCTTGCAGTTCAAAGCCATCAAGGTGATCGACTCGGGCCGGCGCAATCACGCCGTCTGGCAGTTGCTGCGTGCCAACATCCGCGCGCCCGACCTGGTGGTCGGTGACATGGAGGCTGAGATCAGCGCCGCCAACCTCGGGGCAGAGCGTTACCTGGCATTGATCGAAACGCACGGTCTGGCCACTGTCTGCGCAGCTTACGAAGATCTGATGGACTATTCCGAGCGGCTGATGCGCGGTGCGATCCTGGCACTCCCGGATGGTGACTTCAGCGCGACCACGCACATCGACGGCTACCTCGACGACCCTGACCCCGCACGGCGCGCGCTGCCGATCGTTGTCACGCTGCGTATCCGCGGTGACAGCATGCTCGTGGACCTGACCGGCACTGCGCCGCAAGTGCCCGACAAGCCGATCAACATGCCGCTCGAGGGCACCGTGGATTGCGCGATCTGGCTGACCCTGCGCTCGATCCTGCTCGACAGCACAGTCTACGGCCATATTCCGCAGAACAGCGGTTTGACTCGGCCGATCGAGATCTCGGCGCCCAGAGGCAGCCTCGCCAATCCGATCTTCCCGGCCCCCGTGATCGCGCGCTTCTGCACGGGTAATCAGCTGGCTGACACCGTGATGAAGGCGCTCGCGCAGGCGGTGCCGCAACAGGTCAGTGCCGGCATCGGCAATCTGCACGTGGTCGCCTGCAGCGGCCTGGCCGGGGGCGGGCATTGGGTGCACATGGAAATCCTCGAAGGCAGCTACGGCGGGCGCTTTGGCCTCGACGGTATGGATGCCGTCGATACCCTTTACGCCAACACGCGCAACAATCCGATCGAAGACGTCGAATCGCATTTGCCTCTGCGTGTCACCCGCTACGAGCTGCGCAACAACGCGGTGGCCGCCGGCCGGTGGCGCGGCGGGATCGGCTCGATCCGGGAGTTCACCTTTCTCGCGGACGGCGGCTTTTCGGTGGAAGGCGACGGCCATGCCTTTGCGCCTTGGGGATTCCTCGGCGGCAAGGATGGATACACGGCCTCGCTCAGGCTCTTCCACCACGGCGGGGACGAAGAAAAACTGGTCTCCAAGGTTCCCTACCGCGCGGTCAAGGCAGGAGACCGGTTGATTCTCGAAGGACCTTGCGGCGGGGGCTACGGCAATCCATTCGAGCGCGATCCGCAATCCGTTTTCGACGACGTCGCAGACGGATATATCGCGCCGGCAGTCGCTGAATCGGAATACGGCGTCGTCATCACCGACGGGCAAGTCGATGCTGCGGCGACGCTCGCCCGCCGCGCGGCGTCTGCTCGTCGGATGACCGGCCCGCCCTGAAGCGGTCCGGCGTCGCGGTCCGCCGACTCGATCAGCTGGCGCTGACCGCAGACCGACGACCAAGCATGCCCCGTCCGGCTTGAACGAGCAAGATCGGCTGGCCTTCTTCGGAAACCTTGCGAGCACGAACGCGTGGCATTGACCGTCACGGTCAGCCGTAGAGCGAGAGAGTGCTTTCAGGCCTTCTGGAGTCTCTTCAGCTCATCGCGCCAGTTATGCTGTTCCTTGAAGCCCAGCACCTCACGCGCCTTGCGGTTCGAGAGCGGCGCTTCGTTGCCGATCATCGGTCGGGCCACAGGCACTTCCGGGCACCATTTCGCTAGAAACTCTGCGGTGGGAAGATCGGCCGTGATGGTGTTGTTGACCGCATTGAAGATCTGAAATCCCAGGCCCTCCTTTTGCAAACTGAGATGGACAATCTGTCCGAGATCGCGTGCATCGACATAACTCCAGGCGTTGCGCTTTCGTGAAGGCGGATCGGCGACAAAGCCGGGAAACTGGTTGTATTCGTGCGGCTCGATAACATTGCCAATGCGAAGTGCGTAAATGTCAGCGCCGAAACGCATTGCGAAGGCGCGCGCCGTGTGCTCATTGACGACCTTGGAGAGGCCGTAGCTGTCCATTGGGTCAACGTCATAATCCTCTTCCAGCGGAAACTGGTGGAAATCCTTGTCGCCTTCCGCGAAGCATACACCATAGGCGGTTTCGCTCGACGCAATCACGACCTTCCGAACGCCGAGCTTCATCGCTGCCTCGATGACGTTGTACGTGCCCATCACGTTGATACGGTATGTCTCGTTATCGGTCTTGATAAACACACGTGGGATTGCGGCGAAATGGACGACAGCGGCGACCGGACCGGGCGGATTTCCAGTTCGCAAACCCCTTCTTCCGAAATGCATGGTCATGGCGTTGAACACCTGGCCGCTATCGGTTACGTCACCGGCAAGCGAGAAAATATCCGGGCTTGGGAAGGGTTGCAGGTCGAAATTCAAGATCTCGTATCCCTGGCGCAGCAGCCACGGCATCACGTGTCGACCCGCTTTGCCGCTTCCGCCGGTGAACATGATCCGCTTGATCATTGCACCCTCCTAGTGCTCAGAATCACACGCCTAGTGCTCAGAATCACACGAGTGACGCGGCGCCCGCCGCGGTTTTCTCCCCTCGCCCTTTGACGGGGCACCCCGGCGCGTCAGCGACGCCGAGACGTGCACAGGGTCAGGGCCGTGGCGAATCGCGCAAGAACAAAAGCGGGCGGCAGGCCGGCTGCGGCGCTCTTGCCCGTCACCGGACCAGTATAACGCTCGGCCCGGCACAGCCAAGCCCTGAGCGCAAACTCTGTCCCGGAACTGCCCGCGCCGACATTTCGTCATCGGTGCCGCCCGTGACCGGGCGGCCGAAGTAACGCATGCCCGAGGTGTTTAGCCTGCGCCAACGCCCAGCAACCGGAATGCGGGGAAGTGCAGGATATCTCCCGGCTGGAAACAACCGAGAGCGAACACCGCGGTCGAGAAAGTTGGCGGCCAGGCCGCAGCCGCGCGATAGCGGCAGTGCCGCAGAAGAAACCGCACGCTCGCAGCGGCGACCGGCACGCACAGGGCCACGGCGCAGATGCCGATCACGCCGGTCGCCGCGACGAGAAAGGCCCTGAGCGCCGGCCAGGAGAACGGGCCGTCCAGCACGCAGCCTGATGCAGCGGCAGCCAGGCCCGCGCAGCCCATCGCAATCCACCACGGGGCCTGCGGCACCCCGCCAAGCCCAAAACGCTGCACCCGCACCAACGCAATCACCGCGACTGCCCAGTAGCCGAGCCAACCGAGCAGCGCGCCGCCGAGGGCGAAGAGCGCCAGCATCTTTGACCCTCGCCCCGTCATGAGTGGAGCGAGATCCTCCGTCGCTATTGCCGCGCCCAACAAGGTCGCCGGCACCAGGAACCACGCGCCATCGACCGTCTTCAACGTGAACCCGGGCGATCCTAACAACCACAGAAACCGGCCGACACAAACGATCGTGAGAAACTAGGTCGGGGCAAGTGAGCTGCCTGCCAGCAGCAACAGCCACGGCGTGGCCTCGCCGGCACCCAACCCAATCAACTCTCCCGCGATCACCGCCAATCCTAGCGGCACGGTATGAACCCCCGAATGCTCGTTTGCGGGACCGATCGCCAACCAGGCGGACCACCCCAGCAGGAATTCAGCCCGATGCCGCAACGTGCCGAAAGTCGGTTCCCACAGCGCCTGCAAGGCGGCCAGCGCAAGCAGTGGCGCGACCCGTTCCGGCAATCCGCATCGCCCGGCCAGCGTCGACGCGCCGGCGGTGGCCATCACCGCTCCATATGGCAGACCCTGGCACAGCGCCATGATCCTCGGTCCGGGCCTTTCTCCGGCGCCCCCCGGCTTCATTCCGCCTCTCCAGTGACCGTCACGTGCCGCCCGTCGATTCCGGCCGTAAGTCATGCAGCTCTTTCCGAGGACGCGCACCCATTGCCTCGCAGCACGCCGGGCAGACCGCTCTACGCCGCGCGGGCAAAATCGGCGACGCGCTCGCCGATCATGATCGAAGCAGCGTTGGTATTGCCGGAAACCACCGTGGGCATGACCGAGGCATCCGCGACCCGGAGCCCCTCGATGCCGTGCACTGAGAGCTTGGCATCGACCACCGCCATCGGATCGGGGCCCATGCGGCAAGTGCTGGTCGGGTGAAAGATGGTGCTCCCGTACTGTTTGGCGAAACCGAGGATTTCGTCGTCGGTTTCAACCGCGGCACCGGGCAGATATTCGCTTTCGATAAAAGCGCGCATCGCGTCGCCGGCCGCCAGCCGCCGCGCCAGCCTCATTCCGGCGACCATGGTCTTTCGGTCGAGCTCGGTCGCGAGGTAATTCGCATGGATCGCCGGCGCATCCTCGGGCGCGGCCGAGCGGAGACGGATCTGGCCGCGGCTTTCCGGGCGGAGCTGGTTGACGATCGTGGAGAAACCGGAGAATCGGTGCAGGCCTTCGGCCGGCCGCTCGGCAGAAAACAGGATGAAGTGGTACTGCACGTCGGGAGTGGCAAGCTCCGGACGGGTCCGCGCAAACAGCCCGACCTGGCCGGCGGCGATCGTGAGCGGCCCCCGGCGGAACAGCAGATATTGCAGCCCCGCCGCGATCTTTTTCGGGACGCTCAGCATGATATCGTTGACGGTGATCGCAAGTTTGCAGCGGTGCACCATCCGGGCCTGATAATGATCCTGCAGGCTCTGCCCAACCCCTGGCAGGTCCGCCGTAACAGGAATACCGAATTCGCCGAGATGTGCACCCGGGCCGACCCCCGAGAGCATGAGAAGTTGCGGCGAGTTGATGGCTCCGCCTGACAGGATGACTTCGCGGTGCGCGCGGACGAACAGCTTCACACCCGAGCGCGCGGCTTCGACGCCGGTTGCACGCTTGCCCTCGAATCGGATCCGTTCGGCGAGCGTTTCCGTCAGAATGCGGAGATTCTGCCGCTTCGCGGCTGGCCTGAGATAGCCGACCGCAGTGGAGCATCGCCGGCCGTTCCGCGTGGTCAGCTGATAGTAGCCGACCCCATCTTGCGACGCGCCGTTGAAATCGTCGTTGCGCGGCAAACCGGCAGCGACCGCGCTCTCGATGAAGGCTTCGCACAGCGGATTGCGATCCCTGAGATCCGAAACCGCAAGCGGCCCACCCGCACCATGCAGCGCATCGGCACCGCGCACCTGGTCTTCCGCACGCCGGAAATAAGGGAGCACGTCGCCATATGACCAGCCCGCGTTGCCGAGCTGGCGCCAATGGTCGAAATCTTCGGCCTGGCCCCGGATGTAAATCAACCCGTTGATCGAGGAGGAACCGCCGAGCACCTTTCCGCGCGGCCAGAAAATGCGCCGGCCGCCGAGATTGGGCTCGGGTTCCGTCTGGTAGCACCAGTTCACGCTCTGGTCGGTGATGGTCTTGCCGTAGCCGAGCGGAATATGGATCCAGATGTTGCGATCGCGCCCGCCCGCCTCGAGCAGCACGACCTTGGTCTTGCCGTCTTCCGAAAGCCGTGCCGCAGCCGCTGCTCCGGCGGAGCCCGCGCCGATAATGACGAAATCCGCGTCGAGGTCCGCTTCGGTCATGCCTGGTCCTTTGGCCTGATCGGCCCGCCGATTGTTTTCAGCGCCTGCTTGAGCGCGATCAGGCGGCGGTCACGCTCCGCGAACAGCGTCGCGGGATTCTCGTTCCAATCGAAATAGCCGCGGCCCGAGAGCACGCCGTCCCGTCCTTGCGCAACCAGCCCGTCGAGCGTCGTCGAGCGCTTGCCGCCAGGCGGGGGCTCGTAAGGGCTGTTGCCAAGTGCATCGGCCAACAGCGAGAGCCCGGTGAAATCGGCTTTGGCGAGTACGCCAAGAATCGGCAGGCGCAGCGCCAGGCCGTGAATCACCGCGTCGTCGATCTCGCGCGCGCTCGCGTAGCCCTCATCGAGCAGGCGGTTGACCTCGAGTGACATGGCGCTCTGGATCCGGTTCGCAATGTAGCCGGGAATGAACCGGCGCATCACCACGGGCACCTTGCCCATCGCCGCCACCAGTGCGCGCATTTCCTCGACCACTGCCGGGTCGGTCTCAGGACTGCCCACCACGTCGACAAGGTCGACGAGATAGGGCGGTGTGTACCAATGCGTGATGAGGGCGCGTCGCAACCTGCCTTGTGGGATCAACGGAAAGACGTCGAGGTAGCTCGTGTTGCTGGCCAGGATCACTTGCGGCGGGGCGAGCCTGTCGATCGTTGCATAAAGCGCGCGCTTGGCCTCCGGCTGCTCGCTGATCGCCTCCACGATGATGTCCGCGTCGGCCAGCGCTGCTTTCAGATCCGGCACGCGTCGCACGGCCTGGTGCAGCCGTCCGGCCTGCCAGGACGCATCGACGAGGCCCGCGTCGCGGAGCGTAGTGAGCGCCTGTTCCATCAGGCTGCCGGCCCGCCCCAGCGCTCCCGCGTCGTTGTCGGTGAGGCTCACGGCGTGTCCGCCAAGTGCAAACACCAGCGCAAGCGCGTGCCCCATCGTACCCGCACCCAGCATGGCAATCCGGCTCATCGAAAGCCTCCTCCGCTACCTCTTGTCGGGGGCAACCTACGAACTTTCGCGCTGCACCCGCAATCCGCGCCCCGCCCGTCGCGGCCGGCACGAAGGCGCCGGACCCGGCGATGACCCGCTTCAAGCGGTCCGGCCCTGCGTTCGTTTGCGCCTGACCTGCGCGAGATAGGCCCCGGCCACGGCAGCAAAAGGCAGGGCGCAAACGATCTCGCTACCCTGCCAGACGGCGAATCCCGCAACGATGGCAGCCGCGATATAGACCGCCAATGCCGAGAGCTGTCGCCTGATGGCCGCCGGCAGCAGCGGATCGCGTTTGCGGATGGCGCCGGCGAGCGCACCGACAATGGCAGTGAGCGTGCTGGTGAACACCACCGTCGTGATGCCAGGAAGGTCGATCCGCCGCGCCAACGCGCTTTGCATCCCCATGCCAACGGCGGCGAGCACGATCATCGTGTAAAGGGCCGCACCTCCAAACGCCGGTGCTGTCGCAATCCAGATGGCTGCAAACATCGCCAGGGCGACCATCTCGACTGCAAGGACGCGGATCGATGCGGCGGGTCCGGGTCGCTCCTCCCCGAGCATGAAAGACGCAACCCCGCCGCCGGCGACGAAGCCGAGCAGGGCGGCGATCGATCGCGAGGCGGCAACCAGTCTGTCTTGCCCGAGTGCGAGCCCGAGGAGCGCAGTGTTGCCGGTCATGGCCGACGGCAGAACCTGGCCCAACTTCGTGTATCCGATGACGTCCGTGATACCGGCGGCAGCGCCGAGCAGGAGCATGCAAAGGTCGAGCGGGTCGGGGTGCATGCGGGCTCGCACTCGCGGCAACGTTCTCACCTCTTCCTCGCTCATTCCCGCCTGACTTGCCGGCCCGGGCAAGTTGGCTCGACCTCGGGCGCGGGCAGAGGCATGCGACGACCAAACCGGCGCGGCTGGCCAGTCGTGCTGCGGCCTTGTCGCGCGGGCCGCGGGGTGCCGCACTCGAACCTGGCCGCAAGGAGAATTCCATGCGCGCTCTCCGCGCCCCGAACGCCGATCTCTCCGCGCCATTGGCCGCTTCGCAACATTTTGGGCACCGATTGCCTCGCTGCGCGAAAGTGGCCGGAGCTTTCTCCATTTTCCGGGCTTCTCGCGCTCTGCCAGAGTGGTTCCCGCCTCGGTTCACCTTCCCGGCTGACGTCGCCCAAAAAGCCCACCCGAGCACCAATTCGCATAATGGACACGGTGCAAGTTTCGAGCCCTTTGAATTTCTTAGCCTCTGCCATTGTCACCGGAATCCGACGCCGTGGAAAACCAGGCTGGGAGGCACGCCCATCGAAAATAATCTCCACGTGTCCGTTTAACGCCACGCGGCAAGTGGTCCCGGCGGAAACCTTCGTCGTGCGCCAGGACGCCGCGCGTGGTGCGCATTGCCCACGTGCGCGCAGGAAACGAGATCGATGATGTTACGCGTGACGACGGATATTTTTCCGGCCGCCCCAACTCTACATGGATTATCAGTGGAGAACAGTCCGTTTCGCTGCTCCGGGAGACTGCGCTGGATCGCTCTGTGGCAGGAGATCCCTCCCGGGATCGCGCCAGACTGGCCTATCGAGGCGTGATGCTCCAGCTCCTTCAGGATCAGGCGCCCGCCGAGTACGATCTGCCTCATGC
Organism: Acetobacteraceae bacterium; assembly: GCA_050730175.1. Classification (GTDB taxonomy): domain Bacteria; phylum Pseudomonadota; class Alphaproteobacteria; order Acetobacterales; family Acetobacteraceae; genus JAKAWQ01. Next base: position 9,226 of record JBOHMN010000435.1, on the reverse strand, counting down.
CTTCTCGATCGCCTGCGGCACTTCGGCAAATGAAGCAAAGGCGATCGAGATTGCCGGGGAACTCATTGACAGGGCACTGTTTGCAGACTCCGCGGCCGGCGCAACCGCGCGCGACGCGGCTCCCCGGGCGGCCGAACGGGCCCGCGCCTTCTTCGCAAAACACGTGCCAGCATACGCGCACCTATGAGGGCAGCTCCTTCTCAGGTGGATGAAACACCTGCAGAAACGATGCTACCGGCCTTCTCGGCATCCGAGACAGCGCCATTCGCTGCCGACTTCTGGAACGTTCCGTCGCACGTCACGCGTAACAATTGCTATGCCGACGCGGCGAACCGCAGCACTCGCACCTTTCCACAGCCTGGCCGCGCGAGCGGACGAGAAGCCGCGTCTTTTTCGCTAGAGGAGCTCATGGAAGCAGCCATCAGCGACGGTGCGGCCGGCGCCTCGGACAAGGTGAATCCGAGCGTGGCACCCCGCTCCTCTTCGAGCGCTAGTACCCCTATCGCAGGTGAAGTGACTCGCACCGCAGCGGACGTAGGGCGAGTGCAGGCGGCCCTGTGTCTGGACGGCCCCGGTAATGCAAGGTCTCGAAGAGAGAAAAATCTGATCTGGCGCGATTGCGGTCGCCTGTCCGGCCTGTTTATCGCGGCACGCGGCCGCTGGCACAGATGGGCTCCGCGATTCGCCTCCAAACGGAAAAGCGAAGCGAATTCCATCGTTCTCGGAAACCGCCCAAACTCCCCGGCATCCCGCGAATCGCTGCCGCCCCGGATCACCCAGGGCTGAGTTCCGGTGCTCGACACCGGTCAGACCGGGATCAAATCGCACAAGCGATGGCACTCTCATTTCGACCGGCGCAAGTCCCGAAGATGGCTCAAAGCTGCGGCTCGATTGGCAGCCAGCCGAGAACTCGCGCGAGAATTCGGCGGAAGAGGCTGGTGTCCGGTTCGCCGTGCCATAACCGCTTCTGCCCGGCGACCAACTCATACCAGCGAAGCAGGCCCCGCTCCAGCCTCACCGACCAGCTATGCGACGCGTCGGTGAGGCGCTTGAATTCCTCGCCGAGCTGAGCCGCGAGCCGCGCGTCCTCGACGAATGTGCCCATCTCGGTGTTGAGGTTGGCCGACCGCGGATCAAAATTGAAGGAGCCGACGAACACCAGCCTGTCATCGACGCGGAATGCCTTGGTGTGCAGGCTCGCACCACCAGAGCCGAATAGCCGCTGCCCCTCCTGCCCGCCGCGCTTGAGTTCGTACATTGCCACCCCGGCCTTGAGCAGCCGTCGCCGATAGCGCGCGTAGCGCCCGTGCACCGCAAGCACGTCAGTCGCCGCAAGCGAATTCGTGAGCACGGCGACGCGAACCCCGCGGGAGGTAAGCGCGGCAAGCTGCCTGGTGCCGCGGCGACCCGGAACGAAGTAGGGCGAAATGATGAAGACCTCGGCGACGGCACCAGTGAGCGCCTCGAGGATCATGTCGTAGAGCCGGCGATCGTGCCGGGCGCCGCGACCCTTGCCCGGGTTATCCGCAACGACCCGCACCTTGCCAGTACCCACCACGACGCAGTCTTCTGCCGCTGGTATCATCTTTTCTCGCGCCTCGCGCACCTGCTCGAGGTACCCGGGCGCAGCCGCCGAGGAAACCGCAGCGTCGAGGTTCTGCCTGAATGCCTCGAGATCGCGCCCGCGCCGCCGCAAGACCGCAACCTCACCGATCGGGCGTACCCGGCGGTGCCGCCAATAGTCATCGAAGATAGCAACGACCTGGATCGCTGCCGGCCCCGAGATCAGCAGGTCGAGATCGCGGAAATTGAATTGGCTGGCGGCACCAAAATATTCGTCGCCGATGTTGCGGCCGCCCGCAATCACGAGCGCGCCGTCAGCGATCCACGCCTTGTTGTGCATGCGATGATTGAGCCGGAAGCTCGCGAAGAGAAACTCGACCGCATCGCCGAGCACGCCGAACGCGCGCAACTGAAACGGGTTGTACAGGCGGACCTCGATAAAGGGATGCTCCGCGAAGGCCGCCAACGCGCGTTCCGATCCGCGCACATAGAGGTCGTCAAGAAGAATCCGTACCCGGATCCCGCGATCTGCTGCCCGCAACAGTTCGCGGGCTAGCAGCCGGCCGGTCAGGTCCTCATCCCAGATATAATACTGTACGTCGAGCGTCCGCACTGCGGCGCGCGCGCTTTGCGCCCGGAGCACAAAAGCCAACACATTATCCGTGACCAGCGCAATCCTGGTCCTGGCACCCGCCGGATCGCGAGCATTCCTGCCCTTGCCGTTCTGCGTTGATGCCGGTTCCTCCATCGCCTTCAGCTACGAGAGCGTCTCCATGATTCGAATCCTATCAGGTCGCCCGATCGGGCTGAATGCCGTTGCGGAGCGGATTGCTCCGGCGGCGTTGCCACCTCGCAGTGACAAGCGTTGAAGGCGAGTACCAACTTTCACTCATGAGTGACTGACTCATCCGGCCCCGACACACCCCCCTCTCCCTCTGGGAGAGGGCCGCGCGCGGCGCGGGGTGAGGGCGGCTATGTATCACTCAAGCATGATTCCGGGTACTAGCGCCACATCCGAAGTCCAGACTTCGACTATCCGAGGTTTCAAGGAAGCGCCATGCTAGTACATCGATTCCATGAAACCGATCAGCTCTGCAGTTGCACCGCCCCTGCCTTGAGCGCCAACCCTCGGGTCATCGCGAGAGCCGGTGCAGCCGGCGTGGCCGTCCACCCCGCGTACGCTCAAAAATCCAATCGTGCGCAGATTAAGCGCGCGCACTGGCCACTTGGAGGATCATGCGCCGGCCAGCGGCGCCACCGCTGCACCGAGGCGATGGCCTCAACCCGACAGGTCGTCCCAGTCATCGACATAGGCATATTTCTGGTTCTTGGCCGAAGCGTACATTCCGTCCAGCCATTGCGGACGCCGGTTCAATGCTCTGGCGATTTCCGTTCCGATACCAAACCCGTCTGCGACAATCAATCCGCGCTCCGCCATCGACGTCCGTCCTGTCGTCGTTCCTTCTTCGCCAGGCCGGCGAGCCTGGTACCCAAAATCGCGCTTGAGTGACTGACAGGATGCGTCATTGTGAGCGACGCGACTCGATCCATAACTCGGCAATTCGCCAGGGTCGCTGCGCAGTCACGGGCGATTCGTCGCAGGGCGGTGAGCCGACACCGCGTGTCACGCATGTACGATTCCATGTACCAGGCCAATGAGCCGACCGGCCTCCATCCGCCATATAAACGTCTCCAGTGGCGAAGTTGTGCGAGGGCAAGCAGAGAATCAACACTGGGGCCGGCGGCTCCGATGCATGTTTTGCGCACGGCGCGCAAACGCGACTGCCGTCGCTCATCCAATACCAATGGCTGCCACGGTGATCATGACCGCCTTGCCTATAGAGCCCAGCAACTGGTTCTCCATCGCGTTTCCTCCCTGCGCGCCGCCTTGCCGGCGGATCCCACATCATGCTTTGCTGTTCGCCGTGATCCACGCGTCGAACGCCTGCATGAAATCTTGCAGGAATTTGCGCGTCCCATCGTTGGTGAGCTTGCCATTCGTATCGAACAGCTTGTCGGCGCCGCCGATGTAGGCCTCAGGCTGCTGCATCGCCGGCACGTTCAGAAACACCAGCGATTGCCGCAAATGATGGTTCGCGCCGAACCCGCCGATTGCGCTCGGCGAGGCGCTCGCCACCGCGCCGGGCTTCCCGTTCCAGACGCTTTGGCCGTGAGGGCGAGACCCGACATCTATCGCGTTCTTCAACGAGGCAGGCACCGAGCGATTATACTCGGGCGTGACGAACAAGACCGCATCCGCCCGCTTCATCCGCTGCCTGAACGCGGTCCATACGGGTGGCGGATTGGCATCCTGGTCCTGGTTGTACAGTGGAAGATTGCCGATCTCGACGAGTTCGGGCTTGAGCGAAGCCGGTGCGAGCCCAGAGAGCGCAGTTGCAAGTTTGCGATTGAGCGAATCCTTTCGAAGGCTGCCGACGAGGATGGCAACGTCACGTACGGTACTCATCTGCTGTGTTCTCCATGGGATCGGGACAATCCGGCTGACGGCCCGCGAACCTGCGTCGATCAGCCCTGATTGTCGAGAACGGGCTCGACCGGGGGAGTGGCGTCGCGCCGCGGGCAAAACCCCGGAAATTGTGGAACCCGCGCTTCACCGCGCCACCGCCGCGGGTGACCCGACGTCGCCGGTGCCCAATAACTCTCACCCATATCCCCACCAACCCGTGGAGCGGAACGACCAAAGAGCGCTGCGCGATGACCGCGCGCGATTGTGGCCTGCTCGTCCATCGTGAGCCCGGTCGCAACCAGCCAGTAGCGGCAATGCCGCGAGTCCCCGACGGTGCTCGGACTGCGGGCATCTGAGCTGGAGAGCGCAGGGCCGAACCGAGCCGTGCGGTCGTCGCGGGCGTGCGCGATTGCGTTCTTTTGGAGCTTCTGTTCTTTGAGCTGGGCGCCCAACGTATGTGAATTGGGCACCGCGACATGATGCATCTCTCGCGTGCGATCGGCGATGCCGGGCGAGATCGGTTGGGTGTGGCGCTCGCGGAGCTTCTCCACACCCGCACCGTCCCTTTACCGCCGCCCGGAATTGACCGGGCCCGCCGGTTCGACTCGCACCAACGGCGGCGACGTTGCCGGGCCCGGAGTGGTCAGGGTGCCCGGTCAGGCGCAGCTTCTGCACGCGTGTGCCGCTTGGCTGGTCCCGGGATAAGTCAGGTCCGGGGGCATGCACCGCGTCCATGCCGATCCCATGGCCAGCCACGATCTGCGGGCGAGCACCGGGCCCGGCCCGCACAGGGCGCGTTCCTCCCGCACGCGAAGGTCTGTTCGCTCGCCCGCCCTGAGACTTGCCCGGCCGGCCGGCCGATGCGAAGGTCGGCCACGCACCTGTCGCGTCGCGCCCCCGGAACTTGCACCGGCCGACCGGCGAGCTGGTCGCATGGATTTGGTCTCGACGAGGAGGTTATGGCGAAAATCAAAGTGAAAACTCCGCTGGTGGAGCTCGACGGCGATGAGATGACGCGGATCATTTGGAGCCTGATCAAACAGGAGCTCATCCTCCCATATCTCGATATCGAACTGAAGTATTTCGACCTCGCCATCGAGAACCGCGACCGCACGGACGACAGAGTAACCGTCGAGGCGGCGCACGCGATCCGGCAATACGGGGTCGGGGTCAAGTGTGCCACCATCACCCCCGACGAGGCTCGCGTGAAAGAGTTCAATCTGAAAAAGATGTGGCGCAGCCCAAACGGCACACTGCGCAACATCCTCGACGGCACGATTTTCCGCGAGCCGATCATCTGTCACAACGTGCCGCGCCTGGTGCCGAACTGGACCAAGCCGATCATCATCGGGCGGCACGCTTACGGCGATCAATATCGTGCAACCGATTTGAAAATCCCCGGCGCCGGCAAGGTGACGCTGACTTACCAGCCGGCCGATGGCACGCCGGCACAGGTGTTCGACGTGCACGATTTCGCAGCCGGCGGCGGCGTGGCGCTCGCCATGCACAACACGCGCACCTCGGTCGAGGGCTTCGCGCGGGCCAGCTTCAACTACGCGCTCGCCCGCAACTACCCGCTCTATCTCTCGACCAAGAACACCATCCTCAAGGCCTATGACGGCTTCTTCAAGGACGTGTTCCAGGCGATTTTCGAGGCCGAGTTCGAGGACAAATTCGCGAGAAAAGGGCTGACCTACGAGCACCGGCTGATCGACGACATGGTGGCTGCTGCGCTGAAATGGTCGGGTGGCTATGTCTGGGCCTGCAAGAATTATGACGGAGACGTGCAAAGCGATACGGTGGCTCAGGGATTCGGTTCGCTCGGCCTGATGACGAGCGTCCTGATGAGCCCCGATGGTAAAACGGTCGAGGCAGAGGCGGCGCACGGCACCGTGACACGGCACTTCCGCGAGCATCAGAAAGGCCGGCCGACCTCGACTAATTCCATCGCCTCGATTTTCGCCTGGACGCGGGGGCTTGCCTATCGCGGCCGCTTCGACGGCACTCCCGAGGTGACGCGATTTGCCGAAACGTTGGAGCGTGTTTGCGTGGAGACCGTCGAGGCAGGATCGATGACGAAGGACCTTGCGATTCTGATCGGCAAGGATCAGCCCTGGCTCACGACCGAGGCATTCCTTGCCAAGCTGGAGGCCAATCTCCAGGCGGCGACGGCAAAGGTTGGGGTCGCCGGATGAGCGCGGGAATGAGCTGATGGCCGGCCCGCGCGTGGGTGCCGGCCACGGCTGCCATCGTCTGCCAGGACGCGACTTGCCCGCCCGGTTGCGTCGTTACGACGCGTGACAGCGCACGTGCACCTCTTGCTCTCTGGACGGGGATAGTGAGCGAACCGCGGGAGCCCGAGGTAGCTTTTCTCGCCAGCACGCTCGCCCGCGTCCGTTCCTTCGCCTTCGTCGGCATCGAGGCGGTACCGGTCGAAGTGCAGGTACAGATTTCGCCGGGCCTGCCAGCGTTCCTCGTGGTCGGGCTGGCTGACAAGGCCGTCGGCGAAGCGCGCGAGCGGGTGCGCGCCGCGTTGACTGCGATGGGGCTCGCCGTGCCGCCACGACGCGTGCTGGTCAACCTGGCACCGGCGGATTTGCTCAAGGAGGGCAGCCATTTCGACCTGCCGATAGCGCTCGCGCTCCTGGCAGCGATGGGCGTGCTGCCGATCGAGGAGGTTGCCGGCTTTGCCGCGCTCGGCGAGCTCTCGCTCGATGGAACGATCGCCCCGGTCGGTGGCGTCCTGCCCGCCGCAATCGGCGCTTCGGCGCAGGACCTCGGCCTGATCTGCCCGGCGGCACAGGGCGGCGAGGCGGCCTGGGCAGGGCGGATCGAAGTCCTGGCCGCACCGGACCTCATTGCCCTCGTCAATCACTTCAAAGGCACGCAAGCGCTGACCCCGCCGGAGCCTCCGGGCATGCAGGAAGTCACTCAGGCGCCTGACCTTGCCGAGGTCAAAGGCATGGAGACGGCGCGGCGTGCCCTCGAAATCGCCGCCGCCGGAGGACACAATCTCCTCCTGATCGGGCCGCCCGGCGCCGGCAAGTCGATGCTTGCCGCGCGGTTGCCCGGCCTCTTGCCAAGCCTGACCGCTGCAGAGGCGCTGGAAGTGAGCATGATCCACAGCCTCGCGCGAATGCTCGAAGGCGGGCGTCTGATCATGCGTCCGCCGTTTCGCGAACCGCACCATTCGGCAAGCCAGGCCGCTCTCACCGGCGGTGGCAACCGGGCGCTGCCGGGGGAGATCAGCCTCGCGCACAACGGGGTGCTGTTTCTCGACGAGTTCCCGGAATTTCCCCGTCAGGCGCTCGATGCTCTGCGCCAGCCGATGGAAAGCGGGCGCACCACCGTGGCGCGGGCGGCCGCGCACGTTACCTACCCGGCGCGCTTCCAGCTCGTCGCCGCAATGAATCCGTGCCGCTGTGGCTATCTCGGTGACGGCGGTCGGGAATGCGGCCGCGCCCCACGCTGCGGCGAGGAATATCAGATGCGGATCAGCGGGCCATTGCTCGATCGGATCGACCTGACCGTCGAGGTGCAGCCGGTGCCGCCCTCCGTGCTCTCGCGCGCCGCCGCGGGCGAGCCGAGCGCCCAGATCGCCCAACGGGTCGCGAGCGCGCGCGAGAGGCAGCTCGCCCGTCACGGGAAGCGGCTCAACGCAACGGCGGACCCCGACCAGCTCATGCTCGCCCCCGAGGCACGCCGCTTCGTCGAAGAGGCAGCCGATCGGCTCGGTTTTTCCGCGCGTGGCTACACCCGCGTGATCCGCGTCGCCCGCACCATCGCTGATCTCGCCCTCTCCGAAACCGTGGAGCGCCTGCACGTCGCAGAGGCGCTGCGATTCCGCCATCGCATTCCGGGTCGCGGTATCCCGGGCGCTGCCGCACGCCGTCAATGACAGAGGAGACACCCGCCTCAGCCTGAACACTCCCCAGTGGTATGCGGCCCTCGCATGGCGCTGCGGCGCGACAGTTGGCAGGGTAGAGCGGTCATGTTCCAGACTGAGAGAGCGCGAATTACCCGCCCGGCTGCCTGAGCAGCGGGAGCTTCCCGTCATCCCGCCCTCTCGTCCGGAGCTTCCCTGATGAATGCCGATGTTTCGCTGGCCGCAGCCGCGGCTCCCCCTGCCGTCTTTGAGTTGTTGGCTGACTCGAGCCCGGGCGTTTTGCCCCGCCTTTTGCAACCTCTGGCGCGGCGCAACCTCGTGCCGCAGCATTTGGCTGCCGAGCGTGCCGATACTGGCATCCGCGTACGAATCGTCCTCTCCGGGGTCTCGCCCGGTATGCTTTCTCTGATCGAGGGCAATCTGCGCCAGGTGGTCGGCGTGCAGCAGCTCTCGCGTCGTGCTGGGTGAGGGTAGGGTGAACCCGCGGCTTACCGGCCGTGCCCCGCGCTGCGCTCCTCGGGCTTCGCCGCGTCCCCCCGCAGACTGAGCGGCAACAAAAGAAAGGCCGCGGCAGCCCCGAGCGCGCCGGCGACTATGAAAACGTCGAGCGGCGCAAGGCTCGCGACCAGCGGCGCAGCCAGTGTTGGTGCTGCCGCCTGGGCGAGCAGCACCGGCATTGCGAGCCATCCGAGCAGCGTCGCATATCCTTCGGGACCGAAGATTGCCATCGGCAAAGTGCCGCGGTGGATGGTGAGAATCCCGTTGCTGACGCCGTAACAAACGGCGAACGCAACCGCCGGGCCGTGCAACGCCAGGATCAGGATGCCCGCCGGCATCAGCACCGCCGCCAGCCGCGCGCGCAGCAAGAGCCCGAGGCGTTTGCTCAGCGCATAGTCGAGCAGCCGCCCTGTCACCTGGCTTGGTCCAAACAGCGCCGCGACGAACACTGCCTGGCCGCGCGAAAGCCCGATCCCGGCAAAGAGCGTGAGAACGAAAACGGCAATCGTCGAGGTGATCAGCCAGCGTACCGTGAAAAACGTGGCAAGGCATGCGAGCGCCCGGACCCGTCGCGTCGGCTCTGCGTTGGCCGTACCGCTCCCGGCCGCGGCTGCCGGATTTGCTGGGATCGCGATCTCGCCCGCGGCGGGCACGCACAGCAGCACCAGCGGCAGATTGAGCGCCAGCTCGAGCGCCGCATAAAGCAGCAGCAGCCCACGCCACCCGAGCACGGGCACGAGTGCAACGCCGAGGGGCCAGAAGATCGTGCTGGCGAAGCCGCCGAACAGCGTAATTCCGGTGATCGCGGGCGC
>JBOHMN010000434.1:0-3147 GCA_050730175.1 Acetobacteraceae bacterium | reverse complement strand
GCGTGAAAACAATGCAGATCAGGCTGTCCTCTTCGCGCGCCGGTAATGCAGGACAACCGAGCCCACGTCCAACTCCCTGGCAGCGATGAGGTTCAGGTCGATGCTCGGCATTCCCGAATCAAACAGTCGCTTGCCGCCGCCCACCAGGTTCGGTGTCACCATGAGATAGTACTCGTCCACCAGGTCCCCGACCATGAGGCTCCTCGCCAGCCCGGCGCCGCCGAAGCTGTAGATATCCCCTCCTGTCACGCTGCTCTTGAGAGTCGCCACCAGTCCCGGCACATCGCCACGCACCAGCGACCCGTTCCATCCAGGATCGCCCACCAGCGATTTTGAGACCACAGTCTTGGGCAGACAATTCATGGTTTCGGTCTCGGGCCGACCCATCGCCGCAGGCGAGGTCCAGAAGTCCCTGTTGAACTCGAAGTTGATCCGCCCGTAGAGCAGGTGCCCTGCTTTCGACAGGTTATGATGCGCCCAGACGTCGCCCACCTGCGCCGACCAGGGTGGGGGCGCGAAACCGGCAGGCCCTTCGATGTAGCCATCCAGGCTGGTGAACATCGCCAGAACGAGTTTCGCCATGACAGCCTTTTCACCGGTCCAATTGCCGAAACGCCAACAGTGACGATACCGAGCTGGTGGGCCTTTGCGGGGCTCAATCGTCGCGGCCAAGCCCTTTCAGAATCGTTGGCGCATGCTTCTCCACACGCGCAGCGCAAGTCACCGATTGCTTCGCCCCGGCAAAGTACAGCAAATAACCCTTCTGCCTTCCGGGGGTAAGTGCGTGGAACGCTGCGGCCAGCTTAGGATCGCTATCCAAGCGCCTCTGAAACTCCACCGGCACATGCAATCGCGCTACGCCCCTCATCTTGACCTTGGCGCCGGACTTCTCAACGGCGATGGCTCGCTCGATGTAAGCCCTCAATGCCGTTTTATGCCTTTTGATATCCGCCAGAGAAACAAACCTCACCTGCCTCCCGGCTTGCACGTTCTTGGTTTGCTGGATAAGGATTCCCTCAGGGTCCCCGAGTAACGCACCTTTCATGAAGAGCAAAGCGCAGTAGTCCTTGAAACCGTGGATCAGGACGACGTTGCCGCCATCGAAATCGTAACAAGCCTGACCCCATTTCAGTGTCTCATTGAGCCCGCACGCAAGGCACAGGCCCCGGAGCGCCTCGAATTCAGCGCGCCAGCGCTTTTCCCTCTGGTGCGCCTCGGTTACCAGCGGATCCATGTTGCCTTCGATTCAAATGGCTTTCGCGCGTGGTTTTCAAGTCTGCGCGTCGTGAATATCGACGGCGTGAAGCCGCGCGCTGTCATGGCGGCTATATTGCCACCGTAGTCTTTCCCTCGGAAGTCCATTGCGTCGGGCGCGAGGGCCGCTGTGGGCCAATGTGCCCGGGAACTGCTGATGACGAACCCGCGAGATCTCCCCCAAAAGCGTGTGCGGCAGAGTGGTCCTGCGGCGCCGCCGGCCGGCAACACATCGATCCGGCCGGTGGTGATCTTCGGGGTCGTCGCGATGGCGCTGTTGATGAGCTCGCTGGATCAGACGATCGTCGCCACTGCGCTACATGCGTTGCAGCACGACCTCGGCGCGCCCATCACCTGGGCCAGTTGGACTATGACCATATATTCGCTGGGACTGGTGATCATGCTGCCGATTGCAGGCAAGTTGAGCGAGCAGTACGGGCGCCGCCGGGTTTTTTTGGCTTCGGTAGGGATCTTCACCGCCGCCTCGCTGTGCTGCGGGCTTGCCTGGAACATCTACGTTCTGGTGACATTGCGGTTTCTGCAGGCGCTCGGCGGCGCTGGCTTCACGCCTTCGGCGACGGCAATCATCGTCGACCACTTCGGCTCTGCCCGCGACAGGGCTGTCGGGCTGTTCGGCAGTATCTTCCCGATCGGGGCGATGATCGGACCGATATTCGGCGGCTTATTCGTCACCTACTGGTCGTGGCGGGGGATCTTCCTCGTCAACGTCCCGATCGGGGCACTGCTGATCGTGCTGTGCGTGCGGTTCATTCCTCGTGACCCTCTGCAGGCTCGCCGACCAATGGAGCACTTTGACCTCGCCGGCACATCGCAGCTCGGCGTCGGTGTGCTGGCTGTCATGGCCGCTCTCAACGCGCTGAGCGACGGCGACAGGGCACTGTGGACGCCGGAATTCCTGGCGCCCTCGGCCATAGCAGTGCTGGCGCTTGCGCTGTTTGCCCGACACACTGCCACCAGCTCCCGCCCGCTTATTCCTGGGCGCTTCATCACCGGCCGCGGCTTCGGCGCCACCAACGTGATCAACATCGTCTATGGCGGCATGGTGGCGGGTCTCGTCGCGCTGATTCCCTTGTATGCCACCACCCGTTTCGGCATTCCAGCGCTCGGATCTGGCACCTTGCTCACGGCCCAAGGCGCCGCGGTCGTCGTCATGTCCAGTATCGGGGCTTTCTTTCTGAGGAAGACCGGCTACCGGTTGCCGATCTACGTGGGCGCGGTCGTCATGGCAATCGGCATCTTCGCGCTGTCGGTCATCCCGCCTGGGGTCACAGCCTATGCCTGGCTCGCATTCGCCGCTGGCGTTATAGGTCTCGGCGCTGGCTGGGCATCACCCGCCAGCCGCAACGCGGGCCTGCAGCTGGCTCCGGAGAGCTCGTCCACACTGGCGGCGTTGCGCAGCATGTGCCGTCAAATCGGCTTGATCACCACGATCTCGATCACTACCGCGATGATTTCGGGCGCGGTCGGCTCCGGCGCCGCCCATGCCCACGCTTACGCCATTTGGGCAGTGATCCTGCTGCTGTTGATCCCCGTCATCGCGCGCGTCCCTGAACACCGCGGCGCCTGGTGACAGGCGCGCTGTCGGCGATGTTACGCCGCCGCGGATCGCCGCTACGTCTGAGCGACAGGCGCCTTTCGCACGGCGGCCTCCTGGCTCAGGCCGGCACGAGCCGCGTCGCACTCTCGCCCGACGAGTGATCGGATAATGTCCGCCAAACGCAGCGCACCGGGTCCGACGTAATCGCGATCGGCGAAGATCAAATACAACTCGGCCGAGCGTTCAGCGCCTTCGCGCAGCGGCAATGGTTTGAGCTCACCGCGCTCGAGCTCACCGCGAACGGTGTCCTCCGCGAACCACGCAAAGCCCAGGCC
>JBOHMN010000433.1:0-12234 GCA_050730175.1 Acetobacteraceae bacterium | reverse complement strand
GTGCACGGCTCTGCGCCGGACATTGCGGGGCAGAGGATCTGCAATCCGATCGGCCAGATCTGGTCGGGGGCGATGATGCTCGAGCATCTGGGTGAGCGGGAGGCGGCGGCGGCGATCGTTGGGGCGATCGAACGGCTGCTCGGCGAAGGCGGGCCGCGCACGCGCGACATGGGTGGGCAGGCGAACACCGAGGAAGTGGGCAAAGCGCTGGCGGAGATGGTGGGGGCGTAGGGGCCTGAACAGCGCTTGCGTGAGGATTTGCTTTGCATCCTTCCCGCCCGTAGCTTAGAGCAATATTACCCTGGCTGGAATCGCCAGATGCTAGTCAGGGTGATCAAATTACTCGAGAAAGCAAACGAAGCGCGTTCACTCAGCTTGAACGCGCTCTAGCCCGGCATTGGTGATGCACCACTGCCAAAGAGTCCGGTACGTCGCCGTCAACTCGGGCTCTTTTGATATCGGCACCCTGCGAGCTGGTTCCCGCAGCCGGCATCGGTTGACGATCGAACGATCGATTACAGATGATGGTGTTCCTTATCGGGTACACTTGCTGGAGGCCATTGCAGCCGGGTAGGGTTTTCCAAAGGAGGGTTTAGGAGCCCGACACGGTCGACGTAGTCGTCCCGGTCGAGGCGGAGGTTGCCGCGGCGCTCATGGATGCCCGCACGAGAGCAGCCATGGGCCGGTTGATCAGCCGTGCGGTTCGCGGGCGCCGGCCCGAGCGAGCTCGCCGCCGCCATTGCCGAGGCGAAGGCGGAGGCATGGGCAACGGGCCTGACCGATGCCATGATCGATGCGGAGCTCGAAGCCTACAACGCGGGGCGTCGCGGCGGACAGGCTTGATCGTCTTCGATGCGTCGGCCGTCGTAAGTGCTGCCCTCCGCGAGAACGGCGTGGCGGAACGGGCGCTGCCAAGGGCGGAGGCGATTGACTTTTTGCGTTGTGTCAGGCGGTCGATGCGGAGATCGCCGAGATGGTGAACCGGCCGCGCTTCGCGTCTGGGGTGTCGGAGATGCGGCGCAGCCGAATCCTTGATGCCCTCCGTCGGCGGGCCGCCTGGTTCACCCCCACCGAGGTCGTGAACGACTGCCGTGACGCGAAGGACAACAAATACCTGGAACTCGCACTGAGCACCGGAGCCGCAACTATTGTCGGTGGCGATAACGACCCGCTCAGGCTGCACCCCTGGCGCGGCGTGCACATTCTGCGGCCGGCGGAGTTTTTGGCCGGAAAGTGAGAACGCGTCTCGATGGACGCCGCTCTTGTGCCGACGCCTCTCGCATGCGCTGGCACCGGGGCGGAGGAAAGGGAGGCAGGGGCCGGGTGTCGCCTGATGATCCGGCGGAGAGTGTGGTCAGCTGGTCCTGCGCCGGCGTGTGGCGAAGCCGACGAGGCCGAAGGCGAGCAATCCGGTGCCGAGGAGGGCCAGGCTTCCCGGTTCTGGCACGGCGGTATCACGGGGTAAGGCATTGAAAAATCACGAAGCGGTGCCGCGCTTCGCGGTCTTGCTGACCGTGGAATATTCCGGCAGGCGGACGCAGAGTGTAAAGAATGCCGACAGGGCGCGCGGGATGCCGGCCGGCCTTGCATGCTTGGCGCATGGATCGCTTCGCCTTCGGCTCGCGAGGACGGGGCAAAAGGGCGCGCGAGGATGAGGCAAAGAAGAGCGCCGCGAAGCCGTACCAGCAATCGGGAAACTCCGCGCCGGCGGCGCGAGAGTGAATTCCCTGGTCAGAGTGGCGTTGCGCCGCGCAAACCCTGCTCCCAGCTTCGCGAGAGGCGCATCGCCGAAAGGATCAATCCGACCCGGGAATAGCTTTGCGGAAAATTGCCCCATAGCACGCCGGTTTTCGGGTCGATGTTTTCCGACAAAAGGCCGACGTGATTGCGGTGGGCGAGCAGGTTGGCGAACAGCGCCTTGGCTTCGACCTTACGGCCGGCGGCGGCGAGGGCATCGATGTACCAGAATGTGCAGACGAGAAAAGCGGTCTCCGGATGCCCGAAGTCATCCGCTTCGTCGTAGCGCATGACGAAGCCGTTGCGGATGAGGCGACGGTCCACCTCGGCGAGGGTAGCAAGAAAACGCGGATCGTCGACACCGATGAGGCCGAGTTCGGGCAGAAGCAGCGTCGAAGCATCCAGGGCTTCGGCATCCAGAACGCCGGAAATCCAGCCATGGTCTGCGGCACGCGTGAGCACGGCGCGGCGCACTGCCTCGGCGCGCTCGAACCAGTGGATGGAACTTGCCTCCAGGCCGAGGAGGCCCGCGATGCCACCGAGGCGATGCAGGCGGTCCCAGAGCATCTCGGCTGCGGTCAGGATGATCGCGCCATAGACGTCGTTCTGGTGCTGCGTGGCGGCGGCGTTGCCGATCCTCACGGGGCGTTCGGCGCCGAAGCCCTCGAGCGATTCGGCGATCCGCTCGCCGAGCCCGACACCGGGGGCGGCGGGATAGAGGGGCGCGAGTTCGGAGCCGCCTTCTTTCAGAACCGTGTTGGCGAGATAGCGGAGGAAGCCTTCCATCGTCCGGGTGGCGGAAAGGCGGTTGAGGGCGGTCACGGTGAACCAGGAATCGCGCGGCCAGCAGAAGCGGTAGTCCCAGTTGCGCCGGGAGCCGGGCGCTTCGGGAATCGAGGTGGTGAGGGCCGCGAGAATGCCCCCCGTGTCGTCGTAGCTGCAGAGCTTGAGCGTGATCGCGGCGCGCACCACGGCTTCCTGCCAGTCGAACGGCACGTTGAGATCGCGCACCCAGTCAAGCCAGTATTGTTGAGTTTCGTCGAGGAATTTGCGCGCCAGCGCATCGGGATTTTCCGGCACCGGCTCGTCGGTGCCGAGGAAGAGGCTCATCGGGCGATCGAGCACCATTTCGGCTTCGTAAACGATATGCGAGAGCGGCATGTCGGTCGTCAGGCGCAGCACGGTGTGCGGCCCGATGAAGCGGAGATGGTTACTGCCGAAGCCAACCTGCGGGGTGGCGGCGCCGTAATCGAAGCCGGGCCGGAGGCGGACGGTGACGCGCGGGCGGCCGCGCGCGGGCTCGATACGGCGGACGATCATTGGCGGGCGGAAGATGCGCCCGTACTGGCGGAAGCGGGGGCAGAAATCGATGATGCGGACTTTGCCGCCGTTGCTGTCCTCGAGCTCGGTCGCAATGATCGCGATATTCTCGAGATAGTACTGCCGTTGCGCGCGCTGGTCGCGCAGCGTCGGTTCCAAAAATCCGCGCGCCGGATTCGTGCCCCCGAGCAAGGCATGGAACACCGGGTCGCCGTCCAGGCAGGGAAAGCAGAACCAGACGTGGCGCCCCTCGGGTTTGATCAGCGAGGCGAGGGTGCAGTTGCCGATGACGGCGAGATCGAGGCCGGCAATTGCCTGCTTCCCTCGATCAGCCAGTGGCGGAAAAATCGGGTGCGGCGATGCCTGATTGGGCGAGCTCGGCCACGAGGGCGGCCGTCAGCCGGGCGAGGCCTGCCTGGTCCTTGGCCTCGGCGCGCGCGACCAGCACCGCCTGGGTGTTGGAGGCACGCAACAGCCACCAGCCGTCGGTGGTTGCGACACGCACGCCGTCGATCTCGGCGAGCTCGGCGCCGCGCGCCTTGAGGCGCCCGGCCACTTCTTCGACGATCGCAAACTTGCGCTCATCCGGGCAGGGGAAGCGGAGTTCCGGTGTGTTCACGACTTGCGGAAGCTGGGTTCTCAGTTCGGACAGCGGGTGGGCGCCGCGGGCGAGGATACCGAGCAGGCGCACTGCGGCGTAGAGCGCATCGTCGAAGCCGTACCAGCGCTCGGCGAAGAAGATGTGGCCTGACATCTCGCCGGCGAGCGCGGCCTTCGTTTCCGCCATCTTCGCCTTGATCAAAGAGTGGCCGGTGCGCCACATCAGCGCGTTGCCGCCGGCGCGGATGATTTCGTCGAACAGCACCTGGCTTGCCTTGACGTCTCCGATGATGGTTGCACCGGGGTTACGGCTGAGCACGTCGCGGGCCAAGAGGATCATGAGCTGGTCGCCGAAGAGGATGGTGCCGCTATCGTCGACGACGCCGATGCGGTCGGCATCGCCATCGAACGCGATGCCGAGATCGGCCTTTTGCCGCGCGACCTCGGCGCGGAGCTCAGCGAGGTTCTCAGGGATGGTGGGGTCCGGATGGTGCGCCGGAAAGTGCCCGTCGATCACGCCGTTCAGCAGCACGTGGCGGCCGGGAATGCGCCCGATCAGCCGGCCCAGGACCTCGCCCGCGGCGCCGTTGCCGTTGTCCCAGATGACCGAGAGCGCGCGGCTGCCGCCATCCCAGTCACGCGCCAGGCGAGCAACGTAGGCATCGGTGATGTCGAGGCGCCGTTCATCGCCGGCAGCGGTGACGAAATCGCCACTTTCGGCGAGCTGCCCCAAGCGCTGGATCGCCTCTCCGAAGAACGGCTGGCCGGCGCATAGCATCTTGAATCCGTTATGATCTGGCGGGTTGTGGCTGCCGGTTACCATGGCTGCAGCGTCGGTCTTTTCGCGCACGGCGGCGTAATAGAGCATCGGCGTCGGGCCGCAGCCGATGCGGAGTACGGTGATCCCGCTGGCCTTGAGCCCCTCGACGAGGGGTGGTTCGAGGGCGGGAGAGGAAAGGCGGCCATCGTAACCGACGGCGATGCGGCTGCCGCCCGCGCGGGCGACGAGGCTGCCGAAAGCGCGCCCGACCGCATAGGCATCGGCCGGGTGCAGTGTCGCGCCCACGATGCCACGAATGTCGTATTCGCGGAGGATCGAGGGATGGAAGCGGTGGGAGAAGCTCATGCGCATGCCGCTGCGGCTCTGGGGTCAAGAGGTGGGGGTCAAGAGGTGGGGGGATCAGGAGTTGATGTAACGGGGCAGGAAGGCGCGCACCTTCGGCCCGAGGTCGGGCCGTTTCAGCGCAAAAGCGATCTGCGCTTCGAGGAAGCCCGCCTTGTCGCCGCAATCGAAGCGATGGCCTTCGAAGCGAAGGCCGTGGAATGGTCCCTCGCCGATCATGCGGGCCATGGCGTCCGTGAGCTGCACCTCGCCGCCGGCGCCGCGTTCGAGGTTGGCGAGGTGGTGCAGCACCGAGGGCATGAGCACATAGCGGCCGATGATCGAGAGGGTGGAGGGTGCGTTGGCCGGGTCCGGCTTCTCGACCAGGCCCTTGATTTCGACGAGGCGGCCGTTATCGGTGCCGATCGCAAGGATGCCGTAGCGGCGGGTCTCCGCGCGCGGCACTTCGACGACGGCGACGACGCTGCCCCCGGTTTCATAATAGACGTCGGCGAGCTGCTTGAGGCATGGGACCTCGGCGAGAACCAGATCATCCGGCAGCAGAATCGCGAAGGGGTCCTCGCCGATGAAGGCGCGGGCGCACCAGATCGCGTGGCCGAGGCCGAGCGGCACCTGCTGGCGGACGGTGACCATTGTGCCGGGCGCGGTGGAGCTGTCGCTCAGAGTTTGCAGTGCCTCGCGCTTGCCGCGTTCGCGTAGCGTCGTTTCGAGTTCGTACGCGACATCGAAATATTCGACGAGCGCGGTCTTGCCGCGGCCGGTCACCATGCAGAAGAGCTCGATGCCAGCGGCGCGCGCCTCGTCGACCGAGTATTGGATCAGCGGCCGATCGACGATCGGCAGCATCTCCTTCGCCATCGCCTTGGTGGCCGGCAGAAAGCGGGTGCCAAGGCCAGCGACCGGGATAACGGCTTTGTGCAATGGCTTGATCACAAGCGGGGTTCTCCAAGGCTAGAGTATGTTCAGGCTGGCTGAACATGCTCTCTGTTTGTTTTGTCGAGCAATTTCGTCACCTTGACCGGCATCTGGCGATTCCGGTCAAGGTGATATTGCTCTCAGGAGAGGCGGCGGCAACTTCGGGGGATTCGTGGCACGCTGAGCCCCGCACCCGCAAGCGAAAGGCGCGGCGCGCACGGCCACTGTGATTTCCGGGGCCGCTCGGGTTTCCGGGAAGGCGGCAGTCACCGGTACGGTGTCAGCCGGAGCGTTCGGCGATCATCCCTTTGATGCGCGCGATGGCGCGCGCGGGGTTGAGGCCTTTGGGGCAGGTTTCCGTGCAGTTCATGATTGTATGGCAACGATAGAGCCGGAACGGATCTTCGAGCGCATCGAGACGTTCTCCGGTTGCCTCGTCACGCGAGTCGGCGAGCCAGCGATCGGCGGCGAGCAGCACCGCCGGGCCGAGATAGCGCTCGCTGTTCCACCAATAGCTCGGGCAGGCGGTGGTGCAGCAGAAGCAGAGGATGCATTCCCACATGCCGTCGAGCGCCGCGCGCTCGGCGATGCTCTGCGTCCGTTCGCGGTCAGGCGGGGGCTGGGTTTCGGTCTTCAACCAGGGTTCGATGCTGCGGTACTGCGCGTACGCGTGATCGAGGTTGGGTACCAGATCCTTGACGACTGGCATGTGGGGGAGCGGCGTGATGCGTGTGGAGGCGCCCAGACCCGCGATCGGCTTCAGGCAGGCGAGGGTGTTGGTGCCGGCGATGTTCATGGCGCAGGAGCCGCAAATTCCCTCGCGGCAGGAGCGGCGAAAGGTGAGGGTGGAATCGACCTCGTTCTTGATCTTGATCAGTGCATCGAGGACCATCGGGCCACAGGTCTCGAGATCAACCTCGTAGGTGTCGAGGCGCGGATTGGCCCCATCGTCGGGGTTCCAGCGATAGACGCGGAATTCCTTGATGTGCTTGGCGCCCGGGGCGGCCTTGTGCGTGCGGCCGGTGCCGATCCGGCTGTTGGCCGGGAGGCGGAAGTTTGCCATCTCGTTCTATTCTCGATCAGTTTCTCAGGGAGCCGGGCGAAAGGGCGGCGAGGTTCGTCACCCGACACATCTGGTGGAGAGTACGCCGGGGTGGGCGGCCAGCGGCGAGAAGAACGCCGAGCCCCGTAACACCCCGGAATAATCGCGGAATTGGGATCGGCGCCGTCAATAGACGCGCTTCTTCGGTGGAAAGACAGAGACTTCGTTGGTCAAGGTGCGCATTCTGACCGGGCGGTAATCGAGGCTGACGTTGCCCGCATGGTCCATCCGGGAGACCGTGTGTTTCATCCAGTGCTGGTCGTCGCGCTCCGGGTAGTCGTCATGCGCATGTGCGCCGCGGGTTTCATGCCGTGCCTCCGCGCCTACGATGGTGGTCATCGCGTTGTGCATCAGGTTGATGAGCTCGAGCGCTTCCATCAGGTCGGAGTTCCAGATCATGCTGCGGTCGGCCACCGACATATCGGCCATGCCATCCCACAGCGCGTGCATCTTCGTGACCCCTTCGCTCAGGCTTTTACTGTTGCGGAATACGGCGGCGTGGGTCTGCATCGTGCGCTGCATGGTGGCGCGCAACTCGGCGACGCGGGTCGCGCCGTTCGCGTGGCGGGTGCGGTCCAAGAGATCGAGCGCGCTTTCGCCAGCCTTCGGCGGCAGGGGCGGTTGGCTTGCGCCGGGGCGCAGGAATTCTGCGGCCCGGAGTGCCGCCGCGCGTCCGAACACCACGAGATCGAGCAGCGAGTTGGTGCCGAGCCGGTTGGCGCCGTGCACGGAAACGCACGCGCATTCGCCGACCGCCATCAGGCCCCGGACTTTGGCGTCGGGATCCGAAGGTGCCGGCTGCAAGACTTCGCCGTGAAAGGTGGTGGGGATTCCACCCATCGTGTAGTGCACGGTCGGCAGCACCGGAATCGGGTCTTTCGTGACGTCGACACCCGCGAAGATGCGCGCGGTTTCGGAGATTCCCGGAAGTCTCTGGTGCAGGATGTCGGGGCCGAGCTGCTCGAGATGGAGGAGCAGGTGTTCCTTGTTTGGCCCGACACCGCGGCCTTCCTTGATCTCGATCGTCATCGAGCGGGACACGACATCGCGCGAGGCGAGGTCTTTCGCGGTCGGAGCGTAGCGCTCCATGAACCGCTCGCCCTCGCTGTTGGTGAGATAGCCTCCTTCGCCGCGCGCGCCCTCGGTAATCAGGCAGCCAGCCGGGAAGATTCCGGTCGGGTGGAACTGCACGAACTCGGTGTCCTGGGTCGGCAGCCCGGCACGAAGCGCCATGGCGTTGCCATCGCCGGTGCAGGTGTGGGCGGAGGTGCAGGAGAGATAGGTGCGGCCGTAACCGCCCGTGGCGAGCACGACGAGGGCGGCGCGGAAGCGGTGGATGGAACCGTCATCCAGGCACCAGGCCATGGCGCCGCGACAAGCGCCTTCGTCGTCCATGATCAGGTCGAGCGCGTAATATTCGACGAAGAATTCCACGGCGTGCTTCAGACATTGCCCGTAGAGCGTATGCAGGATCGCGTGCCCGGTGCGGTCGGCGGCGGCGCAGGCGCGGTTCGCCGGTGTCTTGCCGTAGTCCTTCATGTGCCCGCCGAACGGGCGCTGGTAGATCCGCCCCTGTTCGGTGCGGCTGAACGGCACGCCGAAATGTTCCAGCTCGATCACCGCCGGAATCGCTTCCCGGCACATGTACTCGATGGCGTCCTGGTCGCCGAGCCAGTCCGAGCCCTTGACGGTGTCGTACATGTGCCAGCGCCAGTCGTCTCCACCGATGTTGCCGAGTGCGGCGCTGATGCCACCCTGCGCGGCGACGGTATGGCTGCGGGTCGGGAAGACTTTGGTGATGCAAGCGGTTTTCAGGCCGGCTGCACCGAGGCCGAGGGTCGCGCGGAGGCCGGCGCCGCCGGCGCCGATCACGAGCACGTCATAAGTGTGATCGACGATCTCGTAAGCCCGTGAAGAAGGCAGGGTGATCGCGTTCATCGGCTTGCTCCGCGCGCTATCCCGAGAACGCGAGTTTGAGAACGGACACGGTGGCAGCGATCCAGAGCAGTGCCACGACCGCCTTCATCACCAGAAGCCCGGCGACTTTCACTGCTACGACGTGCACGTAATCCTCGATGATGACCTTGAGGCCGAGCCCGACATGGCGAAAGAGCGCGAACAGAAAGGCGAGCAGGAGCACTGTGTTCCAGGGAATGGCGGCCCAATGCGTCATGTCCTGGGCGGTGTCGCCGAGATGGACGAGAAGCGAGACCACGAACCAGATGCCAAGCGGGACCAGCGCGACGGCGGTCACCCGCTGCGTCCACCAATCGGGAAGGCCGCTCCTGGCGGTGCCCAGGCCGCGCACGCGGCCGAGCGCGGAACGCATCATCACGGCGCTCATATTGTTGGGCATCGCGTTCTTTCCTATCCGACGGTCAGGCCGAGGACGAAGACCAGCACGGTCAGAGCCGCGGCAACCGCGAGCACCGTCCAGCCGGAGGCGTGGTAGGTGGGCTTCTTGAAGCCGAGCCCGGAATCCCACGAGAGGTGGCGTAGCCCATTACAGAAATGAAACATCAGAGCGGCCGTCCAGAGAAAGAGAAGGATCTTTCCGAGGATGGAAGCGAAGAACGCTTGGGCGGTCGCAAACGGCGCCGGGCCGATGGCGAGGGCGACCAGCCACCAGGTCAAGAGCAACGTGCCGACCCCGAGCCAGATGCCGCTCAAGCGGTGCAGGACCGAGAGGCCGGAGGTGATCTGCACGCGATAGACCTGCAGATGCGGTGAGAGGGGCCGTTCGACGGGCTTACCTTTGCTGGTCATGCCGGACATCAATGCCTCGCGTCGTTGCACATGCAAATCTCCACGCACGCAAGAGCCACTTGCTTCGGAGCGGCGTCTCCATTGTTGTCCCGGTGGCGAGCGAGCGCAATCGGCCCGGCGCGTCCCCTCAGGCCGGCTTCAGAATCCGGCCTGCGACTGCATCGAGCTTTGCCAGGAGCCGCGGGTCGCGCAGCGCAGGCGCGGTGATGATTGCGTGATCGAGGGCGTGCTGGCAGCCGGCTTCGCAGTGCGGGCGGGGTTGGGAGAGATGCGGCAGGATGGCGCGGAGCAGCGCCTGGGCGCGCGACGCATTCTCGTTCAAGGTGCGGACCACCGCCTCGACCGTGACGTGATCGTGCTCCGGGTGCCAGCAGTCATAGTCGGTGACCATGGCAACCGTTGCATAGCAGAGTTCCGCTTCGCGGGCGAGCTTGGCCTCCGGCAGGTTGGTCATGCCGATCACGGAAGCACCCCAGGCGCGGTAGAGCGTGCTTTCGGCACGGGTCGAGAATTGCGGGCCTTCCATGACGAGATAGGTGCCGCCGCGGGTGACGGGGAGGCCGAGGGTCGCGGCGGCGGCGGCCAGCGCATCGCCAAGGCGCGGGCAGACGGGGTCTGCCATCGAGACATGGGCGACGCAGCCTTGACCGAAAAAGCTCGTTTCGCGAGCGAAAGTACGGTCGATAAACTGGTCGATGAGAACGAAGCGGCCCGGCTCGAGCTCCGCCTTCAGGCTACCGACGGCGGAGAGCGAGAGGATCTCGGTGACGCCCGCGCGTTTCAGCGCATCGATGTTGGCGCGGTAATTGAGATGGGTGGGGGAGAGGACGTGGCCGCGGCCGTGGCGCGAGAGGAAGACGCAACGCTGACCGTCGAGGCGGCCGAAGAGGAGCGCGTCAGAGGGGGCGCCCCAAGGAGTATCGAAGCGCTGCCATCGCTTTTCCTCGAGCCCCGCGATCTCGTAGAGGCCCGAACCGCCGATGATTCCGACCAGCGGCTCAAGCGTTGCCGGCATTCCTCTTTCCGGTCAGTTGCGCGGCCGGTGCTGTATCACCCCTGCAGGGCTTCAGGTGTTAGTGCTCTACGTCGGACCAGATCTTGCGCTTGAGGGCGTACGTCAGGCCGGTGATGAAGACGAGAAACAGCACGACATGCACGCCCATACGCTTGCGCGTATCGACGTGCGGGTTGGCGACGAAATAGAGGAACGTTGCGACGTCGTGTGCCTCCTGGGGAAGGGTGGCGGGTGTGCCGTCAGCGTATTTGACCGAGCCGTCGTGCAGCGGCTGCGGCATCGCGATGAGGTCGGTCGGGAAGTAGATGTTGTAGTACCGCCCGGGCGGAAGGGTGAAGCCCGCCGGCGGTTTGCGATAGCCGTTCAGGATCGCATAGATGTAGGTCGGACCAAGGGAATCGGCCAGCAGCGACTGGTCTGGCGGCACGGCGCCGTTGAAGGCGGCCTCGGCGGCGGCTTCCGTTGGGAAGGGGGAGGGGAAGGCGTCGGCTGACTTGCCGGGGACCATGTGGGTCTGGCCCTGCGCGTTTGGTTTGCTGGGCACCATTACGGAGGCGGCGATCGCCTTGATCTGAGCAGGCGTGTAACCGATGCCGGCGAGCCCGCGGAAGTGGAATTGCTGCATCGAGTGGCAGGCGGAGCAGACCTGTTTGTAGACCTGGTAGCCGCGCTGCGCGGCGGCGCGGTCGATGGTGCCGAAGGGGCCTTCGAAGCTCCAGTAGACGTGCGGCAGCGCCGGCGTTTCCTGGGCGGCTGCGGGGAGCGCCCAGAGGGCGAGGCCGAACGCTGCGGCGGCGAGAGCGAGCGGGCGCATCAGGCTTTCTCCATCGGTCCGGCAGCCGCCGCAGAGGGCAGCGCGCCACCCCCGCCCAGCACACTTTTGCTGATGCTGTCGGGCAGCGGCAACGGCCGCTCAAGCTTGCCGATCACTGGCAGGAAAATCAGCATGTGGATGAAGTACCATACGGTCGCGAGGCGGCCCATCAGGATGAAGACGCCGATCGGCTTGTTGGAGCCGACATAGCCGAGCACGAGCACGTCAATGACAAAGAGAATCCAGAGCCAGCGCATGATCGGGCGGAAGCGGCAGCTGCGCACCGGGCTGGTGTCGAGCACAGGGAGGAAGAAGAGAACGAAGATCGAGCCGAACAGGAGAATGACGCCGCCGAGCTTGTTCGGCACCGAGCGGAGGATCGCATAGAACGGCAGGAAGTACCATTCCGGGACGATGTCGGCCGGGGTCTTCAGCGGGTTGGCCTGAATGGCATTATTCGGGTCGAGGATCAGCGGCTGATGCGGCAGGAAGAAGACGAGGATCGCGAAGATGATGAGATAGACGCCGACGCCGACGCTGTCCTTGGCCGTGTAGTAGGGATGGAAGGGCAGAGTGTCCTGCGGGCCCTTGACGTCGATGCCGAGCGGGTTGTTCGAGCCGACCGTGTGAAGCGCCATGACGTGCAGGAAAACG
This sequence comes from Acetobacteraceae bacterium, assembly GCA_050730175.1. Taxonomy (GTDB): domain Bacteria; phylum Pseudomonadota; class Alphaproteobacteria; order Acetobacterales; family Acetobacteraceae; genus JAKAWQ01. The sequence continues at coordinate 188 of JBOHMN010000433.1, read as the reverse complement.
AAGAAGACGATGATGAACGGGAACAGATAATGCAGGCTGTAGAAGCGGTTCAAGGTCGGATTGCTGACGGCGAAGCCGCCCCACAGCCAGGACACGATGCCGTGGCCGACCACCGGGATGGCGCCGTAGAGGCTGGTGATGACGGTTGCACCCCAGAACGACATCTGGCCCCAGGGCAGCACGTATCG
>JBOHMN010000432.1:0-3436 GCA_050730175.1 Acetobacteraceae bacterium | reverse complement strand
GTTGTGGATGATGCTCACCGTCTGATAGCCCCAGCCCCAATAGTCCTGCCCGACCAGGGCTTGGACGTAGCCGTCTGCCACGAACGGAAGCTCGGCCGCCAGGGTATCGCTGCAGATGAGCTTCACCTTGCCCTTGTTCTTGATCACCTGCGGCATCGCGCTCACCTTGCCGAAGAACGCCACCGCTGCGACGTTCACAATGGCGCCGGCGTCAGGGTGGGAAACCAGAAGATTGTCCATCAGCTCCTGCCCCTTGACCATGTCGTCATAGTCGAAGAACGGGCCGAGCATCTTGACGCCCGGATACTTCGCGAGCACGGCCTTCACCCCGCCGAGCCGCTGGCTGAGATTGCTCACTCCCGGCGGGCCGCTGACCAGGATCACGGTGCCCTTGTCGCCCATGAACTTGATCGTGTTCTCGCCGAGCAACTGGCCCATCTTGAAGCTGTCGACGCCGTAAAACAATTTGCGTTTAGATTTGGGAACATCAGAATCCCAGGTGATGACGACGATCCCCTTGTCGACCGCTTGATTGATCGGTCCGACCAGCGGCTCCGCTGCGGCGGCGTCGACTGCCATGGCATCGATATGACGAGCGATCAGGCCGGAAAGGATTTGCGCTTCGACACTGGCATCCGCTGTAGTAGAGCCAGTCCAGATCACGTCGACGTCGCCGAGCTCCTTGGCGCGGGTCTCGGCGCCGTAATGCGCATAATCGAAGGCCGGATTGTCAAGTGACTTCGGGATGACCGCAATCGAATAGCGCTTGGCAGCACGCGCGACATAAGGCTTGGCGAGCAGGCTGGCGCCGGCACCGAGTACTGCGGCGCGCACCAGCGTGCGGCGGCGGAGCGGAACAGAGATGCGTGGCGTATTGGACATCGGCTTCCCTCCCCTTTTGTTTTCCCCGATCCCGGCCCACTTTCCGGCTCAGGCCGAACGCAGATATGCGAGCTTCTGCCGCAGCACGTCAAGGCCGGCGGCGGCGGCGATGACAATCCCGATGATGAGCTGCTGCCAGTAGCCGGCCAGACCGGCCAGCACGATTCCGTTGTTGATCACACCGAGCAGCGCGGCACCGATCAAGACGCCGGGAATGGTTCCTTGCCCACCGGTCAGGCTGACCCCGCCGATGATCACACCGGCGATCACCCCGAGTTCATAACCCTCGGCCGCGTCCGGAAGTGCCGTGCCGGCGTGCGCGATGAGCAGGATGCCGCCGACCGCAGCCGTCAGGCCGGAAAGGATGTAGAGCAGCATCTTCAACCGATTGACGTTGAGGCCCAAGAGACGGGTCGCGGCTTCATTGCCGCCAAGCGCATAAACGTGACGCCCGAACGGCGTTTGAGCGAGCGCGACGTACATCGCCACGGCGAGCACGAGCATGACGATGACCGGCACAGGGACTGCAGCAACCGCACCAGTGCCGAGCACCGTGAACGCCGCGTCGGCCGCGTTGCTTGGCGGCGTAATCGCCTGCCCGAGCACGACGCCGTAGGCCAGGCCGCGGAAAATCCCGAGCGTCGCGAGCGTCGCGATGAACGGATTGAGGCCCATCCGCGTCACCGCGAAACCGTTGACCGCACCGGCAAAGGCGCCGACCGCAAGGCCCCCGATCAGCGCCAGCCAGAGCGGAAAACCGCCGGCCAACAGCAATGCGCTGACCATCCCGGAAAGCCCCATGACCGAGCCGACGGAAAGATCGAGCCCGCCGCCGATCATCACCAGTGCCTCGCCGAACCCGCCGATGGCGAACCAGGAAAAGTACAACGCGACGTTGCCGAGGATGTTGTTGACGGTCAGGAAATAGGGCGAAATCGCGCTGACGAGGATGCAAACGGCGACCAGGCCGAACAGCACACCGGCCCAGGGTATCAGCACCGCCTCCTCGAGCAGGCGGCGCACACCTCCGGCCCGCGAATCACGGGTCGCCGACATCGCCACCCCCCGCACCCGCAATCTTTGCGTTGCCCCTGAGAGAGCCCTCTCGCCACACGACGTAAAGGGCAGAGTCGATGAACGAAGCCGGCGGCACCAAGCCAGGCATCGCCGAAACCGGCTACATTGCCCCCGCCACGGTGACCTGTTCGGCCGCTTCCAGTGGCGCCGGCTGCGGCGCCGCCTCATAGCACCCGATGATGGACTGGTCGAAATCGATGATCACACCGCTCATCAATCCGGATTCGGCGCTCGCGAGAAAGCCGACCGTGCGCGCAACCTCGTCCGGTTTCACCAGCCGGCCCAACGGCAGCCCGGCCTCCGCCGCCTCACGCCAGCCGTCCTTCGCCGCATGGTAGGTCCGCATGATGCGCTCTTCGCCCGGTGTGTCCATCCAGCCGACACAAAGCCCGTTGACGCGAATGCCGTGCCGCATGACCGAAAACGCGACATTCTTCGTGAGAGTGAGAAGCGCCCCCTTCGAAGCGCAATAAGCTGTGATGAAGCTCTGCCCGCCATGCGCGGACATCGAGAGAATATTCACAACCGTCCCCTTGGTGCGGTTGCGGCGCATGATCAGAAGCGCATCCTGCATCAGAAAGAAGGGGGCGCGCACATTGACCGCAAACATTCTCTCGTAAAGATCGGGGGTGGTGTCAAAGATCGTCCCGCGGTCCGTGATCGCCGCCGCATTGACCAGGACATCGATCCGGCCGAACCGCTCGTCTGCCGCTTTGATGACGCCCCGCGCCTCCTCCAGGCACGCGAGATCGGCCCGCACGTAATGCACTGCCGTTCCCTTGCCAGCGAGCGCGCTCTCGACACGCTTTCCATTCTCCTGGTTGCGGCCGGCAATCACGATCCCGGCCGCTCCGCGATCCGCGAAGAGATGGGCGATCGCCGCGCCGAGCCCTTGCGTGCTGCCGGTAACTACCGCAATTTTTCCGGCGAGGGGAAGCGTTCCACCCATATCCAATTCCTTTGCTGCTGGCTCCTGGCGATCCGAACTCTAAGCCGCATTTCTCGAACTGGGTAGGTGCATCAGCGCTCTGAAGCAGCGAAAGTTCTTCTGCGGCAAGGCCTTGCGGCGAAGCAGAGGAGTTGCCCGATGGCCAAGGGAGGTCATCCGGAGCTGTTTGGATTGCCACGCGTGGCCGGCCGGTGGGTGCGGCGGTCAGCGCCGCCACTTGGCGCGTCTTGCAGGCGTAGCGCGGCAGCGCTTCGCGGCGCCCTTCCCGGCTCGTCCCATCGGAGACAACCAAGCGGCCCGCGATACGCGCACCGCGACCGCGCCGAACGAACCAGGCGTCCGGCGTTCCCGGCGCCCGTCACGATACCCACCGCGCTTTGCCTGCGGTTCTCTCGCCGCGAGTGTCCTGACCCCGTCGTTGGCTGCTCGCTGCAGCCAACGTAAGGGGATCAGCAGGCCACTGAAAACAAAGGGGGCCTGCCCCCGTCTGTTGTTGCCCTCGGCAACAACCGTAAGGGGATCGAGAGG
>JBOHMN010000431.1:0-1755 GCA_050730175.1 Acetobacteraceae bacterium | reverse complement strand
CAACAGCGTAGCCAGCGCGCCCGCTACGAGGTCGAGCTGGCTGAGCGGCGTTACCAGGCCGTCGATCCCGACAATCGTCTGGTGGCGGCGACCTTGGAAAAGCATTGGGAGGAAGCTCTGCACCAGGAGCGGCAACTCCAGGAAGAATACGACCGTTTCGTGCGTGAAACGCCTTTGCAGTTGACCCAGGAGCAGCGCGAACGCATCACGGCGCTGGCCACCGACATCCCGGCTCTGTGGCAGGCGCCAGGCACGACGAATGCCGACCGCAAGGAGATGATCCGTTGCCTGGTGGAGAGGGTGGTGGTGCAAGTGCGCTGCGATAGCGAGTTGGTGGCGGTGACGATTCACTGGGCTGGGGGCTACGAAAGTCAGCATGAGATCGTCCGGCCGGTGGCCACCTACGCGCAGTTGCGTGATTTTGAGCGGCTGATGGGCCGCGTTGCGGAATTGCGTGAAGCGGGGCACATCGCACCGGAGATTGCCGCGTTGTTGAACGCCGAAGGCTTCTATCCGCCGAAGCGTTGCGGTGCATTTACTACGCCGGTCGTCCACCAATTGCTTAAGCGTCGTGGCTTGATCGGCAACGAGCGGTCGCACGACGAACTACTGGGCCAGCAGGAGTGGTGGCTGACCGAGCTGGCCCGCGAATTGAGGATGAGCCATCTGAAGCTGCGTGACTGGGCCAAGCGGGGCTGGGTGCATAGCCGGAAGACGCCGGTGCAAGGCTACTGGATTCTGTGGGCGGACAAGGATGAGGTGAAGCGGCTGCGGAAACTGCTTGCCGAGAGCGGGCGGGGCATCAATGCCTACAGTAGTGATCTCAAAGCTCCGAAGAAGCGGCTGAACCCCTGATCGGATAGATGGTGGTGCGATACGGCCGGTGGTGAGAGAACGGCCCTAATGAAAACGGCGCCTGAATAACAGGGTCGATCCCCCTTAACAATGGAGGCATCATGTCTGCTACTTCCAATAAAAGCAGGAGAGGGCGAGGTTGGCCGGGGTGGTCGGCCAGCCGTGCTTCTGGGCGATGATATGATCGATCTCGAAAGTCAGATTGCTGTGGGCCTGGGGAAGCCGGCAGTACTCGCAGCGATCCCCGGCTCGTTGCCAGATCAGGCGGACAAGCTCTGCCTCCATTGGCCTCTAAGCGTTGTGTTTGCGTTTGGCGAGGGAGAGTTTCGCCCTGGCTCGTAGCAGATCGACCAGGCGGCCGACGCGCAGATAGCTTTCCAGTTCGCGCCGTTCGTCATCGATAAGCTCATCGGCTTGGTTTTTGACGGCGAGTTCGTGCATGCGGTCCCGGTCCTGCTGGTCGAAGCTCAGCCGCAAGAGGGCGCGGGCAGCTGTGGGCGGCAGGTCATCTTGTTCCGGATGGAGCACACGGGCGAGGATGGCCGCTTCGTACTTGCTAGTTTTCTCGGTATGGGGCCGTTGCATCGGAGAATCCTTGCGATTGCCTCTGTCTTGGGCAGCATACCACATCGCCCAGGTCGTGCAAACAGGAATGAGAAAGCTTGCCGCACGGCCCTTGGCCGGTCACGCGAATCTGGATGCGACGCATCCGTCCGATCCGCGCCATGCTGCTCAGAGATTCTTGCGCCCTGTGATGCGGATCTGGATGCGCCGCGCCGCCACTTCGGCGTCTTCCTCCTTGCGCACGAAGTACAGTTCCGTCGTGCGAATGTCCGCATGGCCGGCGAACTCGCGTACCTCATGCATGCCGGCGCCGTTGCGAATGGCGTCGTTGATCGC
>JBOHMN010000430.1:0-1516 GCA_050730175.1 Acetobacteraceae bacterium | reverse complement strand
GCCGTAGCCCGTCCAACTGCCGTAGGTAACAATCTCCAGGGGAATCGACCCGATCTCCATATATCCCATTTTGGTCATCTCGCGTGCGGCATGGTGCGCGCACACGTGGGCAGTCTCATGCGCCATGACGCCGGCCAGTTCGGCCTCGTCGTCCGCCGCGAGGATCAGTCCGGAGTTGACGTAGAAGAAGCCGCCAGGCAGCGCCATCGCGTTGATCTCGTCGGAATCGATCACCTTGATGGTGAACGGCACCTTGCAATCCGAGTTCTTCACGATGTTCTGCCCGATGCGATTGACGTATTCCGTTACCACGGGATCGGTGATCAGGTGCGCCGACTTCTCAATCTCCGTGGAATATTCTTTGCCCGTTGAGACTTCCCAGTTGGTGGAGAACCAGTTGCCCAGACCGCGGCCGCCGATATTGCGCGTGCCGATCGCATTCACATCGTCTTCGCTTCCCTTCTTGATGTGCGGATCCAGGTCCTCACCGGGCGAAGGGATCGAGTCGGTCTCCGCGGTGGAGGCCGCGCCGCTCTTCGCGCTGTTCTTCGCGGGTCCCTTGTCGCTGGTCTTCGAAGCGGAATTGGACGGCGTAGCGGAGGCGGTGGCAGGCGTCGAGACGCCAGGCTCCGCCTTCGGCGAACCCGCGGTGTCCTGCGGTTGCGAGGCGGGCTGAGACGCGGCCGGAGCCTGGGAGTTGCCGGTGCTGCCGGCTGGGCTTTGCGCGAAGGACGGCGCTGCGAGCGCCAGGACGGCAACCGCGAACAGAGCAGTTAGGGTACGCATGGGGTTTGCTCCCGGAAGGCCACATCCTGCTGGCGGACGCGGCTCCGCACATCATTAGACGCAGTATGCGCCATTCCGGCAGACAATGCCATCCCCCAAATCGCCGGATCGTGTCAATTTGCCAGTTTGGCGGCTACAGGGCAAAGAGACCGGGGAGGGTCTCGCCTGCAGGTCCCTCGACGATGTGGCTAAAGGCCTCCGCGTTCAGGGGCCGCTCAGGACCCACATAGACGGTGCGCGCCCCAGTCCTCCGCGCCCAGCGAACGAAGTCCGCCGCAGGGTAAACCGAGCCGGAGGTGCCGATGACAACCATCAGGGTCGAGCGATCGATCTCGCTCTGAATCCGGTCCATGCCAAGCGGCATTTCTCCGAAGAAGACGATATGCGGACGGAGCAGGCCGCCGCAGGCGCAGTGCCCGACCTCATTGAGGTCCCGATATGCCGCGCGGTCCTCCACCGGCGGGCGGCCGCATTCGCGGTCGCAGCGAGACCGGGCCAGTTCGCCATGCATGTGCAGCAACCGTTGAGAGCCTGCGCGCTCGTGCAGATCGTCGACGTTCTGTGTACAGAGAAAGAACCGGTCGCCGAGGCGGGATTCAAGCTGCGCGAGCGCGACGTGCGCGGGGTTGGGCTGGGCGCGCCAGGCGGATTGCCGCGTTGCCGAGTAGAACTCCCATACCAGAGCCGGGTTGCGATGCCAGGCCTCCGGCGTGCAGACATCCTCAATGCG
>JBOHMN010000429.1:0-14756 GCA_050730175.1 Acetobacteraceae bacterium | reverse complement strand
ATCCTATTCGGCAGGCAAGAGGGGCCGCGAGCCCCGGCGAGGTGAGTGTGCGGTAGCGAAAATGGCCATTTTCGAGAACAGCGAATCAAATCAAGCGGTTGCCAGTTTCAGCAATGCAAACTTCGGCCTAGAGCATGTTCAGGTTGGCTGGACACGCTCCATGTTGGTTTTCTCGAGCAATTTCATCACTCTGACTGGCATTTGGCGATTCCGGTCAGAGCGATATTGCGCTAAACGGGTCGTTTTGCGGGTGAGATGAGTTATCTCGCTACGCAGGAAGAATCTCGTCGGAACGGCGGGGGACGCCTCTTTTGGAACTGCGGCATCTCAAGGAACCCATTGGGTGGGTGAGCTCCTTGTATTCCTTCTCCGGTCAATCAGGAACCAGGTTGCCGATGCTGATCACGCTCGATGGGCCAGGGAGCCCGGCGTGATATTTTGCCAGGAGAATGTTTTGGTGTTGAAAGAAGCCGCGGACCTGGGTTAGGCTCGCTCGCCGGTTGGGCGAAAGGCGCGCCGATCGGGGGCCTTGACCACCGGTTCGGATCGTTGGTGCAGCGCCGCCGGAGTGGAGGAACATTCGATGGATGAGCTCGTCCCCGTTGTGCTGGGAATCATTTTTGGTGCGGCCATTTGGCTCGGGAGCAAAGGCACGGTGCGGCTGGTGCTCAGCGTGCTCGCGGTGGTGGTCGCCGGCGCGGCGGCGACGATTGCCAGCGGCGAGTACCTGGAAAGCTGGATCTACCTGCTGCTGGATTTCGGTGAGGCGGCGGGCGGTCTCGTGATCGGCACGATCATCGCGGCACGGCTGCTCACACCGCGTTCCGTTCGGAGCCTGGCGCAGCGCGACGGAGAATGAGCGAAGGGTCCGATCGGGCGCAACTCCGGTCAAAAAGGGGAGGCTGACATGGACATGGATACGGTGCAGCAGCTCGTCCGCGAGGCGGGATTCATCTATCGCGGCCAGCGGCAACCGCAGCACCGGTCTGAGCCGCCGCCCGTCCCGGCCGGTGCAGGCGAGGTGGTGACGACCGAGATCGAGCAGGTGCTGCGCAGTACCGAAGCATTGCGCGACCTGGCCGGCAAGCATGCTTTCCTGGTGACGAAGGAGGCGGCGGCCCTCAGCTCCGCGCGGGTTTTGATCTTCTTCACGCAGGTGTTGTCCCTGGGCCAGCAGTTGCTGGTACGCGACGTCGGGCACGTGGAGGCGGACGGTGAGACGTTGCGGCAGGTCGAGCAAGCAATTCGCGAGGAGAGCGAGCGACCGCTCCGCGAGCGGGTGGCTGCAGCGGGGCTGATCGTGGCCGGCGAAGTGGTGGAAAGTCGGGTCCTGGAGCGGCCTTTTCCGCCGCCGTCGGAGCACTATCCGGACTGGGGGATCGCGCGCATCGATGTCAGCGCAGTACTCAAGGGCCACAAGCCGCGCGACGATCTGGACGTCTTGTTCGCCGCCAGCCTGGACCGGGTGTGGTTTCACTCACCGAAACTGCATCGCGGCGTGCGCGGCATCCTGCTCTTGTTCCGCTTGGACCAAGGCGAGCGGCCGCCGGAGGAAATGCCGCGCAGCGGCTGGCAGGCACTCGATCCGCTCGATCTGCAGCCGCTCGAGCGGCGCGGGGAGATCGAGCGACTGATCGGCGGTGGCAAGGGAGAGCGCTGAAATGGCCGACGTCATCACCGTCATTAACATTATCCCCAATCTGCAGAGTGGCGAAACAAACGGCGACAGCGAGGCCAACCTTGCCGTCAATCCGGCGAACGTGCTGGAGATGGTGGCGACCGCCTTCACGCCGAGCCCCAACCTCGGCAGTGGCAAGTCGCCCGTGTTCTTCTCGAACGATGGTGGGTTGACCTGGGCGCTCAAGGATTTGATCAACGCCACACCGGTCCGTGACCAGACGATGCGCTTCGCTACGACGAGCGGCGAGCTTTACGGCGGCGTGCTGTGGGGGACCGGCAGCAACATCGCCAACATCAACTTCGACATCCTCAGGACAAACGATTTCACCAGCTTCCCGACGATGACGGTTTTGAAGCAACGCAAGAACGACGATCAGCCGTTCATCGAGGCAGAGACGGTGCCGAGCGGGGCGGACGCGGGCAAGGACCGCATCTATGTCGGCAGCAACGACCACGCACCATCCGCCGTTCCGGCGACCATCGATTTATCGCTCGATGCAGGCGCGCCGACGCCGATCGCCACCAGCACGCTCGTCATCGAGCAGCGCACGGTCGCGCGCGATGGGTTTCCGACTCGTCCGGCGATTCACCCGGACGGCGTCGTCTATGCCATTTACTACGCGCTGGTGAGCCCGAACTGCGATGTCGTGATCGTGCGCGACGATAACTGGGGAAGCGGCGGCAGTCCGTTCCTCGCACTGATCGACAGCGACGGCAAGCAGGGCATCCGGATCGCGCAGAACGTAGGCAACCCGTTCGGGGGGAGCAGCATCGGGCAGCAACGCCTGGGCAGCGACCTTGCGATCGCGGTCGATCTACGCAACAGCGCAACGGTCTATGTCTCCTGGGCGGATTTCCAGAGCGGCACGCAGACGCTGTTTGTGGCAAGGTCCACCGACTCGGGAGCCCACTGGTCGGCTCCACTCCGCAGCATCACCAACGCCACCAATCCGGCGCTGGCGATTGACGCTGGTGGCCGGCTCGGGTTCCTCTACCAGCAGGTGACCGGAAATCCGAACAGCCAGAACTGGCAGACGACACTCGAGTTCACGCGCGACGACTTCGCCACCATCACGACCTACATCCTTGCCAACACGCCGGCGGCGACGCCCGCGTTCGGCGGCAACCCCTATCTCGGCGACTACCTCTCCATGATGGCGGTCGGGCGGTCGTTCTTCGGCATTTTCACCGCCAACAACACGCCTGACAAAGCCAACTTCCCGAACGACGTGGCCTACCAGCGGAACGCCAACTTCGCGACCAAGACGCTGCTCGCCAACAACAACACGACGCCGGTCGCGGTTTCCATCGACCCGTTCGTGTTCAAGGTGGTGCCAGGCGTGGGGCGGGTCGTGACCGCGATCGCCGATGCAGGCAATTTCGGGCGCGCATGCGTTGGCTCGTTTGTCGATGAGGAGCTCACGATCGACAACGGCGGCAACGGGGAGCTTTCGATCAGCAATATCACCTCGTCCTCGCCTGATTTCCTGGTGCCGAGCGTCGTTTCCTATCCGATCCTGCTCGGCGTGGGCGATGCGATCGAGATCCCGATCCGGTTCGCACCCACGACACCTGGCGGCAAGTCCGGCGTCATCACCATCTTCAGCAACGACCCGGCGGGGCCGCATAAGGTTGCCGTTTCGGGCGTGGCGGCGACGCCGCGGCTGAGCCTGGCGATCGCGAACAAGGGGAACTTCGGCAAGGTTTGCATCGGCCGCTTCGCCGACGAGGCGCTGGTGCTCAACAACAGCGGTCATTGCCCGCTCACGGTACGCTCGATCACTTCGTCCTCGGCCGAGTTCCTGGTGCCGGAGGTGATCTCCTTCCCGCTCCTGATCGGGCCGGGCGATTCGCTGGATCTTCCGATCCGCTTCGCACCTGTTGGCTTCGGCGCGAAGACGGCGACGATCACGGTTGTGGCCGACGATCCGGCGAGCCCGCACAGCATCAATGTTTCCGGCCAGGCTCCATCGGGCAAGCTCGCGGTCAGCGGATCGCTTTGCTTCGGGGGCGTGAAGGCCTGCTGCCGCTCGGAGCGAACGCTTCAGATCTGCAACGTCGGGGAATGCCCACTGCACGTGACAAGCGTGAAATTCAAGCGCAAGAACCCGCACTGGAAGTTGATCAACAGCCCGTTCCCGGCGAGCCTCGTGCCCGGCTCCTGCCTCGGCGTGGTGATCCGCTACAAGGCGACCGAGAAGTGCCCAATAGCGTGCGAACTCGTCATCGAGAGCGACGATCCGACGACGCCGGTGAAGACGCTCGACGTAATGGCCTATACGGTGTGGGACGAGTGCTGCTGCAAGTGCGGTTGCGACGAGTGCCACGGCAAAGGCTGTGAGAGGTGCCGTTGCAAGGGAGTGTGTGAAGGTGCGGCAGATGACTGCTGCGCCGATGAGGACGAGGATTGACGCGAGTTGGCCGGACGGCTGAAAGGCGCACGCGCGAGCGGGGCGGGTGGCCGCTGGGAAGTGATCAATCACTAACCTGGTGTTGGCGGAGCGGTTGCGGGGCAACCCTCCGCTGGCCTTCCATCGGCTTCGCCAACGAAACCTTTGCCAGCTTCGCCCGACAGCGGAGGTGCTGGGCGGCCGCGCATCAAGACGACCGAGGCCGGCGATCCGGTGCGGCGTGCTTCGCGGATGCGCTGGCTCTTCATCGAGCGGGCATTCGCCGATGCCGGTTATGCCGGCGAGCGCTTTTCGGAAATTACGTCAATGGTTTTGCAGAAATCCTGGGGCACGGGCGGAACAGCGCTGGTGCAGCGGGGTTGCGGCGACGTGGCGGGCGCCGCTTGCGGGCTTCCGGAGTCATTCCTCGGGTAACCGGGGCCATGACAAACGGGGCGACCGGCGCCGAAGGCTGGGCGGCCTTGGTGCCGCAAAATCAACCCGCCATCAGGTCGAGCGCCGAGTGGGGCTCTGGTGCTGGTGTGCGCTGCGCGCAGAGGTGATCAGAACTCCGGGGCAGCCAACGGGCAGTCGACCGGATTTCAGCCATTCCAGCGGAATCTGCCAGAGCTTCTGTTCGAGCCGGCTGTTGAAGAAGCCGAAATGGCCGATCGCCGTCTCGCCGATCGATTGCGGGGAAATGCGGAGGTGTGTCCTCGGGCTATGGTCGAAATAGGCCAGCAGGCGCTCGATGGCGGGGACGGTGCCGAACTCGTCGTCCGTTATGCTCAATGCCAGTATCGGAGCGTTGAGCGCAGAGAACTGGCGGACGAGCTCCGCGGCGTCGCGGTAGTGCGCCAGTGCATGATGCCGCCATGTGTCTTCGAAACGTTCGTGGCTGACGGCCCAGTCCCGGACGACGCCGCTTGGCGTGTCTTCAAGCCAACCCAGCCTTCTGCCCGGAAAATAGCCGAAGAGCATCGTTATCAACGGCATTGCAACATGCCATTTTGCGAGCATCCGGAGTTTGTGGCCTTCGGCATAATCGGGCCAGTAGGCGTATTGGGCGCCCACCGTGACGACGCGGCGAATGCGGTCGTTGGATGGTGCGAAGCCGAGAACAAGACCGCCGACACTGTGCGCAACGACGTCGACCGGTTGGTCGTGAAATGACAACCTGGCAAACTGCAGCGCGGCTTCGAAATCCAGGTAACCCCAATCGATCCAGTGGGCATTGAAGCCGCGCAACCGTTGCGGCCGTGACTCGCCGATCCCTCGATAATCATAGGTGATCACGTCGAGCCCGTGTCTGAAGAGGAAGGCGGCGAAGCGAGAATAATAGCGGCAGCGGACCGACGTCGCCGGGTTGATGACGACGACGGGCTGAGTGTTGTGCGCGTTTCGCGCATGGCGCCAGCAGAAGCCTTTGATGAGAAACCCGTCTTCCGCTTGCAAAGTGAAAGGTGCCGGCGCGTCAGCCGTGTCCTCGATCTCCGTCGATCCGTCCTTCATGGATGCAGGCAGATCCAGAGCGACGACGTCCGCCCGGCCGGCAGCACCTCCCGGTTTTCGCCGGGGAAAGTGTCCTGGCCGGCGATCAGCGAGCGTGTCGCCTCGCGTTTGGAGATGCTGATCCCGATCGCATGCAGCGTTGTCAGCAGCCGCTCGACGGCCGCATCACCCTGGTGATGCGGCGTCAACACGAAGCGGCGCAGTTGAAGGGCGAAATGTCCGCGCGCTTGGCCCGGCAGCGGCGCCACCAGTGTATCACTCGCCGACGTTTGCCAGCGCTCGCGACGATAACGCATGACCCGCACGCCAAGCGCGAAGTCCTGCACCAGGAAGGGTTCATAGGCCCTGAACCGCGAGACGGGGCGCCTTTGTTGGCCTGCACCTTTGGTCTGCGGGAATTGCCATGGCGCGCGCGACGCAGTAGTGTTGACCAGCCTCGCATTGACGGAACCCGTTTGGTACGAAATGCCGCAGAGCGGACAGTGCGGGAAAACCAGTTTGGATTTAGCATCGACATTTAATGGGGTGCCGTCGGGTAGGCCCAGTCCTCCGGCATGCGTGCGGCCGCTATCGCCGTAGCCAGCGGCGCGTTGGGGTGGGCGAGATCGTAGCGATCGGCTGCTGCGTAGACGGTCTGTTCTTCTTTGGGGTTGTGGGCCGCGAGGAGCTGGAGGAGCTTGCGCAGATCATCTTGCGTGTTGTCGACAGGGACTCCGGCCGTGCATGCGGCCTCGACGCGGAGGATCAGCGGCCACATCTGAGCGTGCTCGCGCCGCATCACAAGGATCGCCATGGCAAGGCCGGTCTTCCCCAACGTGGGGAAGAGTACTTCTTCCTCGACATACAAGTGTTCGCGCAGCAGCTTCAACGATGCCGCCAACGAAGCTGGCGCGGCAGTCCGCTCGGAGATACCCCCTAAGCCTTGATCGATCTGCTGGTGTTGCGCCGCAAGCAACTTGCTGGGAAGCGCCGTGTTCATGTCTGAGTCTCCTTTGAGGCTCTACCGGAGCCAATGTGCAACGGCCGGCTAGGGGGTTGAGTGGTCGGGCGAGGCGTGATTCCGAGCGGGTGTTCGAAGCCTTGATGGAAGGCTGTATGTGGAACCCGGCCACCCGAGCGCAACATAGTCGTTCGGGGCTGCGCTATGGAAGCGACGCGGCGGATCGCGCGTGGAAGATGCTGGCACCATCGCTGCCGCGGCGGCGAGCGTGACGGACGGCGAGCCTGGCTGATGCAGGGGGCGATGGTTTTCGCCGATCTTCCGGGGCCTTTTTCGCCTACGGGGTGCTTTATGGGGGCAGCATGTCGTTGCCTGGCTTGCTGCGGACCCTGTTCGGTTACGACGCGCTGAGCGCGGGATTGGTCATGTCGCCGGCCGGATTCTTTGCTGTCATTGCGATGCCCTTCGTGGCCCGCGCGCTCGGTCGGGGCACCGAGGCGCGGTGGCTGATGGCGGCCGGCCTGCTGATTATGGCCGCCGGCAATTACTGGATGGCGCAGATGAACCTGGGCGCCAGCCCGAGCCTGCTCGTCTGGCCTCGGGTGGTACTTGCCGTGGGACTTGCGATATGCTTCGCCCCGGCGAATGTAGCGGCCTATCTCTATACTCCAATAGCGCCGCGCGGAGCGGCTGTCGGCTTGTTGAGCCTGCTGCGCAAGGAAGGAGGCAGCGTCGGCACGTCGTTAGCGCTCTCTTCAAGAACGCCGCGAGCAATTCCATGCTCTCCGGCTCGTTGAATCTCTCAACCCCCGCAATCCGGCGACAAATTCCTTCCTCGAGCAGGCTCTGGGGCTGTTCCTTCAGCAGACCGGCGATCCCGTTGCGGCGCATCAGCTCGCCTTGCAAGCACTCGAGAACCTGCGCCAGCAGCAGGCATCCGGCCCTTGCGTATTTCGATGTCTTCTGGGTGTTGGCCGTTGTGATGCTCGTGCTCGTGCCCGTGGTGCTGATTATGAAGTGCTCGGTGGCCGGGAAAGACGCCCATATCGACGCCGGTTGAGGGGTGATCGCTCGCCTGCAAGGGGAATTCCGCTATGTCACGTTCACCACCCGAAATCGGCATGGACTAGCCGTGCCGCGCAACAATCAAGATTGACTCCTACCCGCATCGTTTCGCTATACATCGAGGTGCCAGGCCGGCCGCTTCCGCTACTGATACCGCTTCTGACAGTGAACAGAGGAGTCTAGGTATGACAGTCCCCGATACGCTTCGCTACACGAGGATTCCTCTCGCCCACGGATCGGGCGCTATCCCGGCCGTCGGATTTGGCACGCTGATCCCGGATCCTCGCGCGACCGAACAGGCGACAAAGGCGGCTCTGGAAGTCGGATTTCGTCATTTCGATTGCGCGGAACGCTATCGGAATGAAGGGGGTGATTGGTGACGCATTGCAGGCAGCGTTCAGGGCGGGGACGATCCGGCGAGAGGACGTCTTCGTTACCACCAAGCTATGGAACACCAATCATCGTCCTGAACGGGTCAAATCCGCCTTCGACGCGAGTCTCCGGCGACTGCAACTCGACTATGTCGATTGCTATCTCATCCATACCCCGTTTGCCTTTCAGCCCGGCGACGAGCAAGACCCAAGGGACGGGCGCGGCCAGGTCATCTATGATTCCGGGGTGACGTTGATGGACACGTGGCGGGCGCTCGAATCTCTCGTTGACGACGGTCGGTGCAAGGCGATCGGCTTATCCGATGTCGATCTGGAAAAGCTGCGAGAGATCGTTGCGGGTGCGCGGATCAAGCCTGCCGTCGTGCAAGTCGAATCCCATCCGTACCTGCCTGAATGGGACGTGCTCGATTTCTGTCGGGGGCACGGGATTGTACTGCTGGCGTTTGCCGCACTGGGGCACAGCCTCACTCCCAAACTGCTGGATGATCCTGTCATCACAGCCATCGCGCGGCGCGTCCACAAGACGCCTGCTCAGGTTGCGCTGGCGTGGGCCGTACAACGCGGCAGCGCTTTTCTGACCACCTCTACGACGCCTCGCTATATCCAGGAGAACTTTGATGTATCGACCCTTCCTGAAGACGCGATGCGGGAGATTCGCGAGGGCATCACGACGAGAGTCCGATTCAACGCGGTGGTCGGGACGGGAGTACCCGGCTTCATTCCCCGAGTCAGTTGAACGGGCCCGCCCCGCGCTGCGTGCGCCTATGCGTGTGCGATCAACTGAGAGCCCAGAGTGACGGAGCTGCCCGTCGGCGATGTCAAAGTCGATATGACGCGGGTCAAAGCACGCAAGGATCATGTCGTCGGGCTCTCCAATCGCAGCATTGAGCGCGGTCTCAGGAATCTGCAGAACTGTCGAGTCTATGAAGCCCATGCGCGGTTCGTATCGCCGCGCGAGGTGCAGGCTGGCGGCGAGGTCCGCACGTCCGAACGGATTTTCATCGATGTCAGCGCGCGAGCGGCGGTGCCTGACATCCCCGGCCTTGACCAGGTCCATTACCTCACCAACAGTTCGATGATGGATGTGGACTTGGTGCCGCGCCATCTGTTGGTGTTGGGCGGCAGCTACCTCGGGCTGGAATTCGGCCAGATGTACCGGCGGTTCGGCAGCCAGGTCACGATTGTCGAGCTGGGTCCACGCCTGGTTTCGCGAGAGGACGAAGACCTATCGGGAGCAATCACTGGTATTTTGGCGCGGGAGGGCATCGCGGTTCGCTGCAACGCGAAGTGCCTGGGCATCGGCAAACAAGGTGGCGACATTGCCATGACGGTCGATCGCGGCGGCACTGCAGAGCTCCGCGGCTCGTACCTGCCTGTCGCAACGGGGCGCCGCCCCAACACGGATGATTTCGGTCTCGACCGTGCAGGGGTCAAGCGGGACGAGCGCGGCTATATCGTCGTGGACGATGCGCTGCGTACCTCGACCCCTGGCATCCGGGCGCTAGGCGACTGCAATGGCAAAGGCGCGTTCACGCATACATCGTGGAACGATCATGAAATCGTCGTTGCCACTCTGTTCGATGGCCGGAGCAGGCGTGCGATGCATATCCACCCGACAGTCGCGGAATTCATACCGACGATGCTGGGGAGCCTTGTTCCGCTGCCGGGTTGCGCAGCGGGGTAGATCGCCGGCTCGTGTCCGAGCTCGCGCGAGCGGTCGACGTGCGACGGCACTGAGCGGATCGACCCTCATCACCAGGAACGGGAAGGGCAGCATGGATGAGAATGAGATTCGGGCAGCACTGAATCGCCACTGGGCGGCAGCGGACGCGAATGACTTCGAAGGTGAGCACGAGATATACCGAGAGGACGCGGCGCTCGAGTATCCGCAATCGAGCGAGCGCATCAGGGGCCGGCACAATATCCAGGCGTCGCGCGTGGCGCAGCCGAACTTGAAGCGCTTCATGGTGCGCCGCATTGTCGGCACGCGCGAGCTCTGGGTCACGGAATTCATCCTCACGTATGACGGCCAGCCGAGCTACTCGGTGAGCGTCATGGAGTTCCTGGATGGGCGGGGTGGCCCGGGAGACCCAATACTTTGGGGAGCCGTTCGAGCCCGGACCTTCGCGCGCCCATTCGGTTGAGCGAATGGGATGAAATCGATACGACAATAGTGCGCCCGCGTGTGCTGGAGCGGGCAGAGATCCCCGTCGGTACTGTCGCGCTTGCTCGTTTTCTTATCGGCAAAATGCTCGTGCGGGTATTGGCCGAAGGGGTGGCAGGCGGCCGCATCGTCGAGACCGAGGCATATGGCATCGGCGACCCCGCGGGGCATGCCTATCGTGGCATCACGCCGCGCAATCGGACGCTTTTCCTCGAGCGCGGGCACGCATATGTCTATCTCGCCTATGGCAGCGCGTTCATGCTCAACGTCTCCAGCGAGACGGCAGGCGTGGGTGCGGGCGTCCTGATCAGAGCGATCGAGCCTACCGATGGCATCATGATCATGGAGCGAAATCGTGCCATCAAGCGGCTGCGGGACCTGGCACGAGGCCCAGGCCGGCTGAGTGCAGCCTTGAAGATTGATCGCCGGTTGGATGGGGTCGACCTTTGCCGGGCCGGTCCGCTGTGGCTCGGATCTGACGGTCGGGCATCCGGCGAAATCGGGCGGAGCAAACGGATCGGCATTACGCGCGCGGCTGACCGGCTGCTGCGTTTCTACGTTCGGGGCGATAGATTTGTCAGCGGTCCGCAGGCGCTCAATAGATGCCAGAACGAACCTTTCGGGTGAGGGACGTCGTCGGCTTTTGTTCGGCGGCCATGGCCGGAAGTCACGCTAAGGCTTCCTGGTAAGCGTGAGCAGGCAGAAGGATGTCAAACGGCACCAGGAACAGGTCCTCCGCATCGCCCGCCTCGTCATGCATCGGGACGACCACGGAAAGGCGCGGAGGCCCAGAGAGGGTGTCATGGTTTCGATCGCACATCGGCTTGCATTAAACCCGGCGTTGAGGCTTGCGGAGGGTTGAAGCGAACTAAAAGAATATCCTTGCCAGCCGAGATCTTTTGCGCCGGTACTCCGAGTGCTGCGACGTGCGCAAGAAACGTGGCCGAAGGGGTCGCCCGCCCTTGCCCGACCGGGCCGTGGACGGCAATGACCGTGTGACCCTCACGCAACGAGGCCTTTGCCTCGCTCAGGTCGGAAAGAACCCTTTTCCGAGGCAGCGTGGTATCCCCGCCCGGCAGATAGGCGCGGAGCATCATCGGTGCCCCGTTCTGGTCGGCGAGCACCTCGGCACCTGCGGCAATGGAGGATGCGAGGAGTGTCGCGGCGATGTCCCAACGAGGGATCGTCTCGTTTTTGTAGTATGGGCGGAGGTTCACAAGGAGAAGGACAGCAAGACCCGCCGGCGCGAGTAACCCGAATCGTGGGACGGTTTGCTGCACAAGTGAGCCCGCTCCGACACCAGCGACAATCAGGAATACGGCGCCGCTCCAGAGCAGGTAGCGCGGTAGCAAAAAGGGGTGGCTCGGGTGGGCAAGGAAAAGCAGCGCGGGCAGAGAGAGGACAGCAAGGGCCATGGCCAGGAATGCGGCCGGCCGGCGGCGGAGTGCGACGAAACCGACTAGGGCGAAAAGTGGCACGACGGCCTCGAAACCGGGGAGGCTCGCAGGAAGCAGTTCGAGGCTCACCATGTTAGCGCCGCGCAGGAGATAGACGGTGGCCCCGACCTGCCAGATGCGCTGCACGGCGGGCGGAGGGAGCCATGAGAAGTCCTCGACGAATCGTCCGTCAACGGCGTGATTCATCGCAATGTAGAGCGGTGCCACGAGGAGTAGCAAGGCGACCTGCGTGGCAATCCATCGACTGACGAAGCGCCACCGCGCACCGCTCGGCAATCGGCCGGCGATCGGCCAAGCGGCAAGGTTGGCCACGAGCAGGAAGGGCAACGCGTCGCCGCTCAAGGCCAAAGCGCCTGTCGTCCCGACCAGGAAGGCCAGCCACGGGCCAAGTCTGCCTCGCCAGACGGTATCGCCGGCCGCATCCGGATCACCGGCCAAGCGAATCAAACCCCAGAGCGCGAGGAGCAGGAGCGCGAGTTCCATCGCGTAGGGCCGTGCGTCCTGCCCGGACTGGACCATGACCGGTGCTGCGGCCAAAAAGAGCCCACTCATCAAGCCCGCTGTTCGGCCGCCGAGCGTCCCGCCCACGGCCCCGCCGAGCGTAGCGGCGAACGCACCGGCGATTGCGCTCGGCAACCGCATCGCCCAGGCGCCCGCTCCCGGGGCCAGTGCCGCGAGCAGCAAGAAGTAGGTCGGCAGGTGGTGGTTATGGAGCGAGTTCGCAATCAGGTCCTGGAACGGCAGCTCAATGCGGGCCCTTGTGGTCACCTCATCGATCCAGAGTGGTTGAATTCCGAGATGATGTAATCGAAGCAGAAGAGCGATGGTGAATACCGCCGCAGAATCGAGCGCCAAAAGCGCACGGCGTTCATCCCCAAAGGGGCGATCGCCAGAGCGTCGGGTATTCAGAAAACGATGCATGAATGCGAGAGCTTTCTCTAGCGGCCTTCAGTCGCAAACGATAGGGAACGCGAGGCATTCACCCCAAACTGCCGAGAGCGTTAGAGACACCCGGAGTGTCCTACGGATTCGTGGCAACGTCGCGGCGGGATACGCTCCCCTTTTTGTAAGGAATCGTGACGATCTGGAGCGTGCGTTGCCACCAAGACGCTGGCCTGCTCGCCAATTTGTTCCCGGTTTATAAGTTGGCCACGTTCATGTTGCGCTCTGTTGCGGACCGGGCGGTAAATGCGTGTCGGGTGAGCCCGCGGAGGTCCGTGGGTGGGCGGTTCACATTGCGGTTCACGTTGTAGAATCCGGCGCGGCTATTCCTGGTAAGGGATTTTATCGATGACAGCCGGCTCGGCAGAACCGACCCCGCTGGATGGCGCTGGTACCGGCAGAGGGTGCGAAAGCGGTAGTGCGCTACTGGATGATTCTGCCAAGTGTCTTCGAAGCGTTTGCGCGTCCCGACTCAGTCCCGGACGACGCCTTTTGGCGTGTCTTCGAGCCAACCGAGCGTTTCGCCGGGAAAATAGCCGAAGAGCTGAAGTCATCATCGGTATCGCAACATGCCATTTTGCGAGCATCCGGAGTTTGTGGCCCTCGGTATAATCCGGCCAGTAGGCGTATTGGGCACCAACCGTGACGACGCTGCGAATGCGGTGATTGGAGTTGGCGAAGCCGAGAGCAAGGCCGCCGACACTGTGGGCAACGACGTCGACCGGCGGATCGTGAAATGGCAACCCGGCAAATCGCAGCACCGCTTCAAAGTCCAGGTAGCCCCCATCAACTGCTTCGCTCGTCGCGCACAATCGGGGGCAAGTTCGAGGTCAATACAACTCTGGGTAGCGTCACTACCGTAGAATTCCACCCCTACGGTGTCTGGACGGAACCTCTCTGCACTCAAAAGCACGCTGCGGATTTTCCTTGAATTTACCTGACACGCAGTGATAACGTTCCGTTTTCGATTTGCGGGCTTTGTCGCATGGCGTTTGCCTATCGCCTTGCCGGACTTTGCCGCGCGGTCGGGACCGATCACGGTCTCGTGCAGGTGTTGCAGCGTGATCTCAGGGCACTCGGATACCTTTGGCGCGGTATCGACGGCGAATTCGGCCTTTTGACTCAGGCGGCTGTCCGAGCGTTGCAGTACGACCTTCTGCACAACGATGGCCGGTCCACGGGCAAGGACGGCGATGCGCCGGTTGCGGTCAAGAGTTTCAGCCAGGGCGTGAGGGATGTCACGGGCATTGTTGATCCGGCCCTCGCTGATTCGATCGAGGCGCTGCTTGGCGAAGACCGCGTGCCCAAGCTCCCGAGCAGCCGGGACGCTGCTACCGCCAATCGCGACGCGTTCGCCGAGATCTTCCGTGCCGCCGGTCGGCGCGTGCCGATGCCGTTCTTGCTTGCGATGTTCCAGCAGGAAAGCGGGTGTCGGCACTACGCTGTTCCGAAGCCTCCCGGAGATGCGGACAGCTACGTCATTATCGGGCTGGATCGAGACTCGAAGGACGCGGATCATATCCTCTCGCGCGGCTACGGGATCGGTCAGTACACAATTTCTCATCATCCCCCACGCCCGGAGGAGGTGAGTGGTTTCATCGCCGATCCGTTGCGCAACATCGAGCAGGCGGTGGATGTTTTTGTAGATAAATTCGAGAAATGGGTCAGAGGCGCGGCCGGCGCGCGAGACTATCGTGCGGAACATCCGGCGCTGAACGCCCTCCGTCTCTGCCGGTACGCTCCATCCGACCCGAGCTACATGAGCGCGTGCCGGGATTGCGCGGCAACGGCAGGCAAGCATGACCTGGGGCCGGACAGCCCGCTCTACAAAGGCACACGCCAAACCTATGGCGAGGTCCATCATCATCGCCCGACCACCTATCGCGGCGTTCCAGACCGGGCGGATTTCCAGTGTGACTGGCCTTATGCGATGCGCCGGTACAACGGCTGCGGACCCGACTCGTTCAACTACCAAGCCATCATTCTCGGCAGCCTTCTGGCACCGCCGCCGTCCGGCCCGGAGGGTTGAGCGGTGGCCCTGAGTGCCGTAGTCGATGTCGTGATCGGGCTCGCCTTCACTTTTTTTCTGCTGGCGCTGATTGCAAGCGGCGTGCAGGAGGTGATCGCCGGCTTTTTCGCGTGGCGCGGCACCTATCTCGCCAAAGCGATCGACGTTCTCATCGACAATGACCCTAAAGCGGAGTTTTCGTGGCT